>SVPL01000003.1 GCA_015065925.1 Oscillospiraceae bacterium
TAATATATAATATAATCAAGATAAGCTTTTACATAACTGACGGATTAGCGGGTTTACCGCAAGGGAATGTAAAAGATAATTAGCCGACCGTCTGGGCAATCAGTTGTAAAAGCTGATTGCCTTTTTTGTTTTTTTCGGCAATCAGAAACCAGATAAGGAGGATTTTTTATGGAACACAAAAATTGGAATGGCTTCATAGGCGGCAACTGGCAAAATACAATAGATGTAAGAGATTTTGTTCAAGCCAACTATACAGAATATTCGGGCGATGACAGCTTTCTTGCAGGCGCTACCGAGCGTACCACTGCGCTTATGAAAAAGGTTGAAGCCCTTTTTGCCTTAGAAAGGCAGTTTGGCGGCGTTTTAGATATTGACACCGCTACCGTATCTTCCCTGACTGCCTATTCCCCCGGATATATTGATAAAGAAAACGAAATAATTGTAGGTATGCAAACCAACCGCCCCTTAAAGCGCGGAGTAAGTCCCTTTGGCGGTATTCGTATGGCACGTAACGCCTGCGAAGCATACGGATATAAGCTAAGTCAGAAGGTAGAGGAAGAATTCCGCTTTCGTACAACCCACAATGACGGTGTTTTCAGAGCCTATACCGATGAAATGCGTCAGGCAAGAAAATGCCATGTTATAACAGGTCTGCCCGATGCATACGGCAGAGGCAGAATTATAGGTGACTACCGCCGTGTTGCCCTTTACGGCGTAGACAAGCTTATTGAGGAAAAGAAAAAGGATAAGGATCAATTAAAAAATTGTACCTTTGATACCGAGAACATCCGACAGGATGAAGAGCTTTATCAGCAGATTGCTTTTCTTGGATATTTAAAGGAAATGGCAGCTCTTTACGGATTTGATATAAGCGAGCCTGCCGCTAACGCTAAAGAGGCTATTCAGTGGACATATTTTGCCTATCTTGGCGCCATTAAAGAGCAAAACGGCGCCGCAATGTCGCTGGGCAGAGTAAGCAGCTTTTTTGATATTTACATTGAGCGTGATATAAAGGCAGGAATTTTAACCGAAGAAGGCGCTCAAGAGCTTTTTGACGATTTTGTTATGAAGCTTCGCATAGCCCGTCACCTTCGCACACCCGAATATAATGAGCTTTTTGGCGGCGACCCAATGTGGATAACCGAAGCCGTTGGCGGTATGGGTGAGGATGGCAGAACTCTTGTTACCAAAAGTAGCTTCCGTATGCTTAACACCCTTTATACTCTCGGTTCTTCCCCTGAGCCTAATCTTACCGTCCTTTGGTCTAAGGAGCTTCCTGACAGCTTTAAAAGGTTCTGTGCAAAGGTTTCTAAGGATACCGACTCTATTCAGTATGAAAACGACGATATAATGCGCCCAATCTATGGTGATGATTACGCAATTGCTTGCTGTGTTTCGGCAATGAAAATCGGTAAGCAAATGCAGTTTTTCGGTGCCCGTTGCAACCTTGCAAAGCTACTGCTTATTGCAATCAACGGCGGTTACGATACCACCAGCGGTATGCACATTGGTCCTCAGATGCCCGTACTTTCGGGTGATACCCTTGATTATAACGAGGTTATGGAGCGTTTTGATATTTACATTGCCTGGCTTTCCAATCTTTATGTAAACACAATGAATGTTATTCACTATATGCACGATAAATATTGCTACGAAAAAACTCAAATGGCGCTTCACGATACCGATGTTCACCGCTTTATGGCATTTGGTATTGCCGGTCTTTCGGTTGTTGCCGATTCTCTTAGCGCAATTAAGTACGCAAAGGTTGGAGCATTAAGGGATAAAAACGGATTTATTACCGAGTTTAATACGGTTGGTGACTTCCCCAAATACGGCAATGATGACGACCGCGTAGACCTTATTGCAAAGGATATGACTCACAAGGTAATAACCGAGCTTCGCAAAACTCCTACCTACCGTCACGCTGAGCATACCCTTTCGGTGCTTACCATTACATCTAATGTTATGTACGGTAAAAACACAGGCGCAACCCCCGACGGCAGAAAGGCATCTGCCCCCTTTGCTCCCGGTGCAAATCCTATGCACAACCGCGAGGAAAACGGTGCCTTGGCATCCCTTAACTCGGTGGCAAAAATCAGTTATGATGACTGCCGTGACGGCGTTTCCAACACCTTCTCCATTACTCCTGACGCTTTAGGAAAAACCGATGATGAGCGAGTGGATAATCTTGTTGCTATTTTAGACGGATATTTTGCAAAAAAAGCGCACCACATAAACATCAATGTGCTTAACCGCGAAACCCTTATGAAGGCATACGAAAATCCCGAAGCCTACCCCAACCTTACCATCCGTGTTTCGGGCTATGCCGTAAACTTTAACAAGCTCTCCCGTGAGCAACAGCGTGAGGTTATAAGCCGTACCTTCCACGAGGCAATGTGATAAAAAGCAAAATCGCCCACCGAGTGCGGGCGATTTTCTGTTAAAGGATGTTTTTATGAGCATTAAAGGAATTATACACTCAATTCAAAGTCTGGGTACGGTAGACGGTCCCGGTATTCGCTTTGTTGTATTTTTAAAAGGTTGTAATCTCAGGTGCGGATGCTGTCATAATCCCGATACCTGGGATATGTCAGGCGGTACCGAGTATACGGCAGAGGAAATTGTTAATAAAGCCATAAGATACAAGGAGTATTTTGGAAGGCAGGGCGGAATAACCCTTTCGGGCGGTGAGCCACTTCTTCAACCACAGTTTGTAAAAGAGGTTTTTGCGCTTTGCAAGGAAAAGGGCATTAATACCTGCCTTGATACTTCGGGAAGTATTTTAAGTGATGATGTAAAGGAGCTTTTAAAGTTTACCGACAGGGTGCTTTTGGATATAAAATACACCAACGATGAAGACTATAAAAAATATGTTGGTTGCTCTATTTCAGAGCCACTAAGATTTTTGGACTATTTAGAAAGCAAAAAAATCCCCACCACCGTAAGGCAGGTAATAATTCCAACCTTAAACGACAGTGAGGAAAATATAAAAGCCCTAAGAGAAATTACAATGGCGCACAAAACGGTGGATAAAATAGAGCTTTTACCCTTTAAAAAAATATGTCAGGTAAAGTATGATAATATGGGAATAGAGTTTCCCTTTGCCCATATACCGGAGCCCGACAAGAAATTAATGGACAAGCTTAATATGGATTTTATAATGATATAAACCCTATTCGCAATAAAATCCCCCGCCGTTTGGCAGGGGATTTTTAAAATAGTTAACACTATTTACCTATGTAAATTAAGCGGTAGCAAGCTTGTTTAAATCATTCTGCATCATGCAGTAGTTAACAATGCCAAGACCAACAAGACCTAAAACAAGATAAATAATAGAATTATCGGTATGAGGAATACCTTTTTCAGCGCAACCTTCAGCAAGCTTCTTTTCTGCTAAATAGAAACCAAGGAAGGGTAAGAAAAGCATAAGAATGATTTCTAAAAGTGCATTATCTGCAGGGTCCTTAACCGAAACAGCCTCACGAGCCAAGCAAATAACCCAGTAAATACCATAGATACCACAGGTTACAAGTGAAAGAATGATAGCTGTTACGATGTTTCTTTGTTTAATGTTCATAAAAAATACCTCCTAGGTTTTATTAACAATATGTTAACATATTATGTAGAAAAAGTCAACATATTTTTGTATTTTAATAATTGATTTTTTGTTAGAAAGTGATATAATGAATTATATTTGGTAATTTTGTCGTTTTTGGTGATTATAATGAGAATTAATAATAAAAAAAGATTTATTTTTATTTTGTCTTTGGGCATTGTTTTAGTTGGCTTGTTATTTGGCTTCTTAGCCTATAAAGGCATTGGCGTTCCCTGCATTTTTTATAAGCTTACAGGGTTAAAATGCGCTGGGTGTGGCAACACACGTGCCGCAATTGCCCTTTTAACTTTGGATTTTAAGGGAATGTTTTATTACAATCCACTATTTATATTTGAAATGCTTTATGTTGCGCGTGTTTATATAGTATGCGCCAAAAACTATATTAATGAATTAGGCTTTAAATATCACCTTCGCCCTGATGCAATTGATATAATTTTTCTTGTTTTATTGATTTTGTGGACGGTTATAAGAAATGTTATTTAGAAAATAAAAAAATAAAAAAGGGGGTAAAAACGCCCCCTTAAATACAGAAAAATCAACCGTAATAGAACTGCGAAAAAGGTTCTATTACGGTTTTTGAATGTATAAATATTTTGCCTGATAAATTGAAATTTGAAACGCGAAACGCCTTTCAAACGCGTAGGGAACGACCAATGTGTCGTTCCGTATAATTACCACATTTTTTAGGAACGGCACGCTGGCCGTTCCCTACGATATAATTCACCAATTTGTGCGTTAAACCCCAATTTATCAGTTAAATAATTCTGCCCTCTGCATTTTGAATTCTGCTTTTCATAAAACCTATTCGTACCAAAACAAAGTCGGTTCTATTAAATGCTTCTTAAATAAACAATCGCTTCGTCGGCAAGGAGGTCCATTTCAGCCATAATTTTTTCGGGTTCGCCTTTTGCCTTTGCAAGCTCCATAATTTGAAATTTAAAGCTCTCATTTTTTCCAAGAGCAAGGGTTTTAAGACTTTCTGATGCGTCGGTGTTATTGGCGCTTACCTTTGAAATTACTTCGGCGGTTACTCTTGTTACCTTGCCGATTATTTTTGCGCCATAATCCCGCACCAAATCAGATGTGGCATTTGTATTGGCGTTGGAAGTTATTGATAGGGTGTTTTCGGTAGTAGGTAGCTCTGCAAAATCACCTGCATCTTCCCTATCGGCAGTATCTGTTTGCTCAACCTCTTGGGCGGTATCAGAAACAGGCAGACTTTTTTGCTCGGGATTTTCGGTAGAACCATTTGAAGGCTCGGTGCTAATATGGTCGGCGTTTTTATCTTCACCATAAAATGTTTCAAAAATTTCTTCCGCCGTTACACCACCTTTATCAGAAATAATTTCGGCGTTGGACTCACTCTCCTCGCAGGTGGGCTCAGCGTCAGAGCCACCCAAAACCTCAAAGTTTTGCGCCGCTTTGGACTCTGCCTCATCAAGTGCCTTTTTAAGACCTTCTATTTCTGCATTTAGTTCATCATTTTTGGATTTAACCTGTGTAGCAAAAACCTTTAAGTCTTCATTTTCGATGCTTAGTTCATCAATCTTTTTATTAGCATCCTTCAGACGAATGGTTAAAATATCTATTTCCTTGGTTTTACGCTCTAATTCGGCAAAAAGCGAGGAGTTTTGTAAGGTCAACTGTTTTTTATTCATATGGATACCTCCAAAATGGATACTTGGATATTTTTGTTATAAATACATTCTACCACAATATATTGTGTAAATCAATAAATATTTATTGTTTTTATTGCAAATATGTGTTATTATATATTTTAGTACATTTAAAAAGAGGTGTTATGTTATGGATGTTATGGGTTTGCAAAAATTAACTCTTTTGGATTTTCCGGGCAGAATGGCTTGTACCGTTTTTACGGGCGGTTGTAATTTCCGTTGCCCTTTTTGTCATAATGCGTCATTGGTTATAGGCCCCGAATATGTCCCCCTTATGACCGAGGATGAATTTTTTGAATTTTTAAATAAGCGCTTTGGGATTTTAGACGGCGTTTGTATTACCGGCGGCGAACCAACCCTTCAACCCGATTTAGAGGATTTCATAAGAAAAATAAAGGCAATAGGCTATGCCGTAAAGCTGGATACCAACGGCTTTTTGCCCGACAAATTAATAGACCTTGTGAATAAAGGTCTTGTAGATTATGTGGCTATGGATATTAAAAGCTCCCCCTCGGGCTACGGCAGAGCAACGGGTATTCGCAACTTTAACATTACTCCCATTAATCGCAGTGTTGAATTTTTAAAAAGCGGCAAGGTGGATTTTGAATTTCGTACCACCGTTGTAAGGGAGCTTCACTCAGAAGCCGAGATACTAGATATAGGGGATTGGATTAAAGGTGACCACAAATACTACCTACAAGGCTTTGAGGATTCAGGTAACCTAATTAACGACGGATTGCACGGATATAGCGAAAAAGAAATGAAATCTTTGTTGAATTTGCTAAAAAATCACCTTCCAAATGCTGAAATCCGAGGTTTGTGAAAATAATTGGTACACAATATATAGTGTTTGTTTTAAAAATTTTTTACAATATTTTGTATTTTGCTATTGACAAATGACACAAGATATAATATACTTGTATACGCACACTATTGAAAATGTAAAAAATGAAAGGAGAAAAATTATGTATACCGTACTTAAAAGAGACGGAAAGGTTGTTGATTTTAATCTTAACAAAATTTCCGAAGCAATCACTATGGCTTTTGAAGCACAGGAAAAAGAGTATAACCCCAATATTATTGACTTTTTAGCACTTAAGGTTACCGCAGATTTTGAACCCAAAATCAAAGAGCATCGCATCGCAGTTGAAGATATTCAGGATAGCGTTGAGGCTGTTTTGGTTCAGGCAGGTTATGCCGATGTAGCAAAGGCGTACATCCTTTACCGCCGTCAGAGAGAAAAACTCCGTAACATTAAATCCACCATTGTTGATTACAAGCAGATTGTTGATGATTATGTTAAGGTTAATGACTGGCGCGTTAAGGAAAACTCCACCGTTACCTATTCTGTAGGCGGTCTTATTCTTAATAACTCAGGCGCAATCACCGCTAACTACTGGCTCAGCGAGATTTATGATGATGATATTGCAAACGCACATCGCAATGCAGATATTCACATTCACGATTTATCTATGCTTACAGGTTACTGCGCAGGTTGGTCGCTCAAACAGTTAATTCAGGAAGGTCTTGGCGGTGTTACAGGTAAAATTACCTCTGCACCTGCAAAGCATCTTGCAACCCTTTGTAACCAAATGGTTAACTTCCTTGGAATTATGCAGAATGAATGGGCAGGCGCTCAGGCATTCTCCTCCTTTGATACCTATCTTGCTCCCTTTGTTAAGGCAGATAACCTTGATTACGATCAGGTTAAAAAGTGCATTGAATCCTTTGTTTACGGCGTAAATACTCCTTCCCGTTGGGGTACACAGGCTCCCTTCTCTAACATTACATTAGACTGGACCGTTCCTAACGATTTGGCAGAGCTTAACGCAATTGTAGGCGGTAAGGAAATGCCCTTTAAATATAAAGACTGTAAAAAAGAAATGGATATGGTTAACAAAGCTTTCATTGAGATTATGATTGAGGGCGATGCTAACGGACGCGGATTCCAATATCCCATTCCTACCTATTCCATTACTGCCGATTTTGACTGGTCTGAAACTGAGAACAATAAGCTTCTCTTTGAAATGACCTCTAAATACGGTACTCCTTACTTCTCTAACTATATTAACAGTGATATGGAGCCCAGCGATGTTCGTAGTATGTGCTGCAGACTTCGTCTTGACCTTCGTGAGCTCAGAAAGAAATCGGGTGGTTTCTTCGGTAGTGGTGAAAGCACCGGTTCTGTTGGTGTTGTTACCATCAATATGCCCAGAATTGCTTATCTTTCCAACACTCCCGAGGAATTCTATCAAAGACTCGACCATATGATGGATATTTCTGCCCGTTCACTTAAAATCAAGAGAAAGGTTATCACCAATCTTTTGGAGGAGGGACTTTATCCCTACACCAAGCGTTATCTTGGTAGCTTTGATAACCACTTCTCTACCATTGGTCTTGTTGGTATGAACGAGGTTGGTCTTAACGCCAAATGGCTTAAGGCTGATATGACAAGCGAAGCAACTCAGGAATTCTCTAAAGAGGTTCTTAACCATATGCGTGAGCGTCTTTCTGACTATCAGGAGGAGTACGGCGACCTTTATAACCTAGAGGCAACTCCCGCAGAGTCTACCAGCTACCGTCTTGCAAAGCACGACCTTAAGCACTACGCAGATATTGTTACTGCCGCTGATTTAACCAAGGGCGAGGCGCCCTACTATACCAACTCCTCACATCTTCCCGTTGGTTATACAGATGATATTTTCGCAGCTTTGGATATTCAGGATGAGCTTCAAACCCTCTACACCTCGGGTACTGTTTTCCACGCATTCTTAGGTGAAAAGCTTCCCGATTGGAAGGCTGCTGCAAATCTTATCCGCAAGATTGCTGAAAACTACAAGCTTCCCTATTACACCCTTTCTCCCACATACTCTGTATGTAAGAGTCACGGTTATATTCAGGGCGAGGTTTACACCTGTCCCGAGTGTGGCGAAAAAACCGAGGTTTACAGCCGTATTACAGGCTACTACCGTCCCGTTCAAAACTGGAATGACGGTAAATCTCAGGAATACAAGCACAGAAAGGTTTATACCCCTGCTAAATTCGGTAAGGAGCTTGTTTCCAGAAAGAACACTCCCGCCGCAGCAGAAACCGAAACCTGCGACTGTGCAGAGGATAAGGTATTGCTTTTTGCAACCACCACCTGTCCCAACTGCAAAATGGCAGAAAAATTCTTAGATAAAGCGGGCATTGCTTTTGAAAAGGTTTATGCAGACCAAAATCCCGCCCTTGCAGAGCAGTATGATATTCATCAAGCTCCTACACTTGTTGTAAACGGCGAGAAAATTGTAAATCTTTCAAATATTAAAGCATTTATTGAACAGACCGAAACTGTGCAATAATTAGTAAAATTAAAAACATCCGCGTCACTTAAGATGCGGATGTTTTTTGCTATTGCAATATTTGTAAAAACTTGTTATAATATATTTGGTTTTGGCTTTCAAAACCAAGGCTACCAAACGGTAGGCGGTTAAGTCTTGCCCCTGCAAGGGGGTGTTGCTGATGGAATACATAGCTTTAATACTAATTATTGTTTTTTATTCGATCCTTGCAATAAAAAAGAAATAACCGCCCGGTCTCCAAACTAAGCGGTTGATTTCTTTAACACTATGTTCTGGGGCTAACCGTCTTCCGGTAGCCTTCCTACGTGTTTATTTTAACACAGACCAGTCGTTTTGTCAACACGGAGTTTTAAAATAATAGGAGATTGTAATATGTACGATATTATTGTTGTTGGTGCGGGTCCTGCAGGGCTTACTGCCGCACTGTATGCCAGAAGAGCCGATAAATCGGTGCTTGTTATTGAAAAAGAGACCTTTGGCGGTCAGATTACATATTCCCCAAGGGTGGAAAATTACCCCGGATTTTTGGTTATGAGTGGTAACGAGTTTGCCGAAAAGCTTATAGACCAGGTAACCGAGCAGGGCGCAGAAATTGAAATGGATACCGTAACGGGTATTGAAGGCGAAGCAGGTGATTTTACCGTTCACGGTAAATCTGCCGACTATAAGGCTAAAGCCGTTATAATTGCCGCAGGCTCTAAGCACCGTCAGTTGGGACTTCCTAAAGAAAATGAGCTTATTGGCGAGGGTGTTTCCTACTGTGCAGTATGCGACGGCGCATTTTACAGAGGTAAAACGGTTGCCGTAATTGGTGGCGGAAACACAGCCCTTCAAGAGGCTATTGCCCTAAGTGAAGGCTGTACAAAGGTTTATGTTGTACAAAATCTTGGCTTTTTAACGGGTGAGGAGCGTCTCCAAAAAGATATTGAACAAAAGGATAATATCACCGTTATTTTGGGTAAGGTTGTTAAGGAGCTTTTGGGCGATAAAGCGATGACAGGTATTGTTATAGCCGATAATGACGGCAATACTGAAACTCTTGAGTTGGATGGAATTTTTGTTGCCATTGGTCAAAAGCCCGAAAACGAACCCTTTAAGGATATTCTTAGTTTGGATGAATGGGGATATATTCAGTCGGGTGAGGATTGTTTACCTGAGGGCGCTAAAGAGGGCGTTTTTGTAGCGGGTGACTGCCGTACCAAAAAAATCCGTCAGGTTACAACCGCAACGGGTGATGGCGCAGTTGCCGCCCTTGCCGCTTGCAGATTTATAGATAATTTGTAATCGTTTATAAGGGCAATTTAAACAGGCTGAAATAAACGGGAATGTAAAAAAATAGATACTCTACAAAACCTTATAAAATCAGGAAAAATCAGCAAAAAATGAATGGGCTGTCTCATTAACGAAAATGAGGCAGCCCCAAAAATATGCCAAAATGCAAGAAAAAGACTAATAACACTTTCATCTTCTGTAATGCGGATTAACCTTTTTTAATACCTTCTTGTATATAGATTCAATAACTTATTTCGTTTTCCTCACTTTTAAAAACTATATCATCCAAATCGGGACGATGAGGTTATCTCTGTCGAAGGCAGAGAGGCGGTCGCTCATACAGAGCACGGCGGAGGTGCCGAGCACTAAGGGCGATTTATCAATAAGACTGAAAGTCTTTGTAATTCTCTTGTCGGGATTAGCCGTTTTCTTGATCTCCAACGGACACAGTTTGCCGTCGCCTTCAATAATAACATCAATCTCTCTCGCATCACGGTCGCGATAATAGTTGAGATAAGGTTCTTTACCGATATTCTGATAACTTTTCATAATCTCAGACACAGTAAAGTTTTCGAGTAATGCGCCACTCATTGCACCGCTTTCTGCTACCTCGGGCGAAGACCATTTTGTAAGGTAGCAGATGAGTCCTGTATCATAAAAATACAGCTTCGGCGTTTTTATCGTGCGTTTTAAGACATTGTTGGAATACGGATGCAGAAGGAAAATAATGCCCAACATTTCAAGTATCTGAAGCCAAGCCTTTGCCGTAGCCTGATCGATATCCGCATCGTCTGCCATAGCTTTATAGTTAACAAGCTGTGATGCACGGGCGGCAACTGCCGTGATAAATCTTGTAAACTTCAAGGCATCAATCGCACCCGAGAGTTCACGAACGTCACGCTCAATATAGGTGGAGAGATAGGAGGAATAATACATATTTCTATCGGTGTATTCTCCGCTTGCAAGACCGGGCATACAGCCGTTCCAAATGCGCTCATACATTTGGGGAGTGGTAAGCGCCTGACTGTTTTTGCTATCCTCTACAAGTGCATCAAAGTCAGTGGTAAAGGGACGGGGTTCTGCACCGATGATTTCCCTTTGCGACAAGGGCGACATATGCAGAAGCGCAACACGACCTGCCAGCGACTCCTGAACACCTTTCATCAAACTGAACACTTGAGAACCGGTCAGCCAAAAATCGCCGGGATTATGATGTGTATCTATATGAATTTTTATATAAGTGAACAGTTCCGGAGCGTACTGAACCTCGTCGATGATAATCGGCGGTTTGTGAAGCTGCAGGAACATTTTAGGATCGTTTTTCGCCATTTCTCTTACGGTTAAATCGTCAAGGGAAATGTATTCGCGGCCGATGTTTTCCTTTGCAGCAAGGTTCTTAAGCATAGTGGTTTTGCCGGACTGACGCGGACCGGTAAGCAAAATTGCCGACCAAGTTTTTGAAAGTTCGGTTATACGCTGTTCCATATGTCGATTAATATAGTTCATAATACACCTCATCAGAGTATAATTTCTTGGTTACATTATATATTATTATGCGCCGGAAGTCAATGAAAACCTCGGCTAAAATATGAAAACTTCTCATTTTAGCCGAGATTTGTGATTATACATAGATGAATTTTCACTTTTGTATTGAATATGCCCTGTTAAAGGGGGCTGTCTCATTAACGAAAATGAGGCAGCCCCTTTAAGTTTTTATTTAATTTAAACTAAAATAATGATATATGGCTATTTTTCGGTATAAACCTGCCAATTATCCCCGCCTTGACTTATTTTTTCTCTATTTTATATCCAAGGGCTACAATAAGCTTCAAGGTTTCAATTGCGGTAATGCGGTCGTATTCCTTTTCAATTTCGGTAAGCTCTGAATAGGGCACCAAACAGGGAGTTGTTTTTTTATCGTCGTCCCTTAATTCGCCATAGCTCCAGCCGTCTTTAATTCTAGCCACCGACCAATTTTCGTGAACATTCTCGGCTATTTTTTCGGTAAGCTCCAAAAGCTCCTTGGGTAGCTCTACCCTACTTGTATCAATTGGATTTGGTTTATACATAAAATCTCTCCTTAAAAATTTATATTTTTCCACCTATTGTTCTAAACATTGACTCATTTATTTTGATTTTTAGAAAACACATCAGCTAATTCGCTTTAGTTTTTTAATCAATTAAATCCACCTCAAAAGCTTTGCTAATATGATTATACCACATTTTTACAAGCATTGACACAAAATAAATCAAAAATTTTCAATTATCCGAAGCATTTAAAATCCTTATAATAATTGGGCGCAACTATCATTTTGTTTTCTCCTCGGCTTTTCTGATGTGCTTCGGTGAGGTATGATAACGGCTTTTAAAGACCTTTCTGAAATGCGCCACCGAGTTAAATCCCGTTTTTCGTGCAATTTCTTCTATGGTAAGGTCGGTGGTAGAAAGCAGAATTTCCGCCTTGTAGGCTTGAAAGCGTTGCTTGGTTAAAACGGGAGTGGTCCCTGTTATCTCCTCAAAAACTGTATAAAATGTAGATTTTTTCATTCCGCTGATTTCTACAAGCTGGGGTATGGTGTAGTTGTCATTTGTGCGCATAAATTCCAACACCTCTTGAATTGCCTTTACCTTTTGGCTGTTGTTTTTAATAAGTCGGTGCTGAATTTCATCCAAAAAACGGTATGTGCGCCAAATGTAGCCACTATCAATTTTTCTTTCACCTATGGGTTGGTCGTAAATTAATTCCTTTAAGGCGTTATCTACCGTTACCGCTTGGGCGGGAAAATCAAGCTCGTCTACATCAGGCCAGTTTCTGAAGCATAGCAAAACTCCCTTTATTTCATCACAGTCTCCCAAAACGGGGGTCCAGTATGTATCGGGGGCGACAAACAAAAGCTGGTTGCCGTTTACCGTAATATCACCCTTTGGACACTTTGCAATAAGCTGACCTTCCTCCAGATATACAAATGTAAACATAGAGTGTGATATAAAATTCAAAAGACCGTTTTTGTTTCGTCTAAAGTAAAATGAGTAGTAGGATTTTTGATAAAAGTTAACTTCTGCCATTAATTTCACCAGCCTTTTTTTGGAAAATATCGTCGTTTTATTATAGAATAGCATATTGTTTTTGATTTGTCAATGGTGTATAATAATGACATAATAAAGGCAAAATGTACTGCAAATAATGTATTAAATGCCAAAAATACCAAAAAATGGAGGTAAAATTCAATGAAAAGAATAATGACTGTTTTTCTTTCTGCCTTGATTGTGCTATGCAGTTTAACCTGTGTGTTTATAGCGCCGGTTTCTGCTGCCACCAATCTGTGGAGCTCTATTTCCGCCGACGATTGGTACACAAGGCAGGTGCAAACTGAGGTTAGCGACCCCCTTACCCTTACGGAGAAAAAATTAACCGATGTATATCCCGAAAAATTCACGTACGGTGGCGGTAGCTTCTCGCTTGAGAACGCAAACGGCAAATACATTTATGTAAAAATGCCTGCTCTTTCTACCAATAAGGAGTATACCCTTTCCTTTAATTACAGCGTTACCTCATCAAGCGGAACTCCTAACCTATACAAGGCTATTATAATGCCTAAATCTGCATTTACCAACCAATATTGTTGGAACGGCTTTGGCGCAATGATGTCGGGCAGAGGTTTTCTTGGTGCTTATGATATTTTTGTAAACAAGGCTTTAGCCTCAACCGAGCTTAGCGGTACGGTTACATACACCTTTAATTCAAAAACCCAAAGTGAATATTATTTGTTCCTTACTTTTAATAATATTGATACCGTTACATATTCTAATTTTAAAGTTGTTGACCCTACCGATACCACTCCCGAGCCTGAGGAAAATCCCGCAGAGCTTTGGACTAATATGTCTGCCGATGATTGGCATACAAAACATATTCAGGGCTCAGCCGCCTATGATGACGGCAGAGATATTCCCGAAAAAACCGTTGCAGAGAGATACGGTTCGGATTTTTCCTTCGATACCGAAAGCAAAAGCTTTAATCTTAAAAACGCAAGTGGCAGACATTACTATGTAAAAATGCCCATCCTTGCCAAAAACAAGGAATATACCCTTTCTTTTGATTATAATGTAGTTGCAAACGGCACACCTAAAATAGATAAAATTTTACTTGTTCCTAAGGATGCCTTTACTCACGCACTGTGTTGGCAGAATACAACAGGTCAGATTTTTACTAACAGAACAAATATAGGTATTAAGGATATGTTTGTTGGTGTATCCATTGCCGATAAAACCTCAGATACTCTTACCTATGAGTTCAACACAGGCAATTATACCGAATATTATGTATTCTTAAAATTTAGCGGAATAAGCGAAATAACACTTTCCAAGTTTTCGGTTATCGACCCCGATTTGGTTGTAGATGATGAACCTGACAACCCCGGAAATAACCCTGGTGACGAGCCCGTACCGGATATTGAGATTAAACCCGAGGATGAAGCCGACCTTTGGACAGAATATTCTGCTGATGATTGGTACACAAAACAGATTCACACCCCAAACACCGACCATCTTTCCATCCCCGAAAGAAAAATGACCGATGCCTATCCCGATAAATTTACATACAGTAACGGTCGCTTCTCACTAACCTCTGCAGGAAGTAAGCATTATTATGTAAAATTGCCCGCTCTTACCGCTAATAAGGAATATAAACTTTCCTTTGATTACAGCGTTACCTCATCCAGTGGAACTCCCACACTTCACAAGGCACTTTTAGCGCCTCAGTCAGTATTTTCCCAGAACATTTGTTGGAACGACTACGGCGAAATGATGTCGAGCAGAAGTAATTACGGTATTTACGACATTCATGTAAATAAAACCTTGTCTGAAACAGAGCTTAGTGGCACAATAACCTATACCTTCACCACAACAACTGAAACTCAGTATTATCTGTTCCTTTCCTTTAAAAATATTGATGCAATTTCGTATGCAAACTTCTCTGTTATTGATCCTACACTTCAAGAGGATTATGAAGGTTCTCCCCTTAACTATGGCTCTATTTCTCCCGCTGAACTGAGTGAAGATGCCAAAGCAGGTGATGTGATTGAATTTACTGCAACACCCTTTAAGGGTAACTCCTTTGTGGGCTGGTATGACCAAAACGGCACACTTTTATCCGAAAGCAGAACCTTCTCATATACCCTTACTACAAGTCTTGCAATGCCTAAGCCTGTATTCAAAGCAGGGGATATTGAGATTGAAAATGCAAGTTTAGAGGATTCTGAAAAAGGTCTTCTTGCATACTATAACAAGGATGCAAACTTTGAAAAAACCATAATCGACGAAAATTATGATGTTGAATATATTGGCACTCCCTCTTGGGCGGTTAACATTCAAGCCCATAACCAACACGCAAGAACGGGTAAAATGTCAATAAAAATCCAAACTCAGTATGCCTATTCGGGCAGACATATTAGCGGATTGGAGAAAAATACCGATTATGCAATCTCCTTCTGGGCATATATTCAGGATGATTCAGGTCTTTCCCTTAATGCAATGGTGCTTCCTAAGGGAGTTAAGCCATACAAAGAAAATTCTGCAGGCAATCTTGCCGATTACCCCGCTAACGAAGCAATGGGTTATTCCACAAAGGCGGCAACCGCAACCTCCTCTTGGCAGGAAGTAATTGTTAGATTTAATTCGGGTGAAAATACCGATATTACCCTTTGGTTCTTAAGCCGCGGCGCAAACAGTGACCGTTGCTGGGTAGACGATATTGCAATCTTTAAACCCGCTAACTTAGATGTTGTAGGTGAGCTTGGCGGTTCGGTTAGCACAACCGATAGCGGCACACTTGCAAAGGGCACCGAGGTTACAGTAACAGCCACCCCCGATAAGGGCAACAACTTTAAGCATTGGTTGGATAAAGATGGTTTAGTTGTTTCTTCCGATGCCGAGTACACCTTCACCTTAGAGGAAGACACCTACTTAAAGGCAGTATTTGGCGGTTATAACAAGCCCGCCCGCGACCTCTTTGCATTAAGAGGCGACGACGGTACCTTTGAAAACGGTACTATTTCGGGTATTTATGCCGCATCTGATGTTTACCCAACCAGCTTGGGACATTGCAAAACCTCGGTTAGCACCGCATATGCTTATGAGGGTGAAAAATCTCTTGAGGTTGTTTCCTACTACCGTAATACAGTTATTCCTCTTACAGGTCTTAACAAAAACACCGATTACAGATTTGCATTTTATATAAAATACCCCTATAACGGCACCCAAGAGGATTGGAACCACATTTCATCTATGATGATTTGCGGCGCAGATGATGTTGATACCTCTACCGCCGACAAGATATTTGCCGAATATTCAACATATCTCGCAGGTGATGCAGGCTGGTATAAGGTAGAGCTTTACTTTAACTCGGGTGACAACACAGCTGCTAACTTCCTTATTTATTACGGCGGTGAGCCCCAGCTTGCACCTAAGGTTTATATGGATAACATCACCCTTTATGAATATTATTCTGCAAACGAGCTTTTAAACGGCAGTATGACAGGTGATATTGCTCCTTGGCTTGGCGATGGCGAAATTGAAAACAACACTCTAAAGCTCAGCGGTGAAAGTACAACCGCCTACCAGCTTTTAGGTCTTGACGCTCATAGCCGTTATACAATTAAATTCCGCGCAAAGGGTAACATCTTTGCATCGGCTTCCAATGTTACGGCAAAGGTTCCCGATATTTATAACGCAATTTCCTCTGAAAGTTATGTAGAGGGTAATTCAAGTGGATTTAAAAACTACAGCTTTGAGGTTTACACAGGCGTTCATAAGGGTACGGCTATTATGTTCTCCAGCCTTGGCGGTGACGCATTTATTGATGATGTTACCGTAACAAAGGAGCTTTCGGCAATCGGCGGTGTTATTGAAAATGTAGATTTTGAAACCGACCGCTTTGCTCTTACCCATACCAATAAAGATGCTTATGAGATTTACACCGCTAAGTCCAATAAGGATGACAATGTTCATAGCGGTAAAAAGTCCCTCCACTTTAAGTATAACTCTAAAAATGATGTTGAACAGATTTTAGATGAAGCATATCTCTCCTACGGTGTTGCACTTAACCACAACTATATGCTTTCCCTTTACTATAAGTTTGACAGTGATACAAAGGAAGCCGCCGTTAACTTAGAGCCTAACTACCGCGCAACCTACTTTAATGGCGATTACGGTGATTACACAGGCGAAATCGGTTACAAACAGCCTAGTACAAAGGGCGAGTGGAAACGCATAAACTTTGTTTTCACCGCGCGCGATTTTGGTGTGCTTAAAGCAGCTATTTACAATATTGTAGGCAGTACCGACAACGGTTTTTATATTGATGATATTGTAATTACCGTTGCCTCCGACCTTGTTGTGGATGAAAATGCCGAGAAGGCATACACCACCGACTTCTACAATATGTTCACCAATCCCAGCTTTGAAAAGCCCCTTTCAAGCGGTAACTGGGTAGGACTTCCCAAAACTGCTGAAATTGTTAAAAACCCCGACCTTTCGGATACAGCTGACAGCTTCTTAAAGGTTTCAGAAGGTACAAAATATATTCTCCCCATTTCCCTTAATCCAAGTGAGATTTACTATTTTGGCGCATCTATAAAAAGCTTTAACGGTGGTAAGGGTAGAATTTACCTTGCAACCCTTGTTGAGCCCACAACCCTTTACTTTACCGATTTGGAAAACAATCCAAAATCCGTAATAACTGCCGACGGTGATGAGTGGAAGCACGAAGGCTTTGGATTTAGAGCCTCCCCCACAGGCGAAACCTATATGGTTATTGAGTGTACCGAGGGTTCGATTGGTATAGATACCGTTTCTTTAACCCTCCAAAAACACGCAAACTCAATGGATTATAATCAGTATTACCCCCATATTCCCTTTGATTATGATAACATTGACCCCGCTATGATTGTTTACAACGGCGGTTTGGATGTTGGTCCCGAAGGCGTTTCACCTTCAACGGGTGACAGCATTAAGGTTGTTTCCATTATTACATTCACTTGCGTTGCTGCAGCCGCAGTTATGCTTTTAACCAAAAAAAGAAAGGATGAGAGCGATGTTTAAGAATTTTGATTTAACCAAAAAAATTATTTGTCTTTGCCTTGCCCTTTGCTTAGCATTTGGTCTTATGGGCTGTAACCCAAAGGATACAGATGAAACTCAGTCTCAAAGCTCCGATACATCGGTTTCCTCCGATGAGTCTGATGTAACAGAAGATACCCCCTCCGAGGAAGATACCGCCGAAAATGATGACGAATTTTCTGATGAAGAATATCAAGACGACGAATGGATTGAAGAGGAGGAGGGCGATGAATACGGTGATGACTGGGTTGTTCCCCTTAAGGTGTACAACGCAGGCAAGCCCGTAATTGATACCTATCGCGGTATGAGTGCTACCGTTTATCACGCCTTTGGCTTTATGAAGGATGATAAATCGGGCAGAGCCTATACCGATGATATGCTTGAGCTTGAAATCGACCGACTTCAAAAAATGGGTGTTCGCACCTGCCGTACAAAGGTTAACACCCCTTGGCTTTGGTCTGAAACCACAAACAACTGGAATCTTGACAGTGTTCGCGCAAACTATCTTTACGACTACTGCAAAGAGCTTCAAAGCCGCGATATGAACATTGTTATGCAGCTTGGCTGGGATGTTGAGTTTGTTATTGAGATTGTTAAAGGCGGTGAAAACGCTCAGCAAGAAGCCAAATATCTTGACGGACGCGGTGAGGACCGTAACGGCGAAAGCGCAGGCTACGATTTAAGCGGTCTTGACGAATATTGGACCCGCGTTACCAAAGCCGCCTACCGTTGGGGCTACTTATATGTTAACCTTTTAAATGAGATGAGAGCCCGCGGTATAAATAATATTGATTATTTAATGTTCTTCTGCGAACCCTCTAACAGAAATGCAGATGGATCCTATCATCCCGACGGCCCCGGCGCATCTGCAGAGGAATACACAAAGCTTTGCCGTATTATTAAGGACTACCTTGTTGAAAAGAAGGTTCTTAACGGTATTTTAACTATGGGCGGCGCACAGGGCGGTAACAGTCACGAGCTTTTGAACTACATTTTGGATACCGACCCCGATGTGTTTGAAATTCACGCTTGCCACACATATCCAACTGCTAATTTCATTACAGATAACACCTACCACGATTATGCAGGTGAATATTTCACACGTGTTATCGGCACTATGAAGGACCACGGTGTATTCGGTAAAAAGGAATACTGGTGCGACGAATTTTCTGCAAGAGATAGTGTTGTAAACAATAACCGTATGGTACCCGATGAACATCCTTGGTACGGACTTCAGGGTGTTGTTGGTGCAATCAGCGCACAGTCCTTTGGTGTAAGTAATATTATTTCCTGGCAGGCTGCCGACCAGCTTTGGACCGACCAGACCAATACAGGCGGCGAATTTGATAACGGTATTCATATGTGCGGCGCAATGCCCTCGCTCTTTAATTCCGATGTACCGCGTGGCGAATATTATATGTGGGGACTTTTCTCCAAATATAATGGCTACAAAAACGGTAAGGTTTATGGCACAAACTATATTGAAAAAGTTGTTGACATAGATGAGGATACAGGCGAAATATATGAAAACACCTTGGATGTTTTATCAGGACTTCATATAGGTGCCGTTCAGCTTGAAAACGGCGGTTGGACCATCACCGTTGTTAATGCCGATAGTATTCAGGACCGTTGGTTCACGGTAGATTTTGAAAAATCTCTTGGCGGAGTTACCCTTTACCGTCACAGCGAAAATGTAAACACCTGCGTAAGAAACACAGGCGCAGTTATTGCCGATGTTGATAAGGTTTATGTTGGTGTTAACGGTGCATTTAAAGACTTCTTACCCGCAGGTACGGTTGCAGTTTACACCACCGAAAAGGGATAATTGAATTTGCTTTCGACATATTCTTTTATAGAATATATCTCCCCTAAAAAACGGGCATCCTTCGAGACGCCCGTTTTTATTTGTTTTTGATTAATTTTTATAACTCTGTACTTTTTTACACGATTATTCCTTCAAAGCCTGCAGATTTTAATTTTTTAAGCATTTCCTCAGCATTTTTTATTTCAGAGTATGCGCCCACCTGCACACGATACAGTTTTTTATTATCACTTGCGGGCGGGTTTTCTTTCGGCTTTTCTGCCACCCACTTAATGCCAAGCGTTTTTAAAATCCCCTTTGCAATGGCAATACCCATTGTCTTCTGCTCGGCGGCGGTATCAATAATCGCAATGTCCTTTTTATTATCCACAAAGGCGCACTCCACAAGACAAGCGGGAGCTTTGGTCTGCCTAATCCAACCGTAATAATCCTTGCCCTGGTCGTTCTTTTTGGTTTTTAATCCTCTGGAATTTTGACCAATGGCAACAATCTCATTAATAATGTTTTGGGCAAGTGTTTTACCCTTTCCGCCACCGTAGTGATGGAAAATCTCTACACCGTCACCGCCACCCGCATTATTGTGGATTTCCACCGCATAATCGGGACCAAAAGCATTGCACTCCTTAATCTCGTCTGCAAGGGAGTCTGCTTCATCCTTTGTACGGCTGATACCCACCGTTACACCGTGACGGATTAGCTCATCACGGCAAGCAAGAGAAATTGCAAGATTTAAACTATCCTCTTTGAGTCCGTTAGCCACCGCGCCGTTATCCTTACCGCCGTGACCAACACCAATAAATACCTTAGCCATTATTCTTCCTCCTTTAGCTCAGGTAAACCTTTAATACAGGTAAGCAAAGTAATTACGCCTGACAAAGCGCAGGCGCTTAATACGCCTACCCAATTAACCTCGGTGATACCGATAGTGTTTGTACCAATAATTGCAAGGGCAGTTTCCGCCATAGTCTTGACGGTTCGTACCCCTGCGGCTTTTAACCATTTTAAAATTTCCTTTTTCATAATACTACCTCTTTCCCTAATTCAGTATATTCTCAATATCGGCTATTCTGTGATTAACCGCCTTCATTTGCTCCTCCACAACAGGAACTCTTTTAACCAAACGGTTATGCTCCCTCACCTCTCGAGTGAGCTCGGCAAGCTTGGTATCGGTAATTGCCTGAGCAACGGCGATTTTTTGCTCAATTCCCTTATTAACTCGACTGTTGGTGATAATCACTCCCATAAGGGTGAGTAATCCCACCGTAACAGAAGCCATAGCCGAAATCACCGCAGCTGTAATGGTTGTCATACGGCATCGCCCTTTGCAAAATCGACTGAAAGCTTGTTTAAAAGCTCCTCCTTGCCATAAAAATCCATAAGCTTAATGGCTAGTCTTGCTTCTTCACGACGCTCGGGAGCAAGCATACCCAAGCTGAATAATTCCTTTGCCAGCTCATTTTGCTGAGCCTTTTGATAGGGATTTTGCTTTTGAGGCACTATTTTTATATCGAACACAGGACGAGAGTTTGCGAAAATTTTTCGCCCTAAAGCATCATTGCTTTGATAGGTAATATAATTAACATTCCCATCATCCCCCGTAATGCGAAAGCTTCTGGGCTCGGTATAAAACTGCCTTACAAGCTCCAAGATTAAATAACATATATTGGCGTATGCCCTGAAGGCAGATTTTATCATATCTCTTGACAGCTTATTCCCCGCTTCTTGAAGTGCTAAAATTGCCGACGCCGCTGTTACGCCGTAATTTGTGGAGCCTTGAGAAAAATCTCTGTTTCCCGAGGTTTCCTTAAGCTCGTTTACCTTAAATGTCAAAAGCTCCAAAGCATTTGAGGAAACATTTCCAACCTCAACCTGCTTTAAGGTCTGGTCATCAATTCTGCCGGTAGTATGAATAAACGGGCGGGACCAATCGGCAAATTCCTCCTCATTTATTCCCGCCGAATCGCTTATAAAAAAGCGAGGCATTTCACCCATAAGGGCATTGCGTTCAATGGCGGTGTTAAGCTTATCAATAGATATCTGACATTCCTTCATAGCATCCACATATCCAAAGCCTGCAGGGGAATTTTCGGTTACAAAAAGGGTATCAAAAACTATTGGGTATTTGCCGTGGTCATAAAAGCCTCTGTTTTGATATTGAGCTTCATTTTCTGAGGCAAAAAGTAAGGCTTCACCCGAAAACTTGCAGTAGTGAAGAAGGGTTTTGTTACCCACCTTTTTCTTGTAATACCAATCAACAACAAGCGCCTTGCTGTCATCGGTAATACCATCCTCAAGTCTATACGCCGAAAGCTCACCGAAGCCTTTTTTAATCTGCTCCTCCTTTTCGGGATAGCGAGAAATAAGCTCCTGCCTATCCACCGCAGTAGCATAGAATAAATTTGCAGATTGCTCCAGATACTTAATGCCCGGCTCCCAAAAAAGATTAAGAATATCAAGCTGTTTAATATCCACATCGCCAAGACCGTTTTCAAGCTCATTATTCCAAAAAACGCCGTAAACTCCTGTGCCTGTTTTAAGCTTATACCACCAAGCGTCGGAATAGGTCTGCTCGAAGCCTCTTTGCTCTAATATCACGGGAAGTATTGCCGAAAAAAGCTTTGCCTGCTCCTCGTCTCCCTCCTCCCTTGCCAAAATATTAGGTTCGGGGAAGGAATCCATAGCATCGGCGTGCTTGTTTATTATGGAGTTAAAAAGCCAAGCCGAATTTTGGGATTTTTCCACTCCCCCCACATTGGGACAGCAACGGAGCTTATACCACTCCTCGTTTTCCACAATTCTTTCCTCTAAAAAACGCTTTCCCTCCTTATATAAAAGCAGAGTTTTGTAGGCATTTTTTATTTCTTTTAATCCAATGATTTTTTGTTTGGTTTTCATAATATTTTCCTTTCTACATTCGCAAGAATTTAACCTTGTTTTTATTTGAAGATAAGGGCGAAAATATTTCGCCTTCGATTATTTTGCGAGTTTCTCGCGCCTTAATGGGAATATGCATTAAAACATATCTGCACTCATCATAAATATGGTCCTCGGCTGATGTGTCAATATCCTCTACATTAAGGGTGTCATAACAAAGAGAGGGTACCGTGCGTATGAAGTTTTTACAGGTGTTAAAAATATAAAGCATAGGCACACCCTCATCATCAAAGGCGAAACGGTAATGATACTGCATTTTACCCGAAATTCTGGCGTTATCACCTGCTCGCCAATAAACTCCCGCCTTTTCCATAATCTCGGCAACCGACCTGCCACGCGAACCGTCAAAAACCGACGGATCGGCAATGCCTATTACACTGCGCCCCTTTATATTTGGATCGTTTTCTTCGATTTTTCGTATTTCCTCTGCAATTCGGGAAGGCTCAAAGCAAACCCCCTCATTCGGTCTGCCCGTACATCCGTAATATTCCCTTATTCTAAAAAGTCTGCCGTCATTATCGGCAGCATACCACCCAACGCTAAATGGCCTTGTGTAGCCAAAATCAAATCCCCTGTAAATCTGCCAATTTTTAGGTATTCTGAAAGGAGCAACCACATGGGTATAACGCATATCATCATAGTGGGCGGGATCGTTACGCCACTCGGTAAAAACCTGACCGTCAAAGCTATCCCAATCACCGTAAAGCAAAGCCTTTTTTTCGGCTTCGGGAAGCATAGCAAGACTTGCCAGATATTCGGGATTATTTTTAAGCAGAATTTCATTATCGAATACGGTTGATGGCACAAAAATCCTATGCCTTGTCATCTGCACCTGTTCACCGCTTGGGGTTACAATACTGTATGTATCAGCTATTGGGGTAAGAGGCGGCGCGGGGGTAATAAACCGTTCCTTAACCCAACCGTGACCTACACCTCCGGGGTTTGTGGTAGCACGAATATAAACCCTTGTCCCCGCCCCCGACGGACGATTGCGGGAAAACATATAGCTGTACTCCTCCCAAGTAAAGTGAGTCAGCTCATCAAATGCTATGAAGTCATACCGTTTACCCTGATAATTAATTCTGTCCTTAATGTACTGCATACTTCCAAAGTGAATTTTCGCCCCCGACGGAAATCTCCAAACGTGCTCGGTAGAGTTGTAAGTCGCTCCCGGGAAGGCGACCGAATAAATCTGCCGGCTTCTATCAATAAGCTCACTTAACTGCGGCACCGTTTTTCTAAGAATTAACGCAGTATAATGTGGAATATGCACCTGACGGAGCGCCTCTACCAAAAGGGCATCACTTTTTCCACCGCCCGCCGCACCGCCGTAAAGCACCTCATACTCGCTTCGCGCCAAAAAATCAATCTGCTTTTTTTGAGGCTTCCAAACGGTGTCAGTCATTGATATTCACCTCCGGCAAAACAACTACTCCTCCCGATTGACCGCCACCTGACAGCTCTAAGGAAACTCCCACCAGCTCCTTAATAGAGGAAATAAGATTTTTAAGCTCCTTAATATCCATTCCCTCTATTTCACCGCCGGGGCGAGATAACTCCTCCAATCTGTTAATGGCGCTGTCGGTGGCAAGCATAAGATTTTTCTTTCGCTTTTTGTCGCTCTGACTTCGGCGCGTAACCGACCTTTTTTCTGCCGAATTTTCATTATTCATAGTAATCATCCTTTCTGCAAAGCTTCTATGCAAATATAGTCTAACAAAAAGAATAAAACTTTTCCCCCCACCCCCAAAAAGTGTTTGCGAAGCAAACTGCTCACTTTCACCGACAGATGAAATATAAACTGTAAACCATACACTTTATTTCTTTATGCAAAAGAGTTCATATAACCCGTAAAACACAATCACAAATCCAAAAATACTTTTAATAAGCTCGGCTTTTAACTGCCCTACCCAAAAACCCGTAATGATGGTGCCAACCGCGCCAAAAATCATTACGGGTAAAATTTTTCGCCATTTTATTATCCCTTTTTTAGAATAAATAAAAACCGCCACCGCCGCAGTGGGCAAAAAGAAAATAAGATTTATTCCTTGGGCTGCAAGCTGCTCTACTCCCGCAAAAACGCTAAGATAAATTATAAGCACGCTTCCGCCGCCAAGTCCCATTGCACCCGCAATACCCGCTAAAAATCCCGCCAAAAGAGGTAAAACAAAGCTCATCCAAAAATCAACCTCCAGCCCGCCCATATCATAAATATGGCAAATATCTTCTTAATAAGTCGGGGAGAGATTTTTTTCATAATATATGTGCCAACCAATGCCCCCGCAATTCCACCGGGTAAATAAACAAGGCTCTGCTCTAGGGTTACATAGCCTCTGCATAAATAATTTACGGCGCTTACCAAGGTTATGGGAAAAATCACCGCAACGGCATTTGCGTGAGCGTCCTTTCGCTCAAACCCCATTTTCATTAAAAGTGGTACACAAGCAAGTCCGCCACCAGCACCAAAAAATCCATTTATTGCCCCTATCAGCGCCCCTTTGAGGTAATTTTTGCCCTTAGATTTAAATTTTTTCAAAAAAACACCTCTTTTTTTCAACTTAGGTATAGTATTTACAGAAAAAAAGGTGTATAATAGATAAAATATAATTTTTTTATGATTTATTAGTAAAGCGAGGACGATTACAATGCCTATAAAAATAAGCAACGACCTTCCCGCAAGGGCAATACTTGAAAACGAGCATATTTTTGTTATGACCGAAACCAGAGCCCTTCAGCAGGATATTCGCCCACTTAAAATTTTAATATTAAACCTTATGCCCAATAAAATTGAAACCGAAACTCAGCTACTTCGCTGTCTTTCAAACACCCCCCTTCAAATAGAGGTCACCCTTATGCAAACCTCTACCCACAAGGCAAAAAACACCTCTCCCGAGCATCTGCTTAACTTCTACACCACCTTTGAGGAGATAAAAAATCAGCAGTTTGACGGACTTATAATCACAGGCGCCCCCGTAGAGCAAATGCCCTATGAGGAGGTTACCTATTGGAATGAGCTTTGTGAGATTATGGAGTGGTCAAAGGAGAATGTTTTTTCCACCCTGCACATTTGTTGGGGCGCTCAGGCGGGGCTTTATTACCACTACGGAATAGAAAAGGAGCTTTTACCCCAAAAGCTTTCGGGTATTTTCAAGGTGGATATTCTAACCGAAAAATCCCGACTTTTCCACGGTATGGACGATTATCTTTATGTGCCTCAATCCCGCTATACCGCCTCTAACCGCGACCAGATTGCAAATCACCCCGACCTTAGAATTATGTCGGAGTCCGACGAGGTAGGAGTTCACCTTGTTGGCGATAATCACGGCAGACAGTTTTTTATAATGGGCCACCACGAATACGACCGCGAAACCCTTGCCAACGAATATAACCGCGATGTTGCACGAGGTATTAATCCCAAGGTACCCCTGCACTATTTCCCCGATGACAACCCCGCAAATCCACCCTATGCCAGATGGCACGTTTACGCAAGCACCCTTTTCACAAACTGGCTTAACTATTTTGTTTACCAAACCACACCTTACGAGCTTAAGGATTTAAAGGGAAATAAGTAAAAAGCAGGGATATTATGAACATTTATGTAGTTTCAGAGCAAATAGGACTTCAGGGATATTGGGTGACCGATATTCTTGCGGGAATAAGCAAGGAAGCCCTAAAAAAGAATATAACAATAGTGGATTATAACGGCGAAAAGCCTGAGCTCACCGAGGAGTACACCCGTCCGTTGGTGCTTGCCATCGGCTATTCCTACCAATGGATGGAAAGCACCTGCCGTCAAATGAAAAAGAAGGGTGTGGAACCCCTTCTTGTTAACGCAGGACTGGATATACATACCGAAACGCTAAGCGTAGCGGGGTTTGTGAGCTTTGGAATACAAAAGGCAATGTACCACGTTATGAACTATCTTATTTCAAACAAGCGTACAAAAATCGCCTTTTTCGGAGCCCACGACGAAACCCACTCCGATCAGGTTAAAATAGACGAATTTTTAAAGCTCTGCACCCATTTACAGCTACCCCTTGGCAAGGCGGATGTTTACAAGGATTCAACCATTGCCGACTGCGCCAAAAGCTTTGAGCTTAATATGCACCGCTACAATGCTGTAATCTGCTCCAGCGACGCCGCCGCAGTTTACCTTTTAAAATGGCTTGAGGATAAAGGCAGAAAGGTGCCCGAAGACCTTTTTGTAATAGGCTTTGGTAACACCGTTTTATCAGAGGCCTTTAAGCCTACCCTGACCACGGTGGAAAACAACTTTGTGGAGCTTGGGCATCAAGCCGTTAAGCTACATCAGTTTTTGCAAAGGAATAATGACATTCATACCGCCTCGGTTTTGGTTGAATGTCCCCTTATTGAACGGCAAACAACAGGGGCTGTGCGTTACAAAAAAACTCAACCGCGAATAAATACGGGTAATATGCCCCTTTATGATGCCGACCCGGATATTTTAACCGCCCTTCAGCTTGAAGAGCTTCTTAGAATGTGGGACGATATTGACCGCCAGATTATAGACGGACTTTTGCAGGATAAAACCATTATAGGCATTGCCGACGGGCTTTTTATTTCGGTAAGCGCCGTAAAATACCGCATTAAAAAAATGCTCACCGCAGGCGACTTTAAAAACAAAGAACACCTCGCCGAGGTGGTAAGAAAATATAATATTGTTTAGGCTTACCAATAGATATTCTTAACGTATAACCAAAACGGTTTTAATTTGCTAATTGTAAATTTTTTGTGAACAAGGTGCGAGAAACGACAAAATTTATATATTTTAGTTGCATATAGTGTCGAAAAAAGTTAAAACCTGTAATATGATGCAGGAGATTGTCGATTTATTTCGCAAAACAATAGTTGACAAAACAATTTTTTTGAATTATAATTCCGTTAGAAAAATGCATTTTTCAACATTTTTTAGGAGGAATTATAATGAAAACCTTATTTAAACACCAAAAAAGCACATTTAAGCGCATTTTCAAAAAGCACAAGCTTTTACTGCGGAGCATAGCGGTAACCCTTGTGCTGACTTTACTTTTCACCTCTTTGCCTATGGACGGAATTATCGCCCTTGCCGAGCAGGCGATTGAAGATAGCAAGCTAATAACCGTTGTTGAGGAATTAGAGGAGTACCGCACTGAATTTTCCAAAACCTACCTAAAATCGGACGGCACTCTGGAAGCTGTTGTTTCCTCCAACCCCATTCATTTTAATGAGGACGGCGAATGGGTTGAAATAGATTCCACACTTGAAACCGCCGAAAATGAAAAGGGCGAGGAAATTTTACAAAACAAAAAAGGTTCCTTTAATGTTGAGCTTCCTGCCGAGCTTCAAAACAGCTCAGAAATCGCTATTGAAAAGGGCAAAAACAAAATATCCATTAAGCTTTTGGAAACCAAAAAATCCAAAGCCAAAAAGAATAACGAGAAAAAAGAAAAATCCGAAAAACTAACCAAAGCTCAGCGCAAGCGTATGACCGCGGGCGAGCTTTTTGAAGCAGATAACAACCAATCCTCCGCAGTTGAGTACACCTCCGCATATAACGAAACCAACATCCGCTATGATGTTACCCCAAACGAGGTTAAAGAAAGCATTGTATTACAAAAAGCCCCCAACAAAAAGGCTACATACAGCTATGAAATCACCGCCGACGGTCTTACCGCCATTTTAAATGAGGATAACAGTATAGACTTTTTTGAAGGCTCAAAAACGGATGGCGCAGAGCCTGTTTTTTCTATGCCCGCCCCACATATGTTCGACTCAAATGACGAGTATTCGTACGACATTGTAACCACCCTTGAAAACAAAAAGGGTAAATACATTTTAACCTACAAGCCAAGCTACGAATGGCTAAAATCCAAAGACCGTGCATATCCCGTAACCATCGACCCCACCGTAACAATCAACAGCGGTATTCAGGATTCCTACACCTTTTCGGGCGAGGGCTACGGTGATTCCTACACAGGCTATGAGCAGCAGCTAAAGGTTGGCACCACCGCCTGGATTGCCCCTAATGATTATTGGCAGACCTATTTAAAATTCACCGACCTACCCCAAATCCCCTATGAAGATTACCGCATAGACTCAGCC
This sequence comes from Oscillospiraceae bacterium, assembly GCA_015065925.1. Classification (GTDB taxonomy): domain Bacteria; phylum Bacillota; class Clostridia; order Oscillospirales; family Acutalibacteraceae; genus UMGS1279. The sequence goes on from SVPL01000003.1 coordinate 28,879, forward strand.
TATTTAATGCTAACCCCTAAAGCCACAACGGGTAATTGGCAGGAAATGGAGCTTGGCGTTTATGAGCTTACCGAGGATTGGAAAAACCACCAGACGGGCAAGGTTGCAGAACGCATAACCTTTAACAACGCTCCCGAGGATGTGGGCTACTCTACCGCAACGGCAACAGTATCCCGCGGCGGCGCAGATAACGGTGTCGGCGTAGGCTTTGAAATCGCCCACCTTATGGAAAAATGGTACGAAAACCCCGAAGAAAATTTCGGTATAAAGCTTGCCGCCCATTTGGAGGCCAGTCAGTGGAACGATAACCTTGTTTTCCATTCTTCCCGCTCTACCACAGGCACCGCTCCATATCTTTCACTTACCTATACCGAGTTCGTACCTGTAACCGGTATTGAGATAATAGGCAAACCCGAAAACAATAAAATTTTTATTGATGAAACTTTAAGTTTAACAATAACAACAACTCCCGAAAACGCTAGTGATAAAGAAGATATTATATCCAATGTTGTTTGGAGTTCCGATAACCCCGATATTGCTGAAATTGATTCTGTAACCGGTGACGTTATAACAAAAGAGCTTGGAACCGCAACAATTACCGCTACTTCCGGTGAATACACTGATTCCTTTACACTAACCGTTAGGGAACATATACCTGATGAAATCTATTTGATGATTTCTGATAATTATCGCTTATTTGAACATGAGCAATATTACATTAGTGTAGCTACATTTTATCAAAACAGCGGTGTATATGCAGAAGTAGAATATCATTCTAATAATCCTGACGTTGCTTCTGTTTCTGAAAACGGAATAATAACAGCAAATTCTGTTGGTACTGCAGTTATAACGGCTTTTGCAAAAGAAGCTCCGGAAGTTAAAGCAACTGCAACAATTACCGTTGTGCCTATACAGTCTGCAGAAATTGTAAATTTACCCGAAAACAATTCTTTAGATGTTTATAAAAGTCACCGTTTAGACCTAGAAATAACTGCTGATAATTATAGTGCCATAGAGGGTGACCCTGCATTCATTGGTAGATATGCAGAATTTTTTGATTGGAGTTCAAGTAATCCTGATGTTGCAACAATAGATGCCGAAGGCGATATTCAGCCATGCTCAGTAGGAACTACAACAATTTCTGTGAGCCGACCTAATGGCGGTGAAGTGCTTGACAGTTTCACTCTTACGGTGTATTATATAGATGCAACGGGTATAGAAATAACAAGCTATCCTGAGGATAAAAAACTAGAGTTAAACAAGTCAGTATATTTGTACGCTGCTCTTTTGCCCGATAACGCCTCTCAACCCAATTATGTGTGGAATTATCTGTATTGGGAATCAAGCAATACAGATGTTATAACAGTTGATGGGTACGGCATGATAACCGCAGTAGGCTATGGCACTGCAAATATAACGGTTGAGTATGAAGGCTTAACCGATTCAATAGAGATTACTGTACCATATTACCCCACAACAGAAGTAGGTTTTATTTTTAGCGATTCTCCACACTCGTTATATATTGACGATACAGTAAGTTTTTGGGGTATAGTTGCGCCATCAAACGCAACAGATCAAAGAACAAGATGTACTTCATCAAATCCTAATGTAGTTAGTGTTACCGAAATTTCTGATACAACATCTCCTAATAAAACAGTTAGCTATCAACTTAAAGCCGTATCAGTAGGTACAGCAACTATTCGCCTGGAAGCATATAACGACCCTACCGTTTATGATGAAATTACTGTTACTGTAGAATGGCGAGAAGCTAATTACGAGTATAATTTGACCGAAGACTATATTTTTCTAGGCACTTCTCGGCAGATACTTACGCCTGGGGGAGCAGAATATATCGTTTCAATAGAAGACCCCACCATTCTGTCGACTGATGGCAATGGAAAAATCACTGCGCTAAAAACAGGAACAACAAAAATTACTATTGGAACTTACGGCGTTACAGGCGCAAAACCGCACGAATGTACCATTACAGTGCTTAGCTATACGGATTTCAATTTTTTCAACATCCCTATGGTAACTTATGGTAACTCCTATGCTATGACTGAAAACAAAAATGTAGAATTGCGCACTGATGATACTGATAAAGTTGAAATAAAAGACAATAAATGGATAAAAACCATAGATATAGGTTGGGCGTCGGTGGATGTTTATTATCACGGTGTTTGCATACACACAATTGATTTTTATATAATAGAATCCATTGCTATTGTGAATAAACCCGAAAACAACACCATAAAAGTAGGAAAACCCTATGAAAGCCTAGGCGCAAAAGAAATGCCAACTGATGTTTTGGCAGATGTTGAATGGTATTCAGGTGACGAAAGTATAGCAGAAGTATATTATGATGTAAAAAGCGGTCGGGTTATTTTAACCGGCAAAAGTCAAGGCTCGGTTTGGATAGGCGCAGAGTCATCTGACCCCGCTAACCCCGCCAGTGACGGTTTTTGGTTATATGTTGATTTTGATGTAACTAGTTTTTATATTGATTATTATCCCGATAATTCCTCTTCAGAAGATAATATTCTCTATATAAATGAGAGTGGCGTTTTTCAAGCAGATATATATCCTAATCCTAATGTATATTACAACAACATAGAATGGTATGTAAAAGAAGGAGATAAAAACTGCATTAGATTCAAATCTATTATAGAAAACGGAGTTATAAAAAAAGATACTATAAAAATATATGCAGCGAAGGCAGGAAAAGTGGAAATCAGCGCCATAATTGATAATTATATTGAGGCTGAGATAAGCGTTTCTTTAGAAATAAGGAAACCATCAAGCATAATTACTGTTCCTGCAAATCATATAATTAAAATTGGAACTAAATACACATTTACTGCCGATATTATGCCTGAATACGCCATAGGAACATGGAGTTCAAGTAATACTAATGTAGGCACTATTGACGATAATGGGGTTTTCGAAGCATTATCAAACGGGGAAACAGAGATAACTCTTTTATATGAAGTTGGTGGTAAAACTTATTCCAATACCGTTAAGATTTGCGTATCGGATGTTAAAATAACTAATGTTCCCGGTAACAGAGTTTTATTTGTAGACGGTAAACGAGCTTTAAATGCAAAGGTTTATCTTAGTAATACAACAAGCGAAGATGTTGTTTGGGCTACAAGTAATTCTAGCATTGCTACTGTTGATTCTAATGGAGAAATAATAGGCAAAAGCGCTGGAGAAGTAACAATAACAGCCAAATATAAAAATGATACTTCTCAAAAGGCTTGGGTTACTATAACGGTTAAAAAAACTAAGAGTTATTACTATTATTTAGATGAAGAAGGAAATGGTGGCAATCATAAACGACTTATTAGAGCTAATGTTGAAAAAGATGTAATTGCAAATTCGTATTATGGTGGAAAAAATTCTTATATCGAAACCATCGAACTTACAAGCGAAGAATCGTTTAAAAATTCGTGGAATAGTTTCGGAAAAGATGGATATGATGTAGGTTATGTAATTATAGATTGTCATGGTAATGAAGATGGATTTGGGCATAAAAACAGTAAAGTTGATTTTTATATAAGCTACACTTTAATTTCAAAATTGGAATACAAAGAGATGCAAGGGCTTATAGTGCTTGTTTGTAGTGCTGGTAATTTAGAAACATTAGAAAGAGAAGATGAAAATCTTTCTAGTGCGTTTGCAAAAAAACTTGCAGGAATACCAGTAATTTCAAGTGATGCTACCGTGTGGTGTAAATACGATAGCGATAAAGATGAGTATGAAAATTTAAGTACTTTTGATAACCTTAAAGGTGAAAAACCAATAGTGTCCAATAAATCGACAGTAGGTTGGTTGATTTATTTGTACAGGCAAAATAAACTTACGATTTACAAACCTAATCAAAAAGAAACCAAGCGGGGCGGCATAAAATATACAACTATGCTTTGTATGTCGGATTTACTAACCGAAGTGACTAGTTACCCAAACAGAGAAATCTATACTGTGGTTGATTGAAGGGAGTTATTATGAAAATCAAAAAAAGTTTACGCTTAATTGTAATTTTAGTTTTAATACTTCTTATTTGTTTTACTGCTTGTAGTAGTGAAATTGACATTATCAATATAAATAATTCCTCTTTTGAATCCGCTTCTACACTTTCTGAAAATGAAAATAATACATCGTCTTTACAAATCACAACTTCTTCACAAATTGAGGTTTCTTCAAAAGCTTCTAAACCTACAACATCAACATCCTCAAATATTTCAAGTTCAACATCTTCAAAAACGCTAAAAATTTTAAAGCCTAAAACAATAGAGGAAGCCCTTTTGCCTTTTTACGAAGATTACGATAAAATAGAAAGGTTTCCTGCAAAAAAAGTCCCTAATATGTCAAAAACAGAATTTTTGAAGTTTGTAGAAAAAATTTATGAAATCGATTTGCCTGATTTTACAGTTTTTGAACCAAATGGAAGTGTGTTATTCAGGTATACACTTTTAGACAAGTATACATATGATGATTTAAGCATCGGCACTATAATTAAAAACCTTGTGACTTATTATACAAAATCCGAAATAGACGCTGTTTTAAAACAGGCTCAAGAAAATGAAAAACTTGGATGGGGATTCCAAGGAGATAGAGAAGATTTTTTAAATGAAAATAAGCAAGAAATGGAAAAAATAGTAGGAGATTTATCGAATAAAGAGTATTATCAATTTGATTTGTGGTCGCCATCCCGAGCACATACTAATATTCAACGACGTAGATTTATTTTTATTATGAAAGAAACTGATAATAGATATATAGTTATTTTTAGTGGAGAAACAACTAATTATGATTTATATAACGGAACGTTAGAAGTCCAACCTAATGGTTCGGCAAAAGCTATCAGTTAATCTAATGTACCAATCAAACAAAAACAATAAAAAAACAGGGGACGGTTAGCGTGAAACCAAAAAAGCAGTAAAATAGCAAAAAGGCACACTAAACCAAGCCGGAATATTCCCCCGATTGTGAAAAGACAGGGGACGGTTCTCTGTCTTGTTTCTAAAGAACAATTTGAAGAATTTAATGCAAAAAACACAATCGAAACCTGCTTGGATTTAGAAGAGAAAAAGTTTGTTAAAGGATTGACCGGCATCGGCAAGGGATTGGTTGAAAAATGGCTCAAAATATAGCAATGACATAGAACCGTCCCCTGTCTTCTACCTAAATATTTAGAGCAATTTTAAGGGGGCGCACAATTGAAAAAAAGGCTTATTATTGTTATATGTGTACTGTTGTCTGTTATACTTGTTACAGGGATAGTGTATACTATATTTATAAATATAAATGAGAAAAAAGTTATTTCAGAATTTGAAAGATTGGCAAAGGTTGAACTTCCTAATTCCGTAGAAATATTGGAAGGTGCCGAAATCTGTAAATATAAAAACGAAAGTTTAGGCGTTCATATTAATATGAAGCTTTTAAAAAAAGATTATATTAATATAAAAAAACAGCTTGATTCAAACGGTATTAAATGGAAAAAAGAAATAACAAATGAAATGATAAAAAATGTACAAAAGCTCCGAATAAAAGAATTAGGTTGGAATGGCAATGATTATGATGCTTATTATAATATTACCGTTACAAACCGTTACGGAACTAATACTTTTGCAAGATTAATTATTTTCTTTTCATCCGATGGGGGCGAAACATACACATTGTATGCAACATTATCCGAGCCGCCACCGGGCGAAGAACGATGGGACGCATCCGAAGTTAATGATTATGGATATTAAAAAATCAAAAGGCTAAAAGACAGGGGACGGTTAGCGTGAAACCAAAAGAGCAGTAAAATAGCCAAGACATAGAACCATCCCTATCTTAAAAAAATCCTTCTTAGGCTGTGGGGGTTTAGCACCCAACCTAAGAAGGATTTTAATTTATTCCTTAACATATTTTATTATGTCCTCAACATCACAGTTTAAAATTCGGCAAAAATCGTCTATTTTCATTGTGCTTATGCCATTACCCTTTTTCATACGATCTATGGTAGCACTGCTGATGTTATATTTATTAATAAGCGTGTATGTTGTAATGTTTTTTGCCTTTAATGTTGCCCAAAAGGGTTCGTAGCTTATCAACAATACCACCTCCTATATAAAATAAGCATATATCCAAAATATATACTTGACAATAGTCATAATTGTGACTATTATATATACTGAGGAGGCGTTGTTATGAATTGTAATAAAAAGGTAACAGTAACTTGTTGGTATTGCAAATTTCATAATCTGTATTATGAATTGATTGAAGATTTCAATTATGAGGGCTACTGCGTTTTGAAAAATATTTCAAAATCAGGATTAGATAAAATTTGCGAAGAATTTCAAATAAAGCCTTGTATTCATACCTCAAAATATTATCCCAGTAAAAAATAAGACCAAAAGGCAAAAAAATCACCCTAAACTATTGATTTTTTAAAATCAATGTGGTATAATACCAATGTAAGATGTGTTAGAAAGGAGAGTGGGGCAACCCGCTCTCTACTTTTTGTCAGGACACTATCGGCAAAAATAAGAATTTTTTAAATTGAAAGGTGTTGTATCTATTGGCAGGTAATCATACCGCAAAGCAGGTGGCTGAACTTGTTAAGCCCTATGTGGAGCAGCTTGGTTTAACCCTTTGGGATGTTCGCTTTGTTAAGGAGGGCGCGTCCTGGTACCTTCGCATTTTTATTGATAAAGAGGGCGGCGTTACCATTGATGACTGTACCGATGTTTCCCACGCGGTTGACCCCGTTTTGGATGAGGCAGATCCCATTAGCGTCTCCTATTATTTAGAGGTTTGCTCCCCCGGCTTAAACCGCGAACTCAAAGAACCCGAGCACTTTAAAGCCTTTATCGGCAGTGAAATTGCACTCACCCTTTATAAGGCGGAAAACGGCTCAAAATCGGTTCAAGGCATACTTGAAGCCTTTAATGAAAATCTTGTTTTAACGGTTGGGGAGGAGAAAAAAGAATATCCCCTCTCAGCAGTTGCTAAGGCAACACTTTGTGATTTGGATTAATTTTTTAAACTGTATTAAAACTTTGGAGGTTGTTATAAAAAATGAGTAAAGCAAATAAGGAATTTTTTGAAGCATTAGCACTAATGGAGCAGGAAAAAGGCATAAGCGCCGAGTACCTTGCAGAAAAAATCGCAAACGCAATTATTACCGCTGTTAAAAAGGAATACGGCGGCAGAGAAATTGTTTTTTGTGACATTGATTTAGAAAAACAAAAAATGAAGGTTTATGTTCGCAAAGAGGTTGTGGAGGAGGTTGAGGATATATATTCTCAGCTCACCTTGGAGCAGGCAAGAACTCACAAGAAAAACGCAGTTGTTGGCAGCCATATTGACATTGCTCTTGATACCAAAAATTTCGGCAGAATTATGGCTCAAACCTGTAAGCACGTTATCCGCCAAGGCATTAAAGAGGCTGAAAAAGGTCAAACCCTTGCAGATTTCCAAAGCCACAACCGTGAGCTTGTTACCGCCACCGTTGAGCGTATTGATCCCAAAACAGGCAACGCCACCATTAATCTTGGCAGAGGCGAGGCTGTGCTTTTAAAGACCGAGCAGGTGCCCGACGAGGTTCTGCACGAGGGCGACCAGGTTAAGGTTTATGTTGTAGATGTTAAGGACGGCGAAAAAGGTCCCAAGGCAATTATTTCCAGAACACACCCCGGTCTTGTTAAGCGCCTTTTTGAAATGGAGGTTCCCGAAATATTCGACGGCACCATTGAAATTAAGGCTGTTTCCCGTCAGGCAGGCGCAAAAAGTAAGCTCGCAGTTTACAGCCAAAATGAGGAAATTGATGCAGTTGGCGCTTGTATCGGTCAGCGCGGTGCCCGTGTTAACAAAATTGTTGAGGAGCTTGCAGGCGAAAAAATTGAAATTGTTAAATATTCCGACGACCCCGTAGCCTTTGTTTCTGAGGCGCTCTCCCCCGCTAAGGTTGTATCGGTTGAGATTTTAAGCGAGGAGCCCAAAACCTGTCGCGCAACCGTTCCCGATTCACAGCTATCCCTTGCAATCGGCAATAAAGGTCAAAATGTTCGTCTTGCCGCCCGCCTTACAGGTTGGAAGATTGATATCCGTCCCGAAAGCGGTTATTACGGCGAGGACGAAGAATAATTTTAAAGTTATTCCCGAAAGGAATGTGACCTGATGAAGCCAAAAAAAATACCGCTTAGAATGTGTCTTGGTTGCAACGAAATGAAGCCTAAGCAGGAGCTTTTAAGGGTAGTAAAATCCCCCGAAAATGAGGTTTCACTGGATTTGATAGGCAAGAAAAACGGTCGAGGCGCATACATTTGCCACAGCACAGAGTGTTTGGAAAGGGCAGTAAAATCCAAAAGATTAGAGCGCACCTTCCAAACGGCAATTCCAAACGAGGTTTATGAATCCCTTAAAAAGGAGTTGGACTCGCTTGGCTGAGAATAAAATACTCACTCTTTTAGGATTTTGCCGAAAGGCAGGTAAGCTTATCTTCGGCACCGAAAAGGTAACCGAGCTTATAAAAAAAGGTGAGCCTTGCCTTGTTATGCTAAGCAGTGATATATCTGCAAAAACCGAAAAAGAGCTTAAATACCATGCAAGCGGAACAAACACCGTTTTTATCAGACTTGAGTTTGACCGCGAAACCGTTGGTCACGCCACCAATACTACGGCTGGTGTGCTTGCAACGGCAGATGAAGGCTTTAGTAAAGCGATTTTGCAAGGAGGAAATAATTAATGAGTAAATATAAAGTTAGTGACATAGCAAAGGATTTCGGTATGTCTTCCAAGGATATTGCGGGTCTTTTAGCTCCCTTGGGAGGAGAGCCTAAAAAAAGCTCCAACGCTCTTGAGGAAAACGAGCTTGATTTTCTTTTTAATAAAATTACAAAGGATAATTCTGTAGAAAATTTCAATGCCTATTTTGCCGCAGGTAATGAGGCCAGAGAAAAGGCTAAAAATGCGGCAAAAGCCGAGCTTGATAAATTAGAGCAGATTAAAAAGGAAGCCGCCGAGGAACGCAAAAAGCGCGCCGCAGCAGCCGCAAAGGAAAAGGCAGCAGAGGAAAAAGTAACTGAAGAAAAGACAGAGGAGAAAAAGCCTGCCGAAAAACCCGCCAAAAAGGCAGAAACCAAAAAATCAGAGCCTAAAAAGGACGAGGTTAAAAAGCCCGTTCCCGAAAAGCTTGATAAAAAGGTTGAAGTTAAGTCTGAAAAGCCCGCTGAGAAGCCCGCTAAAAAGGTAGAAAACAAAACCTCTGAATCCAAAAAAGAAGAGGCTAAAAAGCCTGTTGAAAACAAAAAAACTGAGGCTAAAAAGCCTGAAACTAAGAAGCAGGAAACTAAAAAGCAGGAGCCTAAAAAGGAAAAAGGGGAGCCTATTGTTATTCCTCCTCAGCCCAAAAAGGAAAAGGTTGGCGGTCCCGCACCCAATCGCGGTCCTCAAGAGGTACGCCGTGTAGATACCCGCGCCAACAATGTAGATATTGAAAAATATAACGAAAAGTATGAGAATATTGCGCCTGCAAATACTATGAAGGACAATATGCAGCGCAAACAAAAAATCAAGCAAAAATCCCGTGACCAAAAGCGTCCTCAAAACGCAAAAAGGGAAACCGAGGCAGACCGTATTCGCCGTATGCAGCTTGAAAAGATTAAAAAGACTCCCATCACCGTTACTGTTGGTGATGAAATTACGGTTGGCGAGCTTGCCGCAGGTCTTAAAAAGACTGCCGCCGAGGTTATTAAGGTGCTTATGAAGCTTGGCGTTATGGCATCAGTTTCTCAGACAATTGACTATGACACCGCCGAAATCGTTGTTTTGGAGCTTGGCTGTAAAATCAAAAAAGCGGTTGTTGTTACCATTGAGGAAAGAATTATGGACGACACCGAGGATACCGCAGAAAGCCTGAAGGAAAGAGATCCTATTGTTGTTGTTATGGGCCATGTTGACCACGGTAAAACCTCCCTTTTGGATGCAATCCGTAACGCAAAGGTAACCTCTACCGAGGCGGGTGGAATTACCCAGCACATTGGTGCTTACCGCGTTAACCACGAAGGTCACAATATCACCTTCCTTGATACCCCCGGTCACGCCGCCTTTACTTCAATGCGTCAACGCGGTGCAATGTCCACCGATATTGCAGTTTTGGTTGTTGCCGCTGATGATGGTATTATGCCCCAGACCGTTGAGGCTATTAACCACGCAAAGGCTGCAGGCGTTCAAATTATAGTTGCTATTAACAAAATGGATAAGCCTACCGCCAATCCCGACCGCGTTAAGCAACAGCTTACCGAACATTCTTTAGTGCCCGAGGAATGGGGCGGTGATGTTATCTGCGTACCCGTTTCAGCTCACACCCACGAGGGTATTGATGTTCTTTTGGAAAACATTTTGCTTGTTGCAGAAATGGCAGAGCTTAAGGCTAACCCCGACCGCAGAGCAAAGGGTGTTGTTATTGAAGCCAGACTTGATAAAGGCCGCGGTCCCGTTGCCACACTTTTGGTGCAAAACGGTACCCTTAACGCAGGTGATATTATAGTTGCAGGTACCTCTGTTGGCCGTGTTCGTATTATGTTAAACGAAAAAGGTCAAACCCTTAAAACAGCAGGGCCTTCTGTTCCTGTTGAAATCACAGGTCTTGCCGAGGTTCCCTCTGCAGGTGACGATTTTGATGCCGTTTCGGATGAGCGACTCGCCCGTCAGCTTGTTGAACAGAGAAAGCAAAAGGCAAAAGAGGCTCAGTTTAATGCCGCCTCCAAAGTTACTCTTGACAACCTCTTTAGTCATCTTGAGGATGGCGATATGAAGGAGCTTAATGTTATTGTTAAAGCCGATGTTCAGGGCTCGGTTGAGGCAGTTCGCGAAAGCTTGGAAAAAATCAGCAACGAAGAAGTTCGCGTTAAGGTTATTCACGGCGGTGTTGGCGCTATTAATGAGTCGGACGTTATGCTTGCAGGTACCTCCGGCGCAATCATTGTTGGATTTAATGTTCGTCCCGATGCGGTTGCTAAGACTACTGCCGAGCGTGACGGTGTAGATATTCGTACCTATCGCGTAATTTACGATTGTATTGAGGAAATCACCGCCGCTATGAAGGGTATGCTCGCACCTAAATTCCGCGAGGTTGCTCTTGGTCAAATCGAGGTTCGTAACACCTATAAAATCTCAAGCATCGGTACCGTCGCAGGTTGTTATGTTACCGACGGTAAGGTTACCCGCAATGCCGAAATCCGCGTAGTTCGTGACGGTATTGTATTAGCAGAGGATAAAATTGCCTCTCTCCGCCGCTTTAAGGACGATGTTAAAGAGGTTGCTCAAGGTTACGAGTGCGGTATTACCTTAGAAAAATACAGCGATGTTAAGGAAGGCGACATATTTGAAGCCTTTATTATAGAGGAGTACAGAGATTAATGGCAGGTTTTAAGCACGGAAGAATAACATCAGATATTCATCTGGCTATGTCTCAGCTTCTTCGCGAGGTTAAGGACCCTAGGGTTAGCCCCCTGATAGGCGTGGTTAAGGTGGATGTTTCGGGAGATTTATCCTACGCCACCATCTATGTCAGCGCCATTGACGGCTATGATGCTACCGTAAATTCGGTTAAGGGACTCAAAAGCGCGGCGGGGTATCTTCGCCGCGAATTGGGTAGCAGGCTAAGACTTCGCAAGGTGCCCGAGCTTCGCTTTATTGCTGATGATTCCATTATAAAAAGCGCCGAGATTATGAATATAATCGACGGATTTGAAAACAAAGAAACTAATCCTTCTGAAGAGGAGAATTAATTTGAATAAAAATCACTTTTTTTCACTTTCAGATACGGCTGATTTTTTAAAGCAAAAAGATAACTTTGTTATTTTAACCCACCAAAATCCCGACGGTGATACCTTAGGCTCGGGATTTGGTCTTGCTATGCTGCTTGATAAAATGGGTAAAAAATCCACCGTTATCTGCTCAGATGAAATCCCCAAAAAATATGCATATTTCACCGATTTGGCACCCCAAAATGCCGATTTTAATGCGGAAACTACCGTGGTTGCCGTGGATGTTGCCGATTCTAAGCTTTTAGGAAAATTAGAAAAAGAATATGCATCTGAGGTTCAGCTTTGCATCGACCATCACATTTCAAACATTGGCTATGCTAAGGCTACCTATTTAGATAGCAATGCCGCCGCCAACTGTGAATGTATTTACGATTTGGCAAAGGCTCTGTCACTTGAAATTGATAAAAATTTGGCACTCGCCCTTTACACAGGCATCTCTACCGATACAGGTTGCTTCAGATTTTCCAACACCACCGCCAAAACCCATAGAATTGGCGCCGATTTAATTGAAACTGGCATAGATACCGCCGAAATCAATCGGATTATGTTCGAAACAAAAAGCCGTATAAGGGTTGAGCTTGAAAAAATGGCTTTGGATGCTATGGAATTTCATTTTGAGGATAAATGCGCCGTTATAACCGTAACCCGTGAAATGTATGAAAAAACAGGCTGTAAGGATGAGGATTTAGAGGGAATTACCTCTATTTCACGCAGTATTGAAGGGGTTATGGTGGGCGTCACCCTCAGAGAAAGGGAGGAAGGCGGCTTTAAAATTTCGGTTCGCACCTATCCCCCTGTTGATGCATCAGAAATTTGTAAGCGTGTAGGCGGCGGCGGTCACATTCGTGCCGCAGGCTGTCAGCTTGGCGCCGAATATTCAGCCTCTATGGCAAAAGCAAAAATACTGGAGGTTGTAAAGGCGGTTATGGAGGAAAATCTTGCAGGGACTCTTACTGATTAATAAGCCGGAGGGAATAACCTCCTTCGGTGTTGTGGCTAAAATTAAATGGTTGCTCCACACAAAAAGGGTGGGGCATACGGGCACCTTAGACCCTATGGCTACGGGGGTTTTACCCCTTTTGGTAGGTCGTGATACGGTGCTTTGCAGTCATCTTTTAGATGCCGATAAGGAATATATAGCCACCGTAAAGCTTGGAATTACCACCGACACTCTGGATAAAACAGGAAATATTTTATCCAAAAGGGATGTTAATGTTTCTTTTGAGGAGCTTAAAGAGGTTTTAAACACTTTTTTGGGCAAACAACAGCAAATTCCGCCTATGTATTCCGCCCTTAAAAAGGATGGAGTACGCCTTTATGATTTGGCGCGGGAGGGTAAGGAAATTAAGCGTGAAGCCCGCGAAATAGAAATTTTCGAGCTTGAGCTTTTGAATTTTGATGGCAATGAGTTTGAAATTCGTGTGCTTTGCTCTAAGGGTACATACATTCGCTCCCTTGCCGATGATATTGGCAAGAAGCTAGGCACAGGAGCAATGCTTACCGCCCTAAAACGCACCAAAACTGCAGGCTTTAAAATCGAAGAATGTGTAGATTTGGATGACCTGACCCCCGAAAACATTGCCGACTTTTTAAAAAGCTCCGAAAACGCAGTTTTAAATTATCCCCTTTTAACCGTTAGTGAAAAACAGGCTTTGCGTTTTTCAAACGGCGGCGAGCTTTCCATAGAAAGACTCCATTTTAATAAGCCACCCCAAAACGGCGAGGTTTTCAGGGTGAAAAACGGCGAGAAATTTTTAGGGCTTGGAGTAATAGATTTTGAAAAATCCGCCCTTAAAATAAAATGCCTTACCTACCATATATCAGACGATATATGATAAACGTTAAATTCAGAATTCAAAATGCAGAATTTTAACGACAAGGGAACGACCAATGTGTCGTTCCGCATAATTACCAAATTTTTTAGGAACGACACGCAGGGTATTCCGTACATTTTAAAAAGAAAGGAAGTGCAATATGCCCGAATATGCAGTAGCCCTTGGCACCTTTGACGGACTCCATTTAGGGCATAAAGCGGTGCTTAACAGTATTCTTAAAAACGGTATTACCCCTATTGCGCTTACCTTTGATTTACCGCCAAAATTCACTTCAAGGCACAACCTTTTAATGAACCCCAAGGATAAAATCAACGCCCTTTTAAGCCTTGGTATAACTGCCGAGGTTATGGATTTTGAAAAGGTGAAGGATACATCTCCTGCCGACTTTCTTTCCTTTATTCAAAAGGAATTTTCGCCGAAAATAATTGCAACAGGTTATAATTTTCGCTTTGGAAAGGGCGCTTCGGGTACCACCGAGCATATAGCCGAGTTTTGCAAATTAAATGGAATTGAATACATCTCTACCAAGGCTGTTGAGGTGAACGGCGAAGCAGTTTCCAGTACAAGAATAAGGAATTTTATATCAAACGGTAAAATAAAATCTGCAAACCAAATGTTGGGAGAAAAATTTTTCTTTTCGGGAGAAATCGTTCACGGTGATGAAAGGGGCAGAACAATCGGCTTTCCTACCCTTAATATCACCTACCCTTTGGAGCTTGTCACCCCTAAATTTGGTGTTTACGCAAGTCTTACTCAGGTGGATGGCAAAATTTATAAATCGGTTACCGACATTGGTATTCGTCCTACCTTTAAGACCGACTATGTTATAAGCGAAACCAACATAATAGATTTTAAGGGTGATATTTACGGAAAAACTGCCAGAATTTATCTTGTGGATTTTATAAGAGGCGAGGTTAAATTCAGCGATATCAATGAACTGAAATCTGCAATCTCCCTTGATAAAAAAACCGCTGCTGAAATCTTAAAAAGCATTTAATAATCAGGATTAAAAAGCAAAAATAGCTTTAATATAAACAAATTTTCTTTTTTGAATATTGAAAGGAGAATTACAAATGCAAGAAATTAACAAACTTTGTATGGGCTGTATGAGCAGTTTAAACGGTGACGCAGTTTGCTCTGTTTGCGGTTTTGACAGCAGCAAATACAGCGAACCAAACGCTTTGCCCCTTCGCACAATGCTGGCAGGAAGATACCTTGTTGGTAAGGTAATCAGCAAAACGGGTGAAGGCTTTACCTATTTGAGCTTTGACACCGTTACCGAAGCAATTGTAAAAATAACCGAGTATTTTCCTGAAGGCTTTTGCTCCAGAAATGATGATTTTACCGTTAAAATTAACGGTGATACCTCCTATGTTTTTAACGAAGGAATTATGAAGTTCATTGAACTGCATAAAGCCATTGCAGGTCTTTCTGAGCTTTCTGCAATTTATAGAATTATAGATATTTTTGAGGTTAACGGTACTGCATACAGCGTTAATGAGCATCTGCAGGGAATAACCCTTAAGGAATTTTTAATCCGCAATGGCGGTGTGCTTACTTGGGAGCAGGTTCGCCCTCTTTACCTGCCCCTTATAAATGCAATAAATTCCCTTCACGAAAAGGGAATAATTCACGGCGGAATTTCTCCCGAAACCCTTATTGTAGGCCGTGACGGCAGAATTCGTATAACCGATTTTCTAATACCCGAGGTTCGCAAAACGGGTGGAAATATGACAGCGCAGCTTTACCCCGGATTTGCGGCTATTGAGCAGTATCGCGGTGAAGCCCTTACCCCCTCCACCGATATTTACGCCATTGGCGCAACCCTTTTCAGAACCCTTACGGGTAATCCCCCACCCGACTCCAAGCAACGATTGGAAAATGATAATATGACCTTCTCGCGCTCTGTTGCCGAAAAGGTGCCCAGAAGTGTGCTTGTTGCTATGGCAAACGCCCTTCAGCTGGAGCCTGCCAACCGTACCCAAAAAATTGAGGATTTAAAGGCAAATCTTCAAACCGCTTCGGAGCCTACCGAGTCTGAAGACCGTCCTCAAAAAAATTCAAATAACGGCAAAAAATCAGGTAACTCAAACAAAAAATATGTTTTAATCGCCGCCCTTGCCACAGCTCTTATTTTGGCTATAATTGCGGGTATTTTCTATATTTTAACCCTTAACAACGATAATGACGATACCGCCTCTGCCTCCTCGGAATTTATTTCAAGCTATGAGTCCTATCATACAGTAGATGCTTCCTCTACACCCGAAAAGCATCTTTCCGTGCCCGATTTTTCAGGTAAATCATTAGCCGAGCTTCTCGCAAATAACGAGTATGCCGAGTGGTTTGACTTCAAGGTTGTTAAAAAGGAATATAACAACAAGGTATCCCGCGGTAAAATCTGCGCTCAGTCGGTAAAAATCGGCACCGCCGCTAAAAAAGGTACCGTTGTTGAATTTACCGTAAGCCTTGGTCCCGAAAAGGTAACCGTTCCCAAAGCGCTTAAGGGTATGAACAAAGACCAAGCACTAATTGAAATTCTTAAGCTTGGTGTTGACTATAACAATATTACAGTTATTGGTAAATTGGGCGAGGAAACAACCGAAGAATTTATTGTTTTTGAAACCTCTCCCGCTATGGGAACAAAAATAAATCCCGACGAGGCTATCACCATTTATTACAACACAAATGTTGTTTTGCCTGCATCTTCTGAGCCTGAGTATCCTACCAACGATTACGACAACTATTACGACGGATATTATGGTAACTAAAATGGAAAAATACATTTTGGCTTTAGACCAGGGTACAACCAGCTCCCGCGCAATTTTATTCTCCCGCGCGGGAGAAATTGTTTCTACCGCTTCCAAGGATTTTAAGCAGATTTTTCCCCATCCCGGTTGGGTTGAGCAGAACCCTTTGGATATTTTGGAAAGTCAGCTTTACTCCCTTAAAAAAGCGGTAGAGGATAAAAACATTTCACCCTCAGAAATTGGGGCAGTAGGAATTACCAATCAACGCGAAACGGTAATAGTTTGGGAAAAAGCAAACGGAAAACCCGTATGCAACGCCATTGTATGGCAATGCCGCCGCACCGCCGATTACTGCGAAAATTTAAAAGCACGCGGTCTTGAAGAATACATAAAAAATATTACGGGACTTCCCATAGATGCCTATTTTAGCGGTACTAAAATCGGGTGGATTTTGGATAATGTGCCAAACGCCCGTGAAATGGCAGAAAAGGGCGAGCTTTTGGCAGGTACTGTGGATAGCTGGCTTATTTGGAATTTAAGCGGTGGTAAGCTGCATATTACAGATGTTTCCAACGCCTCCCGCACAATGCTTTTTGATATAAACAGGCTTGAATATTCCAAAAAGCTTTGTGATACAATGGGTATTCCAATAAGTATGCTTCCAAAGGTGGTACCAACAAGCGAAATTTACGGCGAAATTAACTGCGACGCCCTTCCCGAATTTAAGGGTATTCCCATTTGCAGTGCGGTGGGTGACCAACAAGCCTCCCTTTTTGGACAGTGTTGTTTTGGCGTGGGTGATACCAAAAACACCTACGGTACAGGCTGTTTCACCCTTATGAATATTGGTGATAAGCCCGTTTTATCCAAGAATTTAATAACAACTGTGGGTTGGAAAATCGGCGAAAAAACCGTCTATGCCGCCGAGGGAAGTGTTTTCAACGCAGGTTCATCCATAAAATGGCTCCGCGATGAAATGGGCATTATCTCTACACCGCGGGAATGTGATGAGCTTGCCGAAACCCTGACTGATAACGGCGGAGTTTACTTTGTTTCGGCATTTACGGGGCTTGGCGCTCCCCATTGGGATATGTATGCCCGCGGCACCCTTACGGGACTTACTCGTGGAACGGGCAGAGCCCATATTTGCCGTGCCGTTTTGGAGGGAATTGCCTATCAGGTAACCGACCTTATTCGCGCTATGGAGCAGGAATTTGGTTGCCCCATCACCGTAATAAAGGTGGATGGCGGAGCATCGGTAAGCCGATTTTTAATGCAGTTTCAATCCGATATGCTCAGAATAGAGGTTAAACGCCCAACCATTACCGAGGCAACCGCTTTTGGCGCCGCCCTGCTTGCGGGACTTGCCATAGGCTTTTGGAAGGATACCGATGAAATTGCAAAAATAGTAGAAAATGGTGGGTATACCCAATTTTCACCCCAAAAAACTCTTGCCGATGCCGATAAGCTTTATGGTGAATGGAAATTAGCCGTAAAACGGACTAAAAGCGATATTTAAAAAAGGAGTTAAATTTTATGAAAAAGTTGTTATCCTTAGTTCTTGTTTTTGCCCTTATGCTTACCCTTACCGCCTGTGGTGAAGGTGACTGGCGCGAAACCTTACAGGAATTTGAAGTTTTTATTGAAGACTATGTAAAGGTTATGCAGGATTACGCGCAAAATCCTAATGATGAGTCACTTAAGCAAAAAGTGGAGGCAATGCAAGAGGAAGTTGACGAATGGGATACCAAAATTAAAAAAATCGGCGAGGAGTTAGAGGGCACCGCCGACGAAGATGAATTTAAAACCAAGCAAATGGAGTTATATACCAAGCTTTTGCAATCGGTGGTGGTTTCATCAAGCCCAGCCTAAATCCCCTATTTTATACTTTTTAAAAACAATATATTAAAATCTTAAGCAGAAAATTTTGTTGATTTTCTGCTTTTTTTATGTTATATTGTAAAATAGATATTTTAATAAAGATTTTAAACAAAGGATGTAGGTAATATGAAAAAAGCTTCCACGGTATCATCCAAAAACACCGAAAAGCTTTATAATAATTTTCCAAGAATTTTTAAATGGATTTTTTCAAAAAGCGGTGTAATAACCATAGCCTTTGAGCATTTTTTGGCTATGCTTCCCGCTACCATTCTTGTTCCCATTCTTGTAAATAACAGTTGCGGTTCAATTATAGATGTTTCTCTTGTGCTTTTTACAAGCGGTTTGGGTACAATAGTTTTTTCTCTTTTTTCAATGCTTAGAATTGACCGCGAAAAAAAGAAGTTTTACATAGATAAACCAATACCTGCATATTTAGGCTCCAGCTTTGCCTACATAGCCATTACCATTTATCTTTTAGACAGTCATATGAACATAGGCATTGAACCTAATATGGCATTTGTATATGTTGGGTGGGCGTATTTCTTTAGCAGTATACTGTTAATAATTTTCTCAACAATGTTCTATTTTATTAAAGGCTTAGACCGTTTTCTTAATAAATATCTACCCGCTACCGTTATAGGCCCTGCCATATCCCTTATAGGCTTGGAGCTTTCTGATACCGCTATATCCGATGCGGGATTTAAAACCGCCAACGGAATGGATTTAAACGCTATTTTAGTTTCAATGATTACCCTTTCGGTTATAATATTACTTTCTGTTATTCGCCGCAAGTTCTGGAATAACGCCGCCATTATATTAGGCGTTGTAACGGGATATATAGTCTACATAATGGTAAACGGAATGCCCCAAATCGCTATAGGCTCTATTTTTGATATATCAAAGCTTGATTTCCATTTACCCCTTATGACCTTGCCTAAAAATTGGATACGCCTTTTGATTTCAATTATCCCCGCAACCTTGGTGGTGTTTACCGAAAGCATTGGCCGTGTTACCGTAATTAACCGTATGACAAACGGCGACAGTGATGCCAAAATATTCGATGAAAAATCCATTAAGGTTATTGGCAGTGCCGTTTTATCACACGGCTTTGCCTCCCTTTCTTCGGTGCTTGTTGGTTCTGTACCCAATACCATTTATGCCGAAAACATTGCGGTTATGGGCATTTACCGAAACAAAAAAGACCGTAAAGACCCTTGCGAATTTGTTAATAAAATAACCGATCCCTACTCCTCAGCGCCCTATTTAATAGCCGCCGTTATTGCAATGCTTTTTGCTTTTTCGGGTTTTCTTCAAAATATTATTCTAAGCATACCTAAGCCCGTTATCGGCGGTATGGAATTGTTTTTGTTCGGTATAATCTCTGCCCCCGGTATTCAGTTATTGGTTGAGCAAAGGGTTAATTACAAAAAAATATCAAATCAAATTATCACCGCCTCGGTTCTGCTTACGGGTATAAGTGAGCTTAGCATAAAAATTAATTGGTTTGAAATTAAGGGTATGTCATTAGGCTTGGTTGTAGGCTTTTGTTTGAATATTTTGGTATTATTTTTAAAATGGATGGGAATTTTGTGTGATCCCATAACAATAGATGAAGCGGCAAAAAGCTGTCTTTCCGCCGTTCAAAAAAGCAGCGATAAGGTAACGGTTTACATTCCAAACTGCCCCGATTTAAAGGACATTCCCGAAAACAAAAAATTGATTTCCATTTTAGAGGGCTTTGGCAATGATGCAAGGTCTGAGGATTGGCGTGATAACATCTCCCGAGCCAGCGAAATATCATTGAGAAATACGTCGGGCGACGATATTGTTTGCATAAACAAACACGAAAACAGTCTTACGGTAAGTATTCTTAAGGATGTTTTGAGTGAGCAGCTTATTGCGGCATATTTAAACGATTACAATGATGCCACCGATGTGAATAAAGAGATGGATGATAACGAGGAGGTAGTTGCAGAATATTTGGTTATTGACCTTTCGCGCAACATTCCTCTTAGAAAAATCGAAACCTTAATAAAACAAATAGAGTGGTAACGGCTTAAAATTGTGATGTAAAAATCCACATTTGAATACAAAAAAATCAACCGTAATAGAAACAAGGAAAATTCAGCGTTTCTATTACGGTTTTTGTGTATATGTATATATTTTTTACCCTATACTAAGAAAATAATCTACAACTCCCTTAACAATGGCGTCGGCGCATTTTTCGTTCCAAGCGTTGTCTTTTATGTTTGCAAAATCGTTACTATTGCTCATAAATCCGTTTTCGGTCAGCACAACGGGGCAGTTTGAAATTCGCGACATATAAAATACATGCCATTTGGTATCATATTTTGTGTATGTTCCCGATTTAGATGTGGCGTTTTTAATTTTATCTGCCGCCGCTTTGGTATATGCATTGAAATAGTGAGCACTAAAACCGCGGGCTGAACTGTCATCTGCCGCATTTCTATGCACCGAAACGGCAAGGTCGGGATTGTTATTTCTAACAACCAAAATTCGTTCATCAGATGTTAAGGATTTATCGGTAGTACGAGTCATAATAACCGTTGCGCCAAGGGATTCCAAACGGGATTTTAGCATTTTAGAAAGGGTTAGACTTCTTTCTGCCTCGGTTAAGGTTTTGTGGTTACCCACCGCACCGGGGTCACTGCCGCCGTGACCTGGGTCAACAACTATTTTTATTCCGTCTAATCTGCCACCGTATTTATTATCTGCTTTAGTGGCTTTTTTAGGATTAAGGAATTTAAACACCAAATCGCCGTCGCTGTTATAATCGGCAGTCCAACCGTAAAAGGCGCCCGTCTTTTTAAGGTAGAGTCTTAAGGTGTAATCGGCGGTGTTTTTAATAATCTGCGCCCTGCTGAAAACAGGACTGTTTGCAATTTCACTCAAAGCAATATCAAGTCCCGTGGCATAACAGAAGGTTATATCCACATAATTAAAGGTTGCAGAGGATATTGTACCGCGGGCGCTGCCCGTGGCAGAGGCATATTTTTGAGGGGAAATCTCCAGCTTAAAGGGGGAGCGCCACTCGGTTTTAAGGGTTAGCGTAGTGTGACTGCCCTCATATGTAAATTTGCTTAAAGAGAGTTTGTTTTTTGAAGGCAAACTGCCACGCATAGTGCGGATATTTGCAACACCCTTGCTGGTTGTATAAACCCTTTTTCCATATCCAAGCAAACGGTATGTATTGCCCGAAGACGAATCATAAATGGTACTTTCGCTACAATAATCAAGGGTGCCTTTTGGCAGATAACTGTTGTATGGCTGTGAAAGGTCGTTTATTTTATCTCCGTCAAAGGTTTCGATTTGATATTTTGTAACCTCGGCAATAAGCTTATTTCCAACCGCCATATAGCCTCCCGAATTAGGTGGCAATTCACCGTCTGTAGAGGAAGACGGTTCTTCAGGCTTTTTATTAACGGTGATTTTACCGCCGTAAAAGCTCTCACTAACCCCATTGTGGGTACCAACAAATTTAATATTGCCAAGAGATACCGCCTGCTCCTTTGCTTCGGGAAGTGTTACAATACCCTTATATTCTGCAAAATCGGAATAGGCTTGTTCCTCGGTCATTTCAAGGGGATAGGTTTCCCCATTAAGCACCGCCTTAACTGTACTGCCCCTTCTGGCTAGAACGGTTACCATAATTGCGGCTCCCCCATCCTGCTTTAAAGCTGAAGAAGGAGTGTAGCTTTTTATAACAACATAGCGATAGTTAACATTAAAAGACTTGATTGTACCCTTATGCTCAAAGGTGAATTTATTTGAGCCCACCTTTAAATCAAGCTGTAAAGAAAAATATCCGTCCTTTGTTCTTTCTGCCTCTTTCCCGTTTAAAAGAAGGGGAAAATTAGGATCAGAAGCACCTATAAAGGCAATGGAATTTTCATAGGTTGTAAAATCACTTTTGGCGGGAGAGGTTATAGAAAGCTCACGCATAATGTAATCTTCCTCTACCTCGCCCGTAAGGTACTTATAAACAAGCTCCGTACTACCCGTAGTATTGGATTTAAGGTCAGAAAAGCTATTGAAACAGAAAACATAGCGATTAATTTCATTAAGGATTTTTAATTGTCTGCCAAGCTGGTCGGGATTTTTCCAATCCCCCTCAGCCTTTAGCGCCAAATCACTTGAAAGAATAAAGCCTATATCACAGTTTACAGGGGTGTTTTCGCTCCACCACTTAACCATAGCTTCAAAGGGGAGGGTGTCAGAATAGGTAGTGGTTTGAGCCCTTGCAAAAACAATATCAAACAGTCCCTTTTCCATCCAAAGCAGAACATCTGCATTTTTGTCCCTTAAAAGTTCAGTATCCGCCGTGGCGTCAAGACCTGTTTCTAAAACCTCCTTGGTAGCGTAAACTCCGTCGGTAATAAGTCCCAAAAGCTTTGATGGGGCTTTTTTTCTCGCTTCGGTTGACAGGGCTTGAACAAGTTTATTAAGTAGATTTTGGCGGTAATCCTTAAATCCTGACAGGGTTCCCATTGCAATGTAGTTTTTAAAATCGTCCTCATTGCCCGAATACTCAACACCGCTTAGCATTATGCCGTCAAGCCCCTCTAAACTGAGCATTTTTCCAAAATTTTTAGTGATATACTCGGTAGAAGGGGCAGTACATATGTTTTCGCCCGCAAGTATTGTAACATCCAAAACTCCGTAAACAGAAAGGGCTTTTTCTTTGGCGGCGGCAGAAAGATTTTCAAACGCTAACCTGCCCTGCTCTGTTTCGGTAAAAAGATTGCTGTCGGAATTGAAGTTAACAAAAATTGTGGTAAATCCATTAGTGCTTATTTCATCCGTAAGGGCTAAAAGCTCATCTTTTGTGGCAGAAAGGGAGAAATCCTTATCGGGTGAAAGGGTTACCGAAAACATTTTAGATGGACGCTGAGGTTTTGCAAGGGAAGCGTCTGCCGACTCCGACTGGGTAGCTTGTAAATCGGGCTCGGTCAAGCTTTCAGATGAAAATTCGGTTAATTGGGTTATATTCGAGCCACCCGTTTCAAACCATTTTAAGGGGTTTACAATATCAAAATAATAAAGCAAAAATCCCGCCAAAGCAACCAATAAAGCAATAGCTACAGACAAAACAATCCTAAGCCTGCGAGTAAAGCTCGGGCGGTGCTTTTTATGTTTTTGTTTTTTGTCCTTTTTCTCCAATTGCTTTATGTAGCTATCTATTATTTCGCTTTGGGTTGGAGAATTTTGTTTTTCGTCCCTATTTTTCAAACCGTTCTCTCCTATTCGGATAGTGAATTTACCGCATCAAATAAATTTTTAATTTGAAGTGAATTATGCTGATTTTCTGACATACTTGCACTATAAGAAAAAACTGCAAAGCCTTCGGCACCAAGCTTCCATGCATCTAACACCTGTCGTGCCATAAGGTCGGTTTCATTATGCCATTCTTCCTTATCATCTACATTTTCGTTCATACGGTAGGCGCCAAGCCCTATATAAAATTTAAGATTTTTATGCTTTGGAAGACTCGCCCAAATACCCAGCAAATAGTCGTATCTTGATTTTTTTACGGGATGGTTATATCCAAAATAAAGCTGAGGAAGTATGTAATCCACATAGCCCTCCTCCCTCATCCAAAGGGCAATATCGGCATAAAGAAGATTATAATTATCGTGAGAATTATCATAGGAAATATTTGCCGCAGGACTTATGCCAAAAACCACCTTTTTACTGTGGCAAAGTCGGTATACAGCCGAAACCAAGGCATTTACATTGGCTCGGCGCCAGTCGGCAAGACATAGTGGATTTTCAGTTGCAGCCACATATGCGTTATACCTCATCGAATCAAAATCATCCGAAACCTTTTCGGGATAAAAATAATCATCAAAATGAATTCCATCTACATTATAATTTGCCAAAATTTCCCGTATACCGTATAAAATAAGCTTTTGAACATCGGTTGAGGAGGGATTAAAATATATACCGTTACCGCTTATAATGGCACGGTTACTGCCGTCGGTAAGCCAAGTTCTTGCAATATGCCCCTCGGCAAGCTCATTGGGATTTGTGGTAACATTGCTAACCCTGTAAGGATTTATCCAAGCGTGAATTTCAAGACCGCACCTTTTTGCCGCCCAAATCATAATTTTTAAAGGATCATAGCCCGGATCACCACCGGGTGTGCCCGTAAGCTGCATTGCAAAGGGAAAATATTTTGATGGGTAAAAGGCGTCGGCATTGGCTCGAACGTGGCAAAAAACCGCCGTATAGCCCTGTTTTTTAGCAAGCGTCATCATCTCTAGCGTCTTGGTTTTTGCCTTTTGCTCATTACTGCCCCAAAACGGAAATTCGTAGTAAGAAATCCAAAGGGCTCTGAAGGACATTTTTTCATCCCTTGTAACGGTATGATTTGGATTTGATGTGACTACAGATGATGCAGAGGGTAACGAGGTAGTAACCCCACCCAAAGAACTGTTTATATC
This sequence comes from Oscillospiraceae bacterium, assembly GCA_015065925.1. Classification (GTDB taxonomy): domain Bacteria; phylum Bacillota; class Clostridia; order Oscillospirales; family Acutalibacteraceae; genus UMGS1279. The sequence continues at coordinate 53,628 of SVPL01000003.1, forward strand.
ATCTGAAAAATCGCTTTGAAGGGAAGTGGTGCTTGAACTGTGGCTTGTTAAAGCCCCCTCGTTCAATTGGGAATTTGTGTCAGACAAAAGCTCCTCTAAAAGCGACTGCTCATATCTTTGGAGCTCAGAATTATCTTCCGAGAATGAATAAAGCAAATCTCCCCCTTGGTTTGAGGAGGCTGTAAGCTTCATATTATCTTTACCGCATCCCGAAAGAAGCACCAAAGCGAAGGTCAAAATAAGGGCAAGCGCCCGCTTTAGAAAAATTTTCATATAATATTATTTTACCTCTTTTTGCGACTAAAATCAACAAATTTTATTTATAAAATTATGGAAATTTTAATTTATTCCTATAAAATTAATTTATGCCTGCAAAAACCATATAATACCTAAATAAATTATTGAAATAGCCGCAAGAATAAGTTATAATAATTATTAGAAGCTTAAAAAAAGAAAGGTTGCAAAAGCTATGTCTATTATTAAGGTAAATAAATCAAACTTTGAAGAAATTAAAAACAGCGAAAAAAGGGTTCTTTTGGATTTTTATGCCGATTGGTGCGGCCCTTGTAAAATGGTAGCTCCTATTTTAGAGGAAATCGCAGAGGAAAATCCTCAGTACACCATATGCAAAATTAATGTGGACGAAAACCCCGATTTAGCTATGGAATTTGGTGTTTCCACCATTCCTAATCTTATTGTTATGGAAAACGGAGCAATTATAAAGCAAATAGCAGGCGCCCGTCCCAAGGCTGCCATTTTAAAAATGCTTGAGGAATAATTTGCTATGTCGGTTTATGATATTATAATTATCGGTGGCGGGCCTGCGGGCTACACCGCCGCCCTTTATGCCGCCCGCGCAGGCTTCAATACCCTTGTAATAGAGCGAATGTCGGCAGGCGGTCAGCTTGCCCTTACCGATGTGGTAGATAACTATCCGGGCTTTGACGAGGGTATAGACGGCTTTACCTTAGGTATGAAAATGCAAAGCTCGGCAGAACGCTTTGGCGCCGTTACCGAATACGCCGAGGTTACAGCCCTTGATTTAAAGGGCAAAATCAAAAAGGTAATAACCGACTTTGGAGAATTTGAAGCAAAGACCGTAATTATTGCCACAGGCGCAAACCCAAGAGAGCTTAATTTACCCCGCGAAAAGGAGCTTTTGGGCAAGGGTGTTCACTACTGCGCCCATTGTGACGGCAGATTTTATAGGGATAAAATAGTTGCGGTTGTAGGTGGAGGAAACTCGGCAGTGTCGGACGCTTTATACCTCAGCCGACTTGCCAAAAAGGTTTATCTTATCCACAGACGGGACACTCTTAGAGCCACTAAAATTTATCACGAGCCACTAAAAACCGCCGAAAATATTGAGTTTATTCCTGATAGCATAGTAGCCGAATTTTTAGGCGAGCAAAGGGTAAGCGGTGCTAAACTGAAAAATCTTAAAAGCGGTGAGGAAACCGAAATTTCCAGTGACGGCATTTTTGTTAGCATTGGCAGAGAACCCGCCACAGGGCTTTTGAATAATATTTTAGATTTAGATGAATACGGTTACATTATTGCCGACGAAACCACAAAAACAAGCATTGAGGGCGTTTTTGCGGTAGGCGATGTGCGTCAAAAGGCTTTAAGGCAGATTGTTACTGCCGTTTCGGACGGTGCCACCGCCGTACACTTTGCCGAGGAATATTTATCAAATTTCTAAAGGATTGGGAAAAAATTATGAAAATAACTGTTGTTCAACCAAAATACTACTCAGGTGATACCCCCGATGTGGTAATCGCCGATTTTTTAAAGGAAAAATTAACCGAGGTAGAACCAAACGGACTCATTGTACTACCCGAATACTCAAACGCAGGCGGTCTTTCTGACCCCAAAAAGGAGCTTTTAGCCCTGCCTCGTGCTGAAGAAATGCTAAAAATTGCATCTGAAGCGGCAAAAGAAAAATCTGCTTATGTTGTTATAAATGTTTTAGAAAAAAGAAATGGAGATATTAAAAACAGCTCTTACCTATTTAATAAATCAGGTGAAATTGCCTTTGTTTACGACAAAATCCACCTTCCCCCCTCAGAGGTAAAGCTGGGTGTTGCCTACGGTGACGGCAACTGCACCTGCGAGGTTGATGGTATTCGTTTTGGCTTTATGACCTGCTATGATGTTTACTACAACGAACAGATTGAACATATGGCAAAATTCAGACCTGATATTGTGGTAATTCCAGGATATCAAAGAGGTGAGCGCACCGATATTATCCGCGCTCAGGCAAAGCTTACTGCCTTCAGACTCAATTCCTTTGTTGCTCGTTCCTCCTACTCAATGGATGATGAAGACCACGGCGGCTGCTCTATGATAGTCGCTCCCGACGGCATAATTTTAAAGGATTTAGGTATGGAAGTGGGAACTGCTTCGGCAGAGGTTGACCCCCATTTTAAATATATGCGTTCAGCCGGCTTTGGGGAAGGTCTTGTGCCAAACGACCAGTTTATTTCCTCAGGTCTCAGAGCTGAAATATTTAAATAATTTATTAAAACAAAGGGGGATTTTTATGGCTGATACGGCTCTGAATATTTTAGAACTTAAAAACAACAACAGAAACAGAATACTTGAGCTTTTGCGCTATAATCCCCTTAGTCGTGCCGAACTGAGCCAAAAAACGGGGCTTGCAAAATCCTCGGTAACCACCCTTACCGCTGAGATGATTTCTGACGGAATTTTATGCGAGGCAGGGCTGGACAAACAAAACGGTTTAGTGGGCAGAAGACGAATTTTACTCGACATTAACGGTGATTACGGTTATGTTTTTGGAATAAACCTCCACCGAAAAAGGATTGCTTTGTCGGCAGTCAATATAAAGGGTGAAGAGCTTTGGAGTCATTCCTTTGAAACCTGTAATCTTAACAATCAAACCGCCCCCTTGCAAATAAAAAAAGCTCTGCTGCAAAAAAAGGCAGAGCTTACCTCGGGTAGACTTTTGGGAATAGGAATAGCCGCCCCGGGCCCTCTTGACTGCGAAAAAGGCATTATTTTAGAGCCGCCGAACTTTAAGCTTTTTAATAATTTTAATATAACCGATTTCCTTGAAAAGGAATTTGATTGCCCAGTTTTTTTGGAAAATGATGCCGCTACCCTTGCCACCGCCGAGCATTGTTACATAAAAAAGCAAAACGGCAGTAGTCTTTTTGTTACAATATCAGACGGAATAGGCTCGGCTCTTATGAAAAACGGCGACATTTATGGCGGTTCCCACGGTATTGCAGGGGAATTGGGGCATATTAGCATAGACCCCTTTGGAGAAAAATGTCCCTGCGGAAACAGGGGCTGCTTAGAACAGTACGCAACTCTTTCGGCACTTAAAGCCCGTTTTGATATATCAGGCTGCCTTGACCTTTTGGATGATGGAAAAAGCTCTGACGAGGGTAAAAAAGCCTTTGAATTTTTAGTAAACACCCTCGGCACCGCACTTGTTGGCGCCGTAAATCTTTTTGATTTGGATGCCGTTATAATCTACGGTGAATACAACCCTATTGCCCAAAGGCTTTCAAAAGCTTTGGAGGATTATATAAAAGCTCATTCGGTAATTTGCAAAGTGCATCCCGTAATGGTTATGCCCTCGGGACAGGATAGAAGCAAAGCCGCCTTTGCCGCCGCTATTCCCGCAATCAATAAATTTTTCAGTCAAAGTATTTAAGTAGAAAATACAAAAATAAAGTTCCCGCAAATTGAATTTTAAAGATAAAAAACCGTAATAGAAACGCTTTGAATTTTGTTTCTATTACGGCTTTTTTATTTATTCATTTGTATTTATTTTATTCCTGATTTGCTTTTTGAATTATTTTTTGCTGAATGGGTGCAGGTGCATCCTCATATCTTGCAAATTCGGTGGTAAATGTGCCCCTACCCTGAGTTATTGAGCGCATTGCCGTAGAGAAATCTCCCATTTCTGCCATAGGAACCTCTGCCATAACCTCTTGCTTATGACCGCTTAAGGGATTCATACCAATAACTCTGCCGCGGCGCTTATTAATATCACCTATAACATCACCAAGGTTATCATCAGGAACAATGGCGGTGAGTGTTCCAATAGGCTCTAAAATTGTGGGTGAAGCGTTGGAAATACCTTCCTTAAAGGCAATGGAAGCGGCGGTTTTAAATGCCATTTCAGAGGAGTCAACAGGGTGGTATGAACCGTCTACCAAAACTGCCTTAACGCCTACCATTGGGTATCCTGCCAAAACGCCCTTCTTCATAGACTCCTGAAGTCCCTTTTCAACTGCGGGGAAGAAGTTTTTGGGAACGGCACCACCAAAAATGCGTTCCTCGAATACAAGTCCGTCATCATCACAGGGTGAAAATTCAATCCAAACATCGCCAAACTGACCGTGACCGCCCGACTGCTTTTTGTGTCTACCCTGAACCTTAACCGACTTGCGGATGGTTTCACGGTAGGCAACTGCGGGGATTTTAAGCTCAACCTCAACACCGAATTTGGCTTTGAGCTTGGAAACAATAACATCTAAATGCTGCTCACCAAGACCGGATAAAACAGCTTCTTTAGTTTCGTGGTTGGTTTTGTAGGTAACGGTGGGGTCTTCCTCTGCCAAACGCAAAAGACCTGCGGCAATTTTTTCTTCGTCACCCTTTTTCTTAGGATATACTGCCATAGAAAGGGTTGGATTGGGGAAGGGTACCGTAACGGCTGTAACAACCTCACCTGCCGAAAGGGTATCGCCTGTAATAACATTGCCAAGCTTGGATGCGCAACCAATATCACCTGCTATAATGGCTTCAGCATCCTCCTGCTTGCCCGCCTTTATGTAGGAAATCTTAGAAAGCTTTTCTTCCTCGCCTGTGCGACTTATTTTAACCTTCATATCGCCCTTGAAGGTGCCTTTGAGAACCTTGAAGTAAGAAAGCTTACCAACAAATGGGTCGGCAATTGTTTTGAAAACTACTGCGGTTGCGGCGCCGTCGGGAGTGCTGTAAGCAACCTCCATATCCTCGCCTTTTTGGATTTTAAAGGGAACATCAGCGGGAGAAGGTAAAATCTCTGCAAGAACATCAAGCATAGGAATAATGCCGTCGCCGCTTTGACCAATTCCGCTGAATACAGGGCAAATATCCCCTGAAAGCATACCCTTTTTAAGACCGTCTATAATCTCCTGCTCGGTTAATTCCTCGCCCGAGAAGTATTTTTCCATAAGCTCCTCATCGGCAGAGGCAACGGCTTCTATCATCATACTGCGCATAGCTTCAATATTTTCGTCGGTAGCGGCTTCACATTCCTTGGGAGTAATACCGTCAAAGGTGTAGCCCTTACCGTTAATAAGATTAACGAAGGATACAACATGGTCACCCTCAACAACAGGCACAAATACGGGGCAAATAACGGCGCCGTAGCGACCTGTAAGTATGGAAACTATACGGTAAAAATGTGCGTGAGAGGAATCTAACTTAGATACGAAGAATGCAGTAGCCTTGCCCTGCTCACGAGCCAATTCATAGCATTGCTCTGCGCCAACTGTAAGTCCCGATTTACCTGAAAGCACTATTAAAGCCGATTCCGAAGCTGTTAAAGCCTCACGAACACCCGATGCAAAGTCAAAAAGACCGGGAGCATCTAAAAGGTTGATTTTTTTATCCTTCCATTCCAGAGGGTAAACAGAGGTAACAACCGATGTTCCGCGTTTTTTCTCCTCTGCATCATAGTCCATTACTGTTGTGCCTTCGGCAGTTTTACCGATACGGTCGGTTCCGCCTGCGGCAAAAATCATAGCATCAGCCACGGTAGTTTTTCCCGAACTCGCGTGACCAAGGATGCTTAAATTCTTAATAAATTCGGTTTGATACTGTTTCATTGTGGTTAACCCCTTTGCTTATGAGATATTTTACACCGACCAAAATGTCGGATTAACATATTTTCTTCTGTTATTAGGGAATTTTTGCCCTGCTTAGCATCGGAAAAGGTGTTATAGATTGATTATAACACACTGTTTTGTTATTTTCAACTAATTTTTATAAAAAAAGTTAAATTTTTTTAGTAAAAATAAAGCAGAAAGGAAATTATCACATTTTTGTAAATTTTGTAATAGTAAAAAGCTCTATTGCATATATTTTTAAAAACGGAGGAATTGTAATGAAAAACACAAGCAGTAAAATAACAAAAAACAAGACAAGCGTTTTAGAGCTTATAAATCAAAATAACTCCCTTATATTTATGGTATTTTGCCTGATACTGGGCTTTTTAGCGGGAGTTCTTATTTTCAAAACCAAAAGCATAGCAGAGGGGTATTATTCCAAAGAGTTTATAAATTTATACAATGAGTTAAATTCGGGGTTTGTTTTGGCAATTTTAAACTCCTTTTTGGAGCAACTACCCTTTGTAGCTGCGATTTTTCTTTCGGGGACTTGTATGGTTGGAACGGTTTTGGTACCCTCAGCATTAGTGGTAAGGGGCGCCGTTTACGGTATGATATTTGCCTATGCCTATTTTACATACGGATTAATGGGTATAGTATTCAGTCTTTTGATTTTAATTCCCTCGGCGGTAATATCCTCCATAGGTTTTATTTTATCCTCCCGCGAGGCGGTGGGATTTTCACTTTCTCTTGCCCGACTTGCCTTTCCCGAAACAAAAAAGCCACACATTGAGCAGGACTTTAAGCTATATTGTATGCGTCAGCTGTTTGTAATGATTTTCTTTGTGACCTCGGCATTTGTGCAGGGACTTATGTCAGTTTCATTTATATCGTTTTTTAAGTTTTAATATTTAAAATTTTTCACATAACTTAATTTTAAAACTGAAAATATTATATGTTGGTTACAATACTGTAACCCTTTAAACACTTGACTTTTTTGTGGAAAAATGTATAATACAAATATAGATTTTCTGAGCTGAAAATAGGTTTTGTAGCCCAAAAAAATTCACACTCAATATATTGTGTATTTTTCAAAAATATCGTTTTAAGGAGGTTTTAAAAAAATGCTTGGTTGGGTACTTTTTAGCGAAAAAGATTTATTCCTTCGCTTTACAATGTCGTCGGTTGGCTCGGTAGAAAAAACACCCTACGCTTTAGGTGGCGCACTAACAGATTTCACCGCCGTAAGCCCTCAGATTTCCGAAAAGCTTTTTTTAATTCTTCGCAAAAAATTTGTAACGGATGTTTCAAGCCGTATTGACACCCCCACAATGGGCGCCTATGTTCCCTTTCTTCGCAAGGCGCTTGAAACCAACCCATATTTATTTCTCTACCTTAAATTTTATGCCGAGTGCCTTATTTTAAGCTGTAGCAATAAAGACGGTTTAAAATCGGTTTTGGGTGAATTTTTATGTGATGAAATAGCCAACGAATTTTTACCCTCTATGCTTTTAACCAACGATGCCGACCAAACAGCCGAATGGCTTGCCGCCGTTATTGGTAAGGATATGGAGTTCCGTCGCAGTCGCACAAAGTCTCATATTGATGATATTGTATCTCCCGATAGCAGTCTTGCAAAGTACACACCCGCCCAAAGACTGTATATTCTAAGGTGTGAAAACGGCAGTGGACTTGGGGGTAGCTTTAAAATGCAAATCTCCAGCGAGTTCGATTTTGACCGAAATGCAAATCTTGGCACCGTAAAGGCATCTCTTATTGATAATCCAAGCACGGTTATGCCCGAATTTGAAATTAACACCCCCGATGACCTTATTGCTCTTGAGCTATTACACACCGTAAAGGGTGAGCTTCCAATTAAAAAGTGCCGCTGCTGCGGTGAATATTTTGTTCCCACAGGCAGAAGCGACAGTGAATACTGTAGCAGAATAAGTCTGGGTGAAAACAAGCGCTGTGCCCAAATCGGCGCAATGCGTACCTTCAAGGGCAAGTATGCCGAAAACCCCATTTATGCCGAATACAATCGCGCCTATAAGCGAAACCACTCCCGACTTCGCAACGGCAAGCTTTATGATGAGGAGTTCAGGGATTGGTCGCTAGCCGCCCGAAAGGCAAGGGACGAATTTATTGCCCAAAACAAGACGGTGGAGCAATTCCGACTTCGCCTTACAGAACTTGAAATTGACTAAATCTATGGGTGTTGCAATAGAGTAACACCCTTTCTCTTTTAGGAGTGATTTTTGTGACAGTAATAGAAAAACTAAAAAACGGCTTCACCATACTTGATGGTGCTATGGGTACCGAGCTTCAAAAAATAGGACTTGAGGCGGGAGAGCTCCCCGAAGAAATGAATATAAAAAATCCTTTAGCCGTAACGGGCATACACAAAAGGTATTTTGAGGCGGGCAGCGATATAGTTGCAACCAATACCTTTGGGGCAAACTCCCTTAAATTCGGGGAGGATTTAGAGCAGATTATTTCTGCCGCCGTAAAATGCGCAAAATCTGCCGCCGAGGAATATTCCCATATAAAGCCACGATTTGTAGGGTTGGATGTTGGCCCCCTTGGCAAAATGCTGAAGCCTCTTGGTGATTTGGATTTTGAAGAAGCGGTAGAGATTTTTGCAAAAACGGTAAAAATAGGTGCGAAATGCGGCGTAGACCTTATTATGATTGAAACTATGAACGACGCCTACGAAACCAAAGCGGCAGTTTTAGCGGCAAAGGAAAACTGCGATTTGCCCGTTTTTGTAACCAATGTTTATGATGAATCAGGTAAGCTTATGACAGGTGCCAACCCTCTTGCAATGGTTACAATGCTTGAGGGACTAAGGGTAGACGCTTTAGGTCTTAACTGTTCTTTAGGCCCTGCGGGGATGAAAGATATTGTTAAAGAGCTTACAAAATACTCCTCTCTGCCCGTAATTGTAAAGCCTAACGCGGGACTTCCCACGGTGGCTGACGGAAAAACTGTTTATAATGTTTCCCCCAATGATTTTGCTAAAGAAATGGGCGAGCTTGCCGATATGGGCGCCACCCTTTTAGGCGGATGCTGTGGTACCAATCCCGAATATATCACAGCCCTTTGCAAAGTCCTTGAAAAAAAAGAATATAAGGCTCCCGAAAAAAAAGATTTCACCGCCGTTTCCTCATACACTCACGGTGTGATTTTTAAAGATAAACCCATTTTAATAGGTGAAAGAATAAATCCCACAGGTAAAAAGCGCTTTAAACAGGCTCTGCTGGAAAACGATATACCCTACCTTCTAAAGGAGGGTATAAATCAGGCAGAAAAGGGCGTGGATATTTTAGATGTTAATGTAGGGCTTCCCGAAATTGACGAAGCAGAGTTTATAAAACGCGCCGTTTTCGAGCTTCAGGCAATTTTAGATTTGCCCCTGCAAATAGATAGCGCTCTGCCCGAAGCGTTGGAGAATGCGCTTAGAATTTATAACGGCAAGGCTATGATAAACTCTGTGAACGGCAAAAGGGAAAGTATGAACGCAGTTTTCCCCCTTGCGGCAAAATACGGCGGACTTATTGTTGCTTTAACTCTTGACGAAACGGGAATCCCCAAAACCGCCGAGGAAAGGGTAGCAATTGCCGAAAAAATAATAAATGAGGCTGAAAAATACGGCATAGATAAAAAGGATATTATTATTGATCCCCTTGCAATGGCTGTTTCTGCCGAGCCTACTGCCGCCACCGAAACCCTGAGGGCGGTTGAAATACTGACCAAAAAAGGAATAAAAACCAGTCTTGGTGTTTCAAATGTTTCCTTTGGACTGCCAAACCGCGATTTTATAACCTCCTCTTTTTTCACAATGGCGCTTCAAAAGGGGCTTAGTGCCGCCATTATGAATCCACATTCATTGGAAATGCAAAAGGCGTACAGCAGTTTTCTGGCTCTTACGGGCAAGGATGAAGCCTTTGCTGATTATATTGATTTTGCGAGCAAAATCTTGGTAGATAACACCGCCTCCATAGAAAAATCCCCCTCTAAAGAGGGTACGGTAGAGGGTGTTTATGGCGCCATAGTTAAAGGGCTTAAGGCAGAGGCGGCAACAAAAACCGCCGAGCTGCTTAAATCCACCCAGCCTATGGAGGTTATAAACTCCCACATAATCCCCGCCTTGGATGAGGTTGGAAGGGGCTTTGAAAACAAAACCGTTTATCTGCCACAGCTTTTAATGAGCGCCGAAGCCGCCACCGCCGCCTTTGATGAGGTTAAAAAGCTTATTAAAAAGGGTGACTCGGCAAAGGGCAAAAAAATAATACTCGCTACCGTAAAGGGCGACATTCACGATATTGGCAAAAATATTGTGAAGGTTCTGCTTGAAAATTACGGCTTTGAGGTTATAGATTTAGGTCGTGATGTACCGCCTGAGGTAGTTTTGGAAAAGGTGCTTGAAACGGGTGCGACACTTGTCGGGCTTTCTGCCCTTATGACCACCACCGTCCCCGCTATGGAGCAAACAATATCTCTTTTGAAAAGGGAATGTCCTAATGTTAAAACAATGGTTGGCGGAGCAGTTTTAACAAAGGAATATGCAGATTCTATAGGAGCTTCATTTTACGGCAAAACGGCTATGGATTCGGTGCGATATGCAGAAAAATTAAATCGATAAATAAATCCCCCAAAAATGCTATTTTGGGGGATTGTTTTTATATTTTTGGGGTGACATACCTACATATTCTTTAAACTGTCGGCTAAAAAAGTACAAATCGTCAAAGCCACTCATTTCGGCGGTTTGGCTTACCGAATATTCACCGCTTTTAAGCAGGTCTGAGGCGTAGTTTACTTTAAGCTGAATTATGTACCGTTTAGGTGAAATTCCGTATTTTTGACTAAAAATCCGTTGAAAATAGCTATAGCTTATCCCACATAATTCTGCCAAATGCTCACAGGATATATTTTCGGTTAAAAATTTTTCCTCAATATATTTTACAGCGGGTTTAATTTTTAAAAAATTACTTTCGGGAATATAGTTCTTTTTTTCAAGCTCGGCAAAAATTTTGTAAAGCAGAGAAATACATTCAAATTTGTAGCCCGCGTCCCTCTTTATATAACTTGAAAACGCCTTGTTAAACAGGGAATTAAGCCTACTGCTCTGAATGTTGTTGATTATAACAGGCTCTGTGAAAAAAGGTCGGTCGGTTAGAAAAAATATATCTATAAAATAATCGGGCTCGTCATATTCGGCAGTATATTTTCCGCCGTTTTTAAAGGGCAAAATATGTACACTGTTTGGGGTGGTTTTAAGCACCTTACCATCAAAATTTACGGTAGAATACCCGTTGGGACGGTAGATTATTTCGTTAGAAATTAAATTAGGAGAATATTCTACAAATCCGTTTTTATATTTCTTTTCATCGGTTTTTCGCACAGAAACAATATCTGTTATAATAAAATTCATAAAATCACCAAGGCTATTTTACGATATTTTAAGGTAAAAATCAACTTAAAAAGCTAAATTTTGTGTAGAAAAGTGCAAATTTATTGCTATGTGCATTTGATTTAAATAAAAAATCAAATATAATTACCTTAGCCAGAGCATTCAAACTCGAATCAGCCTTAAATGGCTATTTTTAGGTATCTTTTGGCTCATCAAACTTCATAGGCGAAAGCCTTATGAAATTCTCTTCACCAAAATCTACTATAAAAATCGCACATTTAAGGTCAAAGAGTTTTGTAAATAACATTATTTTTTGTTATGCAAGGCAAAAACGCAGTAAATCCTGTCGGATTTACGAGTATTTTAACATAGCAGAGCGAAAAATATGTGTTTCAAAACCTGGTTCAAGTTTAAATGCTCTGGCTAAAGAGGTGTTTTTAATGCGTAAAGAAATAAATTTTAATCACGATTGGCTTTTTCACAAGGGCGATATTATAGTCCCGCCCCCTATTGACAAGGGTAGTGTTTATTCGGGTGCGAAAATCGAGCGCAAGCTTGTGGGCCCTGCCGCCTATAACTATTCGGATATTGCACAGCACCGTCAACCGGGTGTTGAGCCTAAAAACGACGGTTGGGACAAGGTTATTCTTCCCCACGATTATATTGTAAATCAAGATAACGACAAAACCCAAAATGTATCTCACGGATATTTTAAATACGAAAATGCTTGGTACAGAAAGCATTTTACCTTTGATGAGGATGTAAAAAACAAGCGTGTTACCCTGCAGTTTGAAGGAGTTGCGGGTAAAAGCGAAATATACCTTAACGGTTGCCTTTTAAAGCGCAATTTCAGTACCTACAACAGCTTTGAGGTGGATATCAGCAACAACATTTATTATGACAAGGATAACATACTTGCAGTTTATTCCAACACCGAGGATTTTGAGGGCTGGTGGTACAAGGGTGGCGGAATTTACCGAAATGTTAAGCTGGTTATTACCGAGCCCATAGCCATTGACCTTTACGGAGTTTACGCCCCATACATTAAGCTTGACGATGAAGCTTGGCAGATTAATTTTGAAACCACCATTCTTAACGACAGTTATGAGGACGCCGAGGTAGAAGCCGTAAGCTACATAATTAATTCCAAGGGGGAAGAAATTTCCTTTGGTGGTGGAAAGGGAGAAATCCCCCTTCGCGAAAAGGGTGTTTTAAAATACAGCGCTACAGTTAAAAATCCCGAAATATGGGATATCGACTCCCCAATCCAACACACGGTAAAAACAGTTTTAAAAAGAAACGGCGAAATCATTGACGAAACATATACAAAAATAGGCTTTCGTACCTTCTACGCCGACCCCGACAAGGGATTTTTCCTTAACGGAAGGCATATAAAAATCAAGGGTGTATGCGGTCATCAGGATTTTGGACTTGCAGGACTTGCCCTGCCCGATAACATTGCAAAATACCGCATTAAGCTAATTAAGGAAATGGGTGCAAACGGCTTTCGAACCGCCCATTATCAGCACGGCAATGCCACAATGGATGCCTTGGATGAGCTTGGCTTTATTGTTATGGATGAATGTCGTTGGTTTGGTACCGACGAGGACTCCATAACCCATCTGACCACCCTTGTGAAGCGTGACAGAAACCGACCTTCTGTATTTTTCTGGTCAACAAGTAATGAGGAAAATGCACATATAACCGATGTAGGTGAAAGGGTGCACAAAGCCCTGTATCAGGTTATTCATAAATTGGATTCCACCCGTTTTATAACAGCGGCAGAGGACAAAACGCCTATAGACTCCTTTATTTTTGATTACTGTGATACCATTGGAATAAACTACCGTTTGGATTTTTATGACGCAGTTCACAAAAAATGGCCAACCAAGGCTATTTTAGGCTCGGAATGTGGGGTTGCCCCCTCATCAAGAGATTGGCATTTCCCGAACAAGCCCGGCAGAGCTTCCTCCTACGATAAGGAGCTTTTCAGCTATTTTCTCCGCCGTCAGGAAACCTGGGATTTTATTAACAAGCGCGACTATGTTATGGGTATGTACCAATGGGTGGCAATTGACCACCGCGGTGAGGCTGAATGGCCTATGCTTTCATCAAAATCGGGCTCCTTTGATATGTATTTGCAAAAAAAGAGCAGTTTTTACCTTAATAAAGCCAATTGGACCGACACTCCAATGGTGCATATTGTGCCCTATTGGAATTTTAAAGGTCTTGAAGGGGAAGAAATCAGGGTTACTGTGTACACCAACTGTGATGAGGCAGAGCTATTTTTGAATGAAAAATCCCTTGGCAGACTTCCAAAAACCTTAGGCGAATGTATTTGGTATGTGCCCTATGAGGCGGGAAAACTTAGTGTTAAGGGTTATAAGAACGGCGAAGATGTGGCTTACGACCAAAGAATTACAACGGGCAGTCCCCAAAGGCTTAAGCTTACCCTTAATGAAACCTGCATTGCAGATGGTAGTCAGTGCGCCTTATTCACCTGCGAGGCTTTAGACGAAAATGGCACCCCCGTACCCGACGCTTCTGAATTTGTTGAATTTTTCACCGGCGAGGGAGCAAAAATTTTAGGAACAGGCTCCGACCCTTGCGACCATACGGCTGTTACTGAACCTAATCGTAAAATGTATATGGGTAAAATAAGCATTGCCGTCCGCCCCGATGTGGGATGCAAAGGCTTTGAGCTTTATGCCAAAAGCGAAAAATTAGGATACTGCAAAATAAAGGTAAATCTATAAAAAAACAAAGCCCGAGACTCAAGGCAAAAAAGAGTCTTGGGCTTTTATTATTCTTTGATTTAAGATTGGCAGGACTTTAGCCTTTGCTTTGCCCCAGTACTTGCAAAGCTTCGATTTTTTTATATTCCGGAGTTTTCCATCTACCCGTAATAAATATAACGGTGGCGAAAATAACCTCGGTAATATAGGCACCGCTAAGTGCAATGTATACACCGTAGATTTTAAAATCGTTCGGCAACACCGCAAATAAAATATAGGCGTAAACTACAAAAGCTACGGCGTAAATCAAGGTGGATATAAACATCAGTCTACCCGAGCCAACCGCCCTGAAAATGCCGTGAAAAAGATTATTAAATACATTAAAGAATATAAATGGGAACAAAAATCTTATAATATTTACGCTTACGGTAAAGCTTTCGGCATCCTGTATGGGGTCTAAAAACAGTCCCGTAAACTGCCTTGCAAATATCATAAACAAAGCAAGGGTTATACCGAAAAATATTAATCCCTGTTGAACACCTATTTTTATTCCCTGCCTTATTTTATTGATTTTTTTAGCCCCCATCGCCTGCGCTATAAGATTAGTATTTGCCTTGCTAGAATTTTGGTAAACGGCTAAGAGAAGATTTTTTGCTTTATTTGCCACCGAATAACCCGAAAGCGCCGCTGTAGAGCAAGTATTTGTAAGCGGCGAAACAAGGGCGGTACAGCTGTACATTGTCATTTGCTGAAGCATAGAGGGTAGCCCGTAATCAAAGGAAAGCTTAATGTCATCTTTATTGAATTTAATTCCCTTTGATGACACGCCAAAGTCCTTAAACAGGTTTTTAAAGGTTATAAAATAAAATGCTGTTACAACGCTAATTCCTATAATGGTTGCAAGGGCGCTAAAGCCTATGCCCAATTTAAGTACCGATAAAAACAAATAATTTAGTGATACATTAAAAACACCCGATACAATCGAAGCAATAAGGGGCATTTTGGTCATACCCATACCGTTTGAGATATATGTAAAGCCCCAGTTGAATTGAAAAACAGTAAGACCGCAGATGTAAATTCTGAAATACGACTCGGCATTTTTATAAATCTCATCATTTACATTAAGCAAATCAAAAATTTGACCGCAAAACACATTACAAAGGATTGAGATTGATACTGCAAAAACAGTGGTTATAAAGAAATTCATTTTTATAACATTAAGCAGTTTTTCCTTTTCGTTTCTGCCAAAAAGTACCGAAACATAAATACCAACACCCGTTAAATATCCGAAAAATATCGAATTGAAAAATTCTATAAGCTCGGCAGTAACCGCCATTGCGGCAAAAGCCTCACTGCCCAAAAACCTTCCTATGAGCATAGAATTAACAAAGGTGTAGGATTGAGAAAGCATTGCCGATAAAATAAGCGGTATTGCAAAAAGCAAATACTTTTTTCGCATATTGCCTTCGTATAATTTTTCAGGTCCCTTCATTAAAAACAACCCCTTGACTGCGTTTTCCAAAAAGAGTATAATATAACAATCAACAAAAATCAATAATTGCGAAAATTTTTAAAAATAATCAACAATAATCAAGGGTGATTTTATGTATCAACAAGAACGAATGGACCAAATAATGAAAATTCTAAAGGAAAATCATTATGTTACGGTGGAATATCTTGTGGAAAAAATAAGGTACTCCCCCGCAAGTATAAGACGAGACCTCACCCTTTTGGAAAAGCAAGGTCTTGTTAAACGAAGCTACGGCGGCGTAACCCTTGGTGATGCCAATATTTCGCCCTACCGTTTTCGTCAGCACAGTATGAAAGTAGCAAAAAACGCAATAGCAAAAAGGGCAGCAGATCTTGTAAAGGATGGTGACACCGTTTTTATAGACGGTTCTTCAACCACCCAGTACATAGGCCATTTTTTAACCGAAAAAAAGGACATAACGATTGTAACCTGTAATATGCTTCTTGCCGATTTTTTAAGTGAGCACGGAATAATGGTGTACTGCACAGGTGGAAGGGTAGTAGAATACCCCGGTATTTTAGGCGGTGAATTAGCGCGTGAGGCCTTTAAAAAATTCAAGGCAGATATAGCTTTTTTTGCCTCTTTGTCATTTGATTTTGACGGCAAAATTCTTTCAAGTGGTGAAGGTGGGCGTCAGAGTGCAAGGGCTTTAAGAGAACATTCAAAAAAACTGGTCTACCTTTGCGGAAGCGACAAATTTAACTCTACAGGGCATATTGTAAGCATCACCTTAGATGAAATTGATTACTTTATAAGCGACGGAAAATTACCCGCCGAACTTAAAGAAAAATTCAAAAACACAACATTTATTTCTACCAAGTAATATCTTCTTGTTAATTTAATTTGTTTGTGTTAAAATATATTTATTAAAATATTAAGGATGAAAATTTATGAAAATTCTTGAAAATATTAATCCCAAGCGCGTAATGAGTTTTTTTGAAGATATTTGCGCCATTCCCCACGGCTCGGGAAACACCAAAAAAATAAGTGAATACTGCCTTAATGAAGCCAAAAAAATGGGACTTGAAGCCTTAACAGACAGTATGAACAATGTGATAATTAAAAAATCCGCAAGTAAGGGCTTTGAAAATCAGCCGACAGTTATTTTGCAAGCTCATTTAGATATGGTTTGCGAAAAAACGCCCGAAAGCACCATTGATTTTGAAAAGGACGGTATTTCCATTGCCATAGACGGTGACTACATCACCGCCGACGGCACTACTCTTGGTGGGGATGACGGCATAGGCGTAGCTATGATACTTGCCGTTTTAGAGGATAATACCCTTAGCCATCCGCCCATTGAAGCCCTTTTTACTGCAGATGAGGAAACGGGTATGTTTGGCGCCGACGCTTTAGACGGAAATCTGCTTAAGGGCAGAAAAATGATAAATATTGACTCAGAGGCAGAAGGAGTTTTAACGGTTAGCTGTGCAGGTGGAGCAAGGTGTGAAATCCGTCTTCCCGCAGAAAAATCGGTACCCCTTAGTCCCTGCTACGAGATTATAATCGAGGGCTTAAAGGGAGGACATTCGGGTGTTGAAATCCACAAGGGCAGATATAATTCTAATATGCTTATGGCAGAGCTTTTAAATAAGCTCACACATCCTTATAATATTGTTAATATTGAGGGGGGAAGCAAGGATAACGCTATTCCTGCCCGAACTGTTTGCACCCTTTCCACCGATGAAGATATTAAAGCCATTGCAACAGAATTTAAAAATCAAAAGCTAAGCAAGGAAAACCCCGACCTTGAAATAACTGTTTTTGAGCGCACCAATGCTAATAGTGGCTTTTCTACCGAAGCTTCTGCAAAAATAACCGCCTTTTTACTCTCCCTTCCAAACGGAGTACAAAAAATGAGCGAGGATATTGATGGGCTTGTGCAAACCTCCCTTAATTTGGGTATTCTAAAAACAGAGCAAAAGGGTATTTACCTTACCTTTGCTGTGCGTAGCTCGGTAAATGATGAAAAAACCGCCCTTATTCAAAGTCTTAAAGAAATCACCCTAAGGGTAGGTGGCACCTTTGAGGATTCAGGATATTATCCCGCCTGGGAGTACCGCAAAGACTCTCCCTTAAGAGAGGCTATGGTAGAACAATTTGAAAAGCTTTACGGCAAAAAGCCTGTTGTTGAGGCTATTCACGCAGGTCTTGAGTGCGGTATTTTAAGTGACAAATTATCGGGGCTTGATGCCGTTTCCTTTGGCCCCAATATGGAGGCAATCCACACACCCGATGAAAAGCTTTCAATTTCATCGGTAGAAAGAAGCTATACCTACCTTTGCAAAATACTTGAAAATATATAAAATCAAACAGAGGTTCGTAAATATGCGCAAAACAAAAATAGTATGTACCATAGGTCCCGCAAGTGAAACCGAGGAAATTATAAAAGGTCTTTGCCTTGCGGGAATGAATGTTGCTAGAATGAATTTTTCACACAACACCCACAATGACCACCAAAGAAGAATAGACCTTGTAAAAAAGGTTCGTCGCGACCTTAATTTGCCCATTGCAATTATGCTTGACACCAAAGGGCCCGAATACCGAATTAAAACCTTTGAAAACAAAAAAATCACCCTTAGCGACGGCGATAAATTCACCTTCACCACAGATGATATTATAGGTGATGAAACAAAGGTTTCGGTAAGCTACAAAAATCTTCCAAAGGAGCTTGCCGTTGGCGATACCATTTTGCTTAATAACGGTCTTTTAACCTTTGAGGTTTTGAATATAAGAGGCGCGGATATAGAATGTAGGGTGATTATTGGCGGCGAGCTGTCTGACCGAAAAAGTATGAGCTTCCCCGGCAAGGTAATGAAGCAAAAATACCTTTCCGAGCAGGATAAAAGGGATATTGCCTTTGGAGTTGAAAACGGCGTGGACTATATAGCCTGCTCATTTGTATCAAACAAGCAAGACCTTTTGGATGTTCATAGCTATCTTAAGGAAATAGGCGCTGATGATGTTGAGCTTATTGCAAAAATCGAAAATCAGTCGGGCTTTGATAACATTGAAGAAATTTGCGAAGCCTGTGACGGAATTATGATTGCCCGCGGAGATATGGGTGTGGAAATACCCTTTAAAATGCTCCCCGCAATTCAAAAAAAGCTTATAACAAAGTGTCGTTTACTGGGCAAAAGGGTTATAACCGCCACCGAAATGCTTGAATCAATGATTTCTAATCCCCGCCCCACAAGAGCCGAAATCTCTGACATCGCCAATGCCGTTTATGACGGCACAAGCGCAATTATGCTTTCGGGCGAAACCGCCGCGGGCAAATACCCTATTGAGTCGGTGAAAACTATGGCAGAAATTGCCGAAACCACCGAGAATAACATCCACTACAAAAAGCGCTTTCATAATGCAGAATTTCAAATAAGAAATTCTGCCGACGCTGTTTCTCACTCCACCTGCACAATGGCAATTGACCTTGATGCAAGGGTAATAGTCGCCTGCTCCCTTTCGGGTATGACGGCGCGAATGGTCTCCCGCTTTCGTCCCCCCGTTCCCATTTTGGGACTGACCACCGACGAACGAACCTGGCGCAAGCTGGCTCTTTCCTGGGGAGTTATACCGGCTATTTGTGAAAGGTTTACATCAACAGATGTGCTTTTTTACACCGCAAAGAAAATAGCCGAGAGGGATTTTGAACTCAACAAGGGGGATAAAATTATAATAACAGGCGGAGATACAAGCGGCACCTCAGGCAATACAAGCCTTATAAAAATTGAGGAAGCTTAATCAAATTGAACGCCAAGTGTTTTTATTGCGGAATGGTTTTAATCTTTGGGCAAAACTTCGTTCCGCACCCATTTAGCGTAGGGAACGACCAATGTGTCGTTCCGTATAATTACCACATTTTTTAGGAACGGCACGCTGGCCGTTCCCTACATCTGTTTAATACAATTTCATCTTCAAACCCCCAATTTATCGGTTTGGTTATCTAACATCTAAAAAAGGGAGGAAGTGAAAATCTATCACTTCTTCCCCATTTTTGTATATTTTATGCGCTTATTAGTTTTTGCAATATTTTGAAACAATCTGCTTCATTGTTTCCCAATTGCGCTCCATATCAGCAACCAATTTAAGCTGAGTACGGCAACGAACCAAATTATGGTCGGCATACTTGGTTTTAAAGTAGGTATCACCCTGTAAATAGTCGGTTAAAAATCTCATACCGCACTCAATGGTCATCATTTTTGCGCCCTCGGGCATAAGCATAATCTCACTATCCTCAAGCTGACCGTCACAGCCTGTTAAAAAGCCGTCGGCAAAGGCGGTAAACATACCAATATCAATACCAACCTTGGATAAATCCTTTTCATCCTCTGCGGCGGTGGATGCGCCAAAACGAATGGCATCACCAAAGTCGGTTACCGAAAATCCGGGCATAATTGTATCTAAATCAATAACGCAAAGAGCCTTTCTTGTTGTGGCATCAAGCATAGCGTTGTTGGTTTTGGTATCGTTATGGCTAACTCTGAGGGGAAGCTCACCATTTTTGTTGGCATCGGCAAGCACGCTGTAAAAATCGGCGCGTTCCTTTATAAACTCAATCTCCTCGGTAACTGTAGCTACTCTGCCTACCTTATCTTCCTTAACCGCCTTTAAAAAGTCGTTGTAACGCTTAACGGTATCGTGGAAGCGTGGTAAAACCTCATAAAGCTCCTCGGCGGGGAAATCACTTAAATCGCGTTGGAATTTACCAAATGCAACACCGCACTCATAAAAATCATCGGTACGCTCGGGTAACTCAATGCAAAGGGAGTTTTCAATGAACTTATAAACTCTCCAGCAGTTTTTGTGCTTATCTATGTAGTAGCTATTGCCGTTATGGGTGGGTACAAGCTCCAAAACACCGCGGGGGTCACTGATTTTCTTTTTAAGATGCTCGGTAACCTTTTCAATATTTGCCATTACCTGACGGGGCTTTTTGAAAATAGAGCTATTAACAGCCTGAATAATGTAGGCGCTTTCGCTTCCGTCAGCCTCATCACAAACAAGGCGGAAGGAGTCGTTAATATGGCCGTTTCCGTAAGGGATACAGCCACGGGGGATACCGGTTACCTGAAAGTTATTTACTGCATTGTTAATAAAATCCAAACAGTTTTTTTCCATTTTTGATTTTTCCTTTCAAAAATTATTTTATAAATTTACCATCCTTAACAATAAAAAAGCCTCTGCCTACGCCAACCTCTTTGCCCTCCAAAAGGCGATTTTTAAAGGCGCGTCTGATAGATGTATCCTCAGGTAGGTCTTTTATATTATCTTCACAGTTTTGCACATTGAAAATTCTTGGGAGGTCGCCCTTCCATTCCTTACCTTCTACAACATTAAAGAAATCTGCAAACATTAAAATATTGCTGGTTTCGGGCAAAAATTCTTTGTGATCGGGATATAAAAGCCAAGAATTGCAATGGAAAATTACCTCGCCATTCTCAAATAAGGGAGCGTAAAATTCTGCCGCCTTTAAAAAGGATTTTTCACAATCCTCCTTTAAAAGCTTACTGCCGCCGGGAATATGAATATTTATAACCATATCCCCCTCGGTTGCGGTACGACCTGCAAACTCATAATGACCACCTATAAAAATAGGTTCAAACTGAAGCCTGCCAAAGGTGTGACGGGTGCCATCCACAAAACGGTTAAACCACTCGGCAACAAAAACGCCGTCCATTTTATGAAGGACAACACATTCACCCCATTTTATTTTAATATCATTTAAAAAGCCGTAAAAGCAACCCTCAGGCATACCCTTTTGCTCGTAAAATGCTTTTGTATGCTTGGTAACACAAAGTGAAAAAATAAATTTAGCTACATAAATATGTATATCTACGGCATTTGCCGCCCTTTCGGCAGAGGTAAGTCCCCAATTCCAAGCGGGCATAAGCTGTTTTTCGTAAAGAGCCAATGCATCGTGAAATAACCTGTTCGCCCGTTTGTTATCACAGATTTTTTTGTATGTATCAGTGACAAAATCAACGGTTTGCTGAGGATATTCCATATAGTTCATTGATTCGCAAAGCCAATCCAAATAAGGGTAATTCATAAAAATCCACGCCTTTACATAACAATCTATTTTAAATTATAAAAAAACCTCTTGACAACTTCTATAAAAAAAAGTACAATCATTAGTATAAAAGAGTAAATATTTAATATTTGAAAGAAGTGAAAGCAAAATGGATGTTATGGCATTGATAAAGGATTTGTATAATATTTCGGGTGCGCGTGTTTCGGTTCACGATGCAGGCGGCGAGGAGCTATATGCCTACCCTTCTAAGCTTTCGCCCTTTTGCGCTAAAATTCAGGAAAACATATTTACCCATAGAAACTGTGTGGATTGTGACCAAAAGGCTTGCTCTAAGGTATCGGCAACGGGGGAACCCTACATTTACCGTTGCTCCTGCGGACTTTTAGAGGCGGTTGCCCCCATCCATCATCTGGGAGTCATAAACGGCTATCTGATGATGGGGCAAATCAGGGATGAGCTTAAGGGTAACGACCAGCACATTTTAAAAAGCAGTCGCTCACTTTTTAAAAGCGATGAGGAACAGCTTGAATATTTTAATAAAATTCAGGTTTTGGAGTTCAATAAGTTTGAAAGCTACGCCCGACTTATGGGAATTTTGGCAGAATACATAACCAATCACAACCGTTTTCCCTCAAAGGCAGATAGTCTTCCCGAGCTAATAAAGAAGTACATTTACCAAAACTTTGCCAAAACGGTAACATTGGATAACATAGCAAAAAAGTTCGATTGCTCAAAATCCACGGTTATGAACAGCTTTAGAAAAAAATACGGAATTACCGTTATTGCCTACCTTAACCAAATCCGTTTAGAGGAGGCGCAAAAGCTAATCTGCGATACCGAGCTTTCCTTTAAGGAAATTGCCTGCGAATGTGGATTTTACGACCAAAATTATTTTTCAAAACAGTTTACCGAAAAATACGGTTGCTCACCCACCACCTTCAGAGCAAGGTGCAAGAAAAATAAATCAAAAGAGATTTAACTGTACACAAAACGGGGAAGAAGTGGTTTTTGCTTCTTCCCCGTTTAATTATTTTATTTGTTTTTCGGCTATAATTAAAGATAAACCGAAAACAGCTTGGGATCACTGCTGTCTACATTACCTGCCGATGCAAAATCGCACATAATATATTCATATTTTTCACCGTCGGCGGTGATAATTACCCTTGTTGTAGCCAAGGTACCGCTGTTATTTGGAATATGAACCGCCCAAATATCTTCAATATTTTTGCCGAAAAGGGTATTTTCACCGAACATATCATCTTCCCTTGCTCCGAATTTTTTAGTACGGGCAAGAATAATAGGGCCGCGGCGAAGGGCGATTTTAGAACAGCTTAACATACTATCCTTATTGCAAAGACCAAATATGCCGTCTCGCCATCTGTGGATATGATAGTCGCTATCCTCGATTTCAAACCAATTGCAGTTAATAACCTCTACCGACATATCAAAACGGATTTTCATAATAGTGGTATCTGCGTTAAGCTTTACTTCGTAGTAGTCACCGCATACGGGAATATCAACCTCGTCACCTAAATCAACACGGATTTTTGTATTTTTACTCCAGTCAGGAATTCTGATATAAAGCTTTTGGTTTTGCTCGGGATTTCTTACCGAAATACCCACCCAGCCGCTATCAAAATAATTGGCTCCAACCCTTATTTCTGTACCGCCAAAACGCACATAGCTTTGTGTAAATAAATTTATGTAGTACCCCTTTTCGCCCTTTGTTACCGAAGCTTCAGCCGCATTTGTAAAACCGCGTCCGACATTGTTAAGGCAACAGTGTTGGTAACGGGATTCGCACTGAGGAATTGCGGTCATATGCCTACCCGCACTGCGAACAAAGAAGGCGCTGTTTTTTCCGTCGGCATAAATACCTGCAATATAAGCGTTTACAAAGGCTTTTTCAAAGGACTCCATATACTTCGCCTCCCCCGTTAAGGAGAAAAGCTCAAAGCACAGGCGCATCCAATGTAAAACATCACAAATCTCGGTAGCGCTGTCGGGATAATTAGCGGCATTTTGATAGCGCTCACAGTATCCAACCGAGCCTAAAATATTACTTTCGTAAATAAACAGCAATTCCCAAAAGGCCTTTGATGCATCAAGCAGAATTTCATCACCCGTAATGCGGTAAAGCTCAATAATACCGTCAAAACAACTGGTCATTTCATATGCCTTGGGAACCCAATCTGCACCTAAATCGTGGCCTTCGTTCAGCTTTTTTTCTGACAGTCCGTACCACTCTGCAACAGGGACACCCGATAATGCATTAATTATAAGATTTGGGCGTTCATTATCCTGACGGGACCACTCTTTAACAATGTCTTTGCCAAAGGTTAAGTATTTTTCATCCCCCGTAATTCTATAAAGAATAAGCATAGGCTTTAAAATGGAACCAGAGGGCATACCGTCCATAACACCGCTATCCTTAACCCTGGTGCCGTCTTTTTTGAATTTTTCTACTATCCAGTCGGCAAGCTTTACGGCACCCAAAAGGATTTTTTCATCCTCCAGAAGCTCATAAGCCTCAATAAGCGCCCAAAGGGTATATTTCATACCCCAAACATTCCAACAATAGTTCGACTCCCAACCCGAATAAAATGCGGATTTCACCGTATCTACAGGGTAGATGTTATCGGAATTTCTGTAGGTGGAAAGGTAGCCGTCCTTTCTTTGCAAGGAAAGCATTTTATAGCAGGATTTAAGCAAATCCTCTTTTAAATTATTATCGCCCGTATACCTACAGCATCTGACACCGCTAAGCATTAATTTGCCCCAAAATTCGCTTCTCCAATAACCAAAGGTGTAAATATCGTCGTACTGAGTTGCGAAGTAATCCTCAGCCTCACGCAAAACATTTTCTATGGCAAATTTTCCGCTTACCCTTTCAAATATAAAACGGTCAAAGCGGGCGCCGATTTCCCCCTCTAAAAAGCAGTTGCCAAGAGCTGGAGTTTGCATAATATTTTGTACGGCATAATCTATTTTATATTTCATTGAGCTTCAGTTCTTTCACATTTTAAATTGGCAAAACGCCTAAAATTCAATAGTATAGGCAACAAGGGTAATGTCATCCTTTTGATGCTCTCTTGCCTTTTTGAAGGTTATAGTTCTGCTTTCACCCGGAAGGAGTGAGAAATAACTATCATCGAAAACATATTCGCCCTCAAGCTCTACCGCGTGAACATAGCTGTCGGCAGTAACGGTAATGCCGTTTGCAGTCTGCTCGGTGATTTTAACTGCATTTGTAGGCGCAATGGGGAGTATACCCTCGCGGTAGAAGGTGCGGTAGATTTTGCCATCTGCATTAAGCTCGGCAATAAGCATTTCGCCCTCACCAATAACGCTTCTTGCAACGCTCTTAACGATATTGGAAATTGCTCCCTTTGCTGAAATTTCGGTAGTTTCAAGCTTCTTTAAGCCCGATTTGCTCAAAACATAAAGGGTAAGACTGCCCGAGATGTTGTTAGGCTCATCACTTACAACATAAATATCGTAATTATCCTCATTTTTGGTCATTGAGAGAAGCACGGGAGCCGCCGCGCGCTTGAAGGAGTAGAAGGATGCCTTAGGCTGACAGTAGTAGTCTACAAATGCCCAACCGATTGCGGCAGGCCAACAGTCATTCCACATCCAGTAAATTTCACCATTACAATAGCCCTTGTTACGGCGGAGATTTTCCAGAGTTATTCTAACCCACTCATACTGACCGTATTTAAGCTTGAATACCTTGTCGTCGGAGTCTTTAAACTCACCCAAAACCTTAAAGGCAAAGTTGGCGGCAAACTTAATATTAGGTACCTCGGGAGTGCCAAGGTCCTTGGTGTGGAAAAGCCACATATCGTCCGAATTAAA
This sequence comes from Oscillospiraceae bacterium, assembly GCA_015065925.1. Lineage (GTDB taxonomy): Bacteria > Bacillota > Clostridia > Oscillospirales > Acutalibacteraceae > UMGS1279. The sequence continues at coordinate 79,048 of SVPL01000003.1, forward strand.
GATGTCATCCTCACTCATAAAACGACGAAGGGAAGGAAGACTTGACGCGCCGAGTGTAGGCTCCTCGGAAACAAAACGGGAGGTAAAGGTGGAGGAGAAATATTCCTTATAATCCACCATATCGGTTTTGTTGATATAGGGGTAAAGAGCGTTGCCAAGGAAGTTAGTGTGATGTGATGTACCAACCGTAAGGGATTGATATGGAGTACCGCCACAGGGACTGGAGGGCATAAACCTTCTGTTATGGTCCAGCTTCATTAAAATGGGAGCAATACTGAGGTGAATTGCCGTTCTGCCGTCATATTCCTCGGAGTCATCAAAGCCTCTTACGGCATTTTCATTATCGCCCGACCACCACATAAGGCAGGGGTGATTTCTAAGCTCCTTGGCGGCGTGCTCGGTTTCATTCTTTAGTTGATTTATAAAATAATCGTCATATTCGGGATATTGACCGCAAGCCATTAAAAAGTCTTGAGTGGTCATAATTCCAAGGCGGTCACATTCATCATAAAAATACTGTCTTTCAAAAATACCGCCGCCCCAAACTCTGAGCATATTTAAATTGGCTTCCTTTGCAAGGGTTAAAATTTCGGTCAATTTTTCATCTGTTTCGGCAGAGGGGAAGGGCTCTGAGGGTACCCAGTTTGCGCCCTTGCAGAAAACGGGAATACCGTTAACTCTAAGCTCAAAGCCCGAAAATTCTTCGTTTCGGTCAACCTCTTTACCAAGGTCGGTTGACTTAACGCTAAGAGCCTTTTTGTAGTATTCACCGCCTACGGCATCCTTTACCTGATAAATAACGGCGGTGCGAATACCAAATTTAAACTCTCTATTATGTATTTTAAGGGTGTAAATGGGCTGTTCACCATAGCCTGCGGGGTACCAAAGCCTACCGCCCACAATGTTAATGTGATCTTTAAGCTCCTTTTCCTTAACAAAATAGGGATGAGAATGTATAACCTCGCCCTCGGGTGAAATAACCTCAACAGTAATATGTTCGCCCTTTTCAAAGTTTTTAAACTCTGCCTCAAAGCAGATTTGGGGAGCGTCACCCTCAATACTAACGGTGTAGATATAGGCGTTATCTACCGCAAAATCGTCACCAAGCTCTATGTATGCATCCTTAAAAATACCGGCCGTTACAAATCTTGCAACCCAGTCCCAGCCGTAGGTACACTGTATACGGCGGGAGTGAAGTCTTTCATTGGTGAAGGCAGCGGGAAGCTCTTTTCTGCCCTCAACCTCCTTAACGGGGGAACGAAAATGCACCTTAAGGGTATTTTCACCCTCCTTAAGAAGTCCCGACACATCAATGCGGTGGGTAATAAACATATCGTCTGTAGTGGCAATCTCCTTGCCGTTCAGGTAGATGTTGGTGTAGGTATCAAGTCCCTCAAAAACAAGCTCAGCCCTTTTGGAAGGCTCAGAAACGGTAAATGTGGTTTCATAGTCAAAGCTTCTGTTTTCTATCCACTGACATTTATCGGCATTATCGCGATAAAAAATATCATAATCTATAATATTTTCTTTAATTAAATCGGTATGTACGCAACCGGGAACGGTGCCGTTAAATTTAAAATCAACCTCACCGTTTTCGTGGTAGCAAACGCCCCTCCAAGCGCCGTTTAAATTAATTTTTTGCATAGTTAAAACTCCTTTTTAAGCAAGTATTATTAATCTCTGTTTTTGCTTATTATACTTAACAACCTTATAAAAAGATTGATAATATCCAAATAAAGGTCTAATGCGCTGTCGATGGCATTGTCGGCAGTTTTGGGAAACATCTGAGCCTTTTGCCAATCGTAGCCTATATAAAGAGAAAAAATAACAACAAAAATCCAGTTAAAAAGATTTCCCGAATATCCAAAAATAAGGGCAAAAAAATTAACAATTAAGCTTATTCCCAAAGAAATAAAAAGTGTTCTGCCCATTTTGGCAAATACGCGGGGATAGGTTGCGCCAAGCACCATCATAATAGCGGTTACGGCACCTGTTGCAATAATAGCAAATAAAATATCCGAAATATAGTAAGTGGGAAGAACTATAGATAAAAGCGCGCCAATTGGTACAACCACTAAATTGTAGCCCAAAAAGCTAAAAATCGGTTTTTGGGATTTAAGGGAAATAATAGTCCCCGTAAGGCATAAAACAAAATAGCCTATTATAAAAATGGGATAATTATTGATGGCAAGAGAAGTAAAAAAATCACTAAAAAGCCACACAATAAGCGCGTTTGCAATAAATCCGTACAAAAGCATCCCGCCAATTATAAGATTGTAGGTTGAGGATGTAACGGTATCGGCGCCGTTCATTCTGGCGCGCTTGCGCTCATTTGTATTAAATATGGAATTTGTTTTTGCTCCAGACATATAAGCCTCCAAAATTTTATTTAAATTAAGCAGAAAACTAATTTGTGAATAGGTAAAGTTTTCCTTTTTTGTGGTGAGATTGTTTGTTGAAAAATCATTTTGCAAGCAATCTTTATTTAGTATTGTATCATAGTAAAAAAAATATTTCAATAAAAAAATTAATCATAATTTAAGTTCTTCTTGATTTGACAAAGAAAGTGTGATATACTAATAAAAAAGAACATTTGTTTTATTAAAAACGCCCTAAAATAGCCCTTTTGGGGATTTTTGTGTTTTAAAAAGGAGAGATTTTTTATGGAAAGGCCCTCTTTAACCGAAAAACAAGAAAAGGTGTATAAAATAATAGTTGAATATTTGGCAGAGGGCATCCCGCCTACCGTTCGTGAAATTTGCAGGGATGCTAATATTAAATCCACCTCTACGGTACACGGAATTTTAGCCACCCTTGAGGATTATGGGTATATAACCCGTAACGCAGGTAATTCCCGCGGCATCCGTTTAATGGGCGGTACCCCATCGGCACAGGTGCCCGTTTTAGGCAAAGTAACGGCGGGTAATCCCATTTTGGCGGTGGAGCAGATTGAAGATTACATTCCATACCCCACCCGTAGCGCAGACGGTCTTTTTGCCCTTAGAGTATCGGGACTCAGTATGCGTGATGCAGGTATTTTAGACGGCGACCTTATTATTGCCGATAAAAACCTTTCCTCCCGCGGGGGAGATATTGTGGTTGCTATGATTGAGGACGAAGCCACCGTTAAGCGCTTGGGATTTGAAAACGGTATACCTGTATTATACCCCGAAAATCCTGATTTTGAACCTATTCGCGCCGAAAGAATTGATATTTTAGGCAAGGTTGTCGGCAGCTTCAGACAATATTAAGAGGAAAGATTATGGAAAAAGAACAACAGATAGCAAACACCCTTTTGCCCGACGAAAAGATTAAAATCCGCTATGCCCTTTTGGATGAAATTCGCGGATTTTTGGTGCTTTGTATGGTAGTTTACCACGGGCTTCTTTCGGTGTATTCTTTACTTGGAATAAAAACGGCAGACACGCTTTTTGATTTTTTCACACCCTCGGTACCCTTTTTTGCAGGAGGATTTATCTGCCTTTCGGGTATGATGTGCGGATTTTCCCACTCTAATCTCCTTAGGGGAGTAAAATGCTTCGCGGTGGCTATTGTAATCACCATTGTTACAGTGCTTGGCTCGGAATTTATGGGTGATATAGCCATTCGCTTTGGAATTTTGCACCTTCTTGGATTTTCTATGATGTTTTGCGGTCTCTTTAATTTTGCCCTTAAAAGAACAAATAAATGGGCGGGGCTTATAATTGCCATAGCCCTTTTTATTGTTTTTTACGGAGTACCAAATGACTATCCCGATTTTGTTGGGATTAGAAATATTATCCCCACTCAGTGGTATTTAAATAAAAATCTTTATCCCCTCGGAATAACTGCGCCGAGTTTTTATTCGGCAGATTATTTCCCCATCTTTCCGTGGTTTTTCTTGTTTTTGGCAGGGTATTTTCTTTTTAAATTCGGATTTATTCAAAGGTTTGAAAAAATCTTTAAGCCCAAAAGAATAAAACCACTGGGCTTTTTGGGCAGACACGCTCTTATAATTTATATTGTGCATCAGCCAATAATTTATTTAATCTGCGCGCCATTTACTTTATAAAATTTTTCAAAAGAAAAGGAATTTTTATCTATGAGAAAACAGGTTGAACTTTTTACCGACGGAGCTTGTTCAGGCAATCCCGGTCCCGGTGGATGGGGCGCAATACTCCGCTTTGGCACCCGCGAAAAGGAGCTTTCGGGGGGCGAGGCAAACACCACCAACAACCGTATGGAGCTTACCGCCGTTATTGAGGGACTTCTTGCCTTAAAGGAGCCCTGCAATGTAACCCTGACTACCGATTCCCGCTATGTTGCTGACGGAATTTCAAAGGGTTGGGCGGCAAACTGGAAGAAAAACGGTTGGCGAAAGGCAGATAAAAAGTCCGCCCTTAACCCCGATTTATGGGATGAGCTGCTTCGTTTAACCGAAATTCACACCCTTACAATCAATTGGATAAAAGGTCACGCAGGACATAGCGAAAATGAACGCTGTGACGCTTTAGCGGTAGCCGAGTCCCAAAAATTTAAAGAAAAGTAGGATATTTGCTATCCCCCGAAGGAGTAAAAAATATGTTTGATGAGCTTACCGAAATAGATATTAAAAAAATGAAGGAAGAACTTGAATACCGCATAACCAAGCTTCGTCCCGAGATTTTAGAGGAGGTTAAGCTAACCCGCAGCTATGGCGACCTCTCGGAAAACGCCGAGTACCACGCCGCCAAGCGTGAGCGCGGCAAAAACGAGAGTCGTATTCGCTTTTTGCGAAATATGATTAAAACCGCCGTAATCATTAAGGACGAAAGCACCACCGATACAGTAGGTCTTTTTGATACCGTAACCTATTATATGGAGGAGGACGAATGTGAGGAGCAGGTTAAAATAGTTACCACCCTTCGTCGCGACCCATTTCAGAATATAATAAGCAAGGAATCCCCCTTAGGAAGCACCCTTATGGGTAAAAAGGTTGGGGACAGAGTGTCGGTTAAGGTTAGCGACGATTACAGTTATTTTATAGAAATAAGAAAAATAGAAAAAGGCAAGGACGACGACTCCTTGGAAATAAGAAAATTTTAAAACAAAATTCGTGCTAAAACCGTGAACGGTCTTGACCGTTTTAAAATCTTTTAAAAACAAAGGAAGATTATTATGGACTTTTTAGAAATTGCAAACAAAAGGCAGTCCTGCAGAAAATTCAATCCCGACCTTCCCGTTGAAAGGGAAAAGCTCGAAAAAATCATTCAGGCGGGAATTTTATCCCCCTCCGCTTGCAACGGTCAGCCCTATCACTTTACCGTTTGTGAGGGAGAAACGGCAAAAAGTGTTGCAAAATGCTGTACCGATATTGGTATAAACAAATTCGCCTACGACGCACCCGTTATGCTTGTTATCTCTGAGGCGCCCTACTGCAAAATGGCGGCTACAGGTGCAAAGCTAAAGCATAATGATTACCGTTCAATTGATATTGGCATTGCTTCGGCATATATAACGGCAGAGGCTGCCTCCTTGGGTGTGGAAAGCTGCATTTTGGGTTGGATAAACGATAAGCAAATCCGTGAGGTATGCGGTATATCGGGTGCCGCCCGACTTGTTATCGCCTTGGGCTACCCAAAAGAAGGCTATGAAATCCGCCCCAAAAAGCGTAAGGACTTCGACGAATTGGTAACATTTTATTACAAATAAATTTGTGGATATGGCGTAGTTTATACCCCGCGTCCATATAGCTAGCGGTAATTTAAAATCTATATCCGCAAAAAGCCTTTACAAACTATATTAATTTATGCTATAATTCCTAGTGTATCATAAGTGCGTTTTTAACGCTTTATAAGGAGAATTCAAATGAAAAAACTATTATCTTTATTTTTAGTAAGTGTTTTAACTCTGCTCACCTTTGTAGGCTGTGGCAATGAGGAAAACCCATCATCAGATACCGCAACGGTAAGCGAAACTGTTACAACCTCTGAGGTTACATCCGAGCCTACCTCTACCTCAACCAGCTCTAAGAAGGCTTCGTCAAGCAGTAAGGCTCAAAAGCCATCCTCAAGGGTGGAAACCTCAAGCAAGGAGGAGAAGGTTGTGCTAACAGAGTTAGAAAAAATCTACCAGGGTGTTGACCCCGATTTATATAGCATCGGTCTTAAAAATAAGGGTAATTCGGCAAGAATTGCGGCACTTATGAAAAAGGCTCAAAAGGGCGGTAATTATAAAATTGCGGTGCTTGGCGGTTCCATAAGTCAAGGTGCAAGCGCTTCAAGTGTTTATTCAAGCTACGGCAATCTTATTTGCGAGTGGTGGTCTGCCAACTTCCCCAACTCTGATTTTGAGTTTGTAAATGCGGGTATTGGCTCCACTAATCCCGAAATGGCAAACTACCGTATTAGTGAAGATTTACTTAAATATAATCCTGATTTTGTTGTAGTGGATTTCACCGTTAACACCTATTTGGATTATGATGTTAATAATACATATTCCTCCATTCTTTACAAAATTTTAAGCCAGAAAAATTCTCCCGCCGTAATGTCTATTGATTTTACAAGCTGTGAAAAATCCTCTTATGCGGCGGCAACCTATAAAAAGACTAAGGATGTTCCCGTTAAAGCCATTACCGACGCTGTAAAGGCTTACGATATTCCCGCTATGAGTTATCACGAATATGTATGGAATAAAATAAGCGCTAAGGTTTTGGCATGGCGTTTGGGCGGTGTGGAAAAGAAAAGCGGTCTTTCAAGAGATATTGGCGCCGATTACATCCACCCCAACGATAACGGACATATGATTGCTGCAAACCTTATTACCTGTTATCTTAAAAAGGTAATGGATAATCTTGCAAAGGAATCTACAAAAATTACTGCTCCCCAAAAGCCTGAAACCTCTGACTATTTAAATTTGGGTTATGTTACCAACACGGCAAAGGGCGTAACCTTAAGCGGTGGCTTTACTGCAGGTGCAAATAGCTCTGCAACTTCACGCGGTTGGAGCTACAATTTCACAAGCGACGAGTCTGTTCTTACCATTCCCGTTCCTGCAAACAAGTCGGTTAAGGTGTTTATGTCCTTTAAAGACGGCAGCTCGGGTTATATTTCGGTAACCGATTCCAAAGGCAAAACAAAATCCATTGACTCAAGCGCCGCAAAAACTCCTACCTTGGTAGATATTGGTAATATGGAAGGAAAAATCGCCCTTACCCCCAAGCTGGAAAACGGCGGCTTTACCATTTACGGAATAGGTATTAAAAATTAGCCAAAAAGGCTTGACAAAAAAGTATGTATGCTCTAAAATAAAATTATGCAGAGTGTTGGAGATGCAGGGACCACAGGTGAAGTGCGTCCACTGCATCTTTATTATTTTGGGAGGAATATAACCTTGACAAAAGCAGAGCTTAACGATTGTTTGGAGCGCAGTCCCGTAATTGCATCCTTTCACGAACAGGAATTTGAAAAAGCCCTTACCGCCCCAACCGAAATACTTTTCGATTTAAGGGCAAGTCTGCCTATGGAAGCCCAGCGCATTAAAAAGGCGCACGCCGCAGGCAAGGCGATTTTTGTGCATATTGATTTGGCAGACGGCATAGGAAAGGATAAAACGGGAATTGAATATTTAGCTTCTCTTGGGGTAGACGGAATTATAAGCACCCGCGGACAGATGATTAAATTTGCAAAGGAAGCAGGTCTTCTTACCGTTCAACGCTTTTTCGCCCTTGATACCAAAGGACTGGACAGTATTCACGAGCTTTTAGAAACCTCGGCTCCCGATTTAATTGAAATTATGCCCGGTGTAATAGGTAAGGTTATTGAAAAATTTTCGGGTGGCTCCATTCCCGTTATTGCGGGTGGACTTATTGAAACAAAAGCAGAGGTTACATCCGCCTTGGCAAGCGGCGCGGCGGCAGTTTCCACAGGTATGACCGAGTTATGGTATATCTGACAAACGCGTGGCGTTTCGCCAATTGAAAATTTGTTTTTAAAACTAATTCGCCTTATTTTATGTTTTTTACACACCGATTTTGCAAATAAACATTGTGTCACCCGAGCCGTTAACCCCCTTAACACGGATGAAATCATCATTTTTTTGAATATAAAGCCTTACCTCATCACCTATTTTCAGCTCGTGACGGTAATCAATCTGAAAGGATTTTATTTCACTTTTTTCATTGGGATAAAGAGCGTCCAAAACATAGCTTGCGTATTTTGTGTTGTTAATATGCCCGTTCATATCAAGCTGTGAAAAGCCGGGACAAATAACAAAGCCATTACCCTCTGCCTCAAAATCGGGCAATTTTTTAAGTCGCTCATCAAAGCTTTTTTGGGTTAAATGCTCCATTTCAGGATAAATATTGGTAGCGGCTACAAATTTACGCTCCTCGCTGTTAATTATAACCCAATCGGAACTGCCTTTAATAAGGGGATAACCCTTTTCATCCTCCATAAGATATTCACGCTGAAAACCAAGTCGCGAAGGGGCAAGAGGCCAGGTTTTAACAATTACGGTTTGGTACATCTTTGGATAATTAATAACCTCATATTTGGTTCTTACAAGCACCCACAAAAGCTTACGGCTGTAAAGGGCTTCAAAACCGCAGCCCAGCATATCAGCGTGTTCCCCCGCAACGGTTTGAAATAAATCCAAAACCGATGTGGGGGTGATTTTTCTGTAACAATCGAAATCCGATGTGCGAAGATTAAAGCTTTTTGAATATATATTTTGCATAAAGCACACTTCCTTAAAAACGACTGCAACAATTATACCAAAAAGAAGTTGAACTGTCAACTTTACAAATTTCTTTTAGTCTGATTAAAAGCTTTTTACAAAAAACAGGAGACCTCTCATAAAAAGGTCTCCAAAATAATGTATGCTGATTTTTCAAAAACCAAATCGTCGCTTAAAGGGCCCAATTACAATTTGGTTGCAATATCAAAGATTTTTGCAGGAAGCTCTGCCTCGTCACAAGAAACGGTGAAGGTGAACTTGGTGTTGCTATCCTCTGCTACTGCAGAAAGTCTGTCAAGGAAAGCGGCAAGCTCATCATAATCTCTGCTACCAAGACGAAGGGTTGCATCTACAAAAATATCGGTAACATCATGGTTTGCAGACTGAATTCCGCAAAGAAGAGCATAAAGCTCACCATAACCGCTGATACCATAGCTTTCAGCATCAATCAATCGTGCCCTGTGTGTGATATTAAAGGTTAATGTATCGCCCTTTTCAACACAAACAACATTTCCCTTGCTGGCCTCTGTTGCGGCATTAACCAAATCAATTAATTTTTTTGTTTTACCTGAACCTTTTTTTCCAATGATAAGTTGAATCATTTTAAGTTCCTCCTTTATATTTTTAACCGTTTAAAACGGTAATTGCCTGAAATTATTTGCCAAGTCGTTTTTCTAAAGCCTCTTTTTCGGCTTCATAGCCCGGCTTACCCAAAAGGGCAAACATATTCTTTTTATAGCTTTCAACACCGGGTTGGTCAAAGGGGTTAACACCCTGAATATAACCCGAAATTGCACAAGCCTTTTCAAAGAAATAAATAAGCCTGCCAAGATTTTCCTCATCGGCTTTATCAACATTAATTACAAAGCAGGGAACACCGCCGTCACTATGTGCTAAAACGGTACCCTCAAAAGCCTTTTGATTAACAAAGGATAAGGGCTTGCCTGCAAGGAAATTAAGTCCGTCACCGTCTTCGGCATCCTCTTTAATTATAACATCACTGCCACAGTCGGCAATGTTTACAACCGTTTCAAAAAGAATTCGTCTGCCGTCTTGAATGTACTGCCCCATCGAATGTAAGTCGGTAGAAAAAATTGCCGAGGATGGGAAAATACCTTTATTATCCTTACCCTCGCTCTCACCGAAAAGCTGCTTAAACCATTGGGCAAGCATTGCAAAGCGAGGCTCATAAGAAACTATAAGCTCAATTTCCTTACCCTTACGGTAGAGGGCGTTGCGAAGGGCGGCATAACGGTAACAATCGTTCTTTTCCAAATCACAGGTATTGTATTCCTTAGCGGCTTGGGCGGCACCTGCCATAATAGCGTCAATATCAGCGCCCGAAACAGCTATGGGAAGGAGTCCAACTGCGGTAAATACCGAGAAGCGACCGCCAACATCATCAGGAATAACAAAGCACTCATAGCCCTTGCTGTCTGCCAATGCTTTAAGGGTGCCGCGTGCTTTATCGGTTGTACAATAAATGCGTTTTGCGGCTTCCTTCTCGCCATACTGCTTTTCAAGATATTCACGGAATACTCTGAATGCAATTGCAGGTTCGGTTGTGGTACCTGATTTTGAGATTATATTTACCGAAACGCGTTTGCCCTCACACATTTTAAGCATATCGTTAAGGGCTGAACCGCTTATGCTGTTACCTGCGAAGTGAATTTCGGGATTGTCACCCCTAAGAGAGTTGTAATAGGGGGATTTTAAAAATTCAATAGCGGCACGGGCACCAAGATAGGAACCGCCAATACCTATTACTATTAAAATATCACTGTCATTTTTGATTTTTTCTGCCGCCTTTTTAATGCGTGCAAATTCTTCTTTATCATAGTCAAAGGGAAGCTTTATCCAACCTAAAAAGTCATTTCCCAAGCCTGTTTTATTTTCAAGCTGCTCGTGAGCTACCTTAATGTGAGGCGCCAAACCTTTAAGTCCGTTGGATGAAATAAAATCCTTTGCGTATTTTTCGTTAAATGAGATTGCCATAGTCTGCTCCTTAATTATTGCTAGGGTTTAGTATATTGTACAATATATTTTCAGATTTTGCAATAGAATTTTTGTTATTTTTATTATTTTTTACACAGATTTAATATTTATGTCTTAATATTATCGGCAAATTGCTTAAAAATGAAGTGTTTTTTAAGTCTAGTAGACCATATCTTTAGTTTTTATATTGCAAATAAAAAAATTTTTTGCTATAATGCAAATATAGTTTTGAAGATTATTAAAATTGAGAGGTTAGCATTATGTCATTAAAACCATCTGATATTGCCGCCGTTAAAGGAAAAGGCTTTTTAAGAAACCGAGGTACCGATTGTTTTTCGGGTAGAATTGTAGCCCCCGGCACCGTTTTTTCGGCTGAGGATTTAAAAACAATATCCTACATAGCCCAAAATTTCGGTAACGGGAAGGCGTTTGCCACAAGTCGTCTTTCAATCGAGATTTCGGGTATTCCTCATGAAAAAATTGAGGAATGTATTGCCTATGCCGAGGCGCACGGGCTTTATTTTGGCGGAACGGGTGCAAAAATCCGTCCCATTGCTGCTTGTAAGGGAACCACCTGCGTTTTTGGTAATTTTGATACCCAAGGTCTGGCAGAAAAAATACATAATGAATTTTACCTTGGTTGGAAGGATGTAACCCTTCCCCATAAATTCAAAATAGGCGTTGGCGGATGTCCCAACAGCTGTATGAAGCCCAGCCTTAATGATGTTGGAATTGAAGGTCATTCAGCACCCGTAATTAACCTTGAAAACTGTCGCGGTTGTGCTAACTGTGCCATTATAAAGTCCTGCCCTATGAAGGCGGCAAGTCTTAAAGACGGTAAAATAAGCATCGACTCCTCCCTTTGCCTTACCTGCGGTGTATGCGCGGGGAAATGTCCCTTTGGCGCCATTGACAGCAACAAAAAGGTGGAATACCAGATTTATGTTGGCGGCACCTGGGGAAAACGCACCCGAATGGGTACTCCCCTTAAAATGCGTGTAGGCGAGGATGAGATTTTAAGCACCTTGGAAAAAATAATTCTTTGGTACCGAGACAACGCCTACAATAAAGAAAGACTCGGTATGGCGGTTGACCGCATTGGCGCAGATAAAATGGAAGCGGATATTTCAGATGATGACCTTATTTTACGCAAAGAGGAAATTTTAAAAAAGGAAATTCCAAACCGTGAATAAGCTCCAAAAAATAATCTGTTTCGCTTTAATATTTTGCTTTTTACTGCTTTGCGGATGTGAAGATAATAACATTCATAGCGTCTACTCCAAAGAAATAACCGACAGCGAGGGCAATACCGTAAAAATAGCCGAAGCAAAAAACTTAAAGGTGGTTTCCTGCCATGCTTCACTTACCGAATGTTTTATTCTTGCAGGCGGTAAGCCCGTTGGTGTTACAAGGGATGTTATAGAGGAAAGGCACCTTTTAGCCGCCGAGGATGCAGAGATAATAGGTGATGTTAAAAACATAAATTTAGAAACGCTTATATCCCTTGAGCCTGATTTTGTTATTCTTTCAAGCGATATTGCAACCCACAAAAAGCTGGCAGAAAATCTTGAGCAATTATCTGTTCCCTACGGATTTTTCAGGGAGGATACCTTTGAGGATTACATGTTTGTTATGCAAGGATTTTGCAATTTAACCGGCAGGGATGATTTGTTTTTAAAAAATGTTACTGAGGTAGAAAAACGAATTAAACAAATTACCTCTAAAATCCCCGAAAATTCAGAAAAAACCGCCATTCTTGCCCGAACTTTTTCTACGGGAATAAAGGCAAAAACCGACGATAATCCCGCAGGGGTAATACTCAAAGATTTAAAGGTAAAAAATCTTGCCGAGGACTATCCCTCCTCCCTTGAGTCCCTTAGCCTTGAAGCCCTTATAAAATGTAATCCCGATTTTATTTTAACCTATCCTATGGGTGATGAAAAGGCGGCAAAATCATATTTAAATTCCACCCTTGAAAGCTCCCCTGCCTTTAATTCGCTAAGTGCAGTAAAAACAGGCAATTATCACCTCTTGCCAAAGCAACTTTTTCAATACAAGCCTAACAACAGATGGGACGAAAGCTATGAATATCTTGCAAAAATCATCTACCCCGAAATATTTAAATAAAAAAAGAGCAGGGTACAGTGTAATCATATTCACTGTCCTTGCTTTATTATTACTAATTTGTTTTGTTGTTTCCCTTTTATTAGGCTCTACCGTCATTAACCCTATTTTCGCTGTAAAAAGTCTTTGGACGGGAGATTTTTCATCCACCGATTTTAAAATTCTTTTTTATTTAAGACTTCCCCGCGCCTTAGGTGGACTACTTGCGGGTAGTGCCCTTGGCGTTGCGGGTACAATTGTTCAAGGCGTTCTTGCCAATCCTTTAGCCTCACCGGGCACAATCGGAGTAAATGCGGGGGCGGGACTTGGCGCGGTAATTTTAATTGCTCTTTTTCCGTCTGCCGTATATTTAATTCCTCTTGGCGCATTTTTGGGAGGTGTTGGGGCACTCCTTATTATTCTTGCCATAAACTCCAAAAAGGGGTGCGGTAAAATTTCCTTAATACTTGTTGGAATAGCGGTTGGAAGCACCTTGACCGCCGCCCAAAGTCTTATAAAATCCCTTTTCCCCGACGCCGCTTATGATGCCACACTTTTTTCGGTAGGCACCCTTTCGGGACTGAGCTTTAAAAGCCTTTTCCCCTCTGCATACCTGATTTTAGGGGGCGTAGCCCTTTGCTTTATTTTAACAAGAGCCTTAGACCTTTTAAGCCTCGGAGAAGCCGCCGCCCACAGTCTTGGGGTTAGAGTGAAAAAATTAAGCTTTTTAATGCTTTTATTGGCGGCAATTCTCGCCTCCTGCGCCGTTAGTTTTTCAGGACTTCTAGGCTTTGTAGGGCTTATTGCTCCCCACATAGGCAGAAAAATCGTAGGCGGAAAGCACAGTCTGCTTGTCCCATTTTGCGCCCTTTTCGGCGGATTTATGGTACTGCTTAGCGACCTTTTAGCACGAACACTTTTCACCCCTTATGAAATACCCGTTGGCATAATACTTTCCTTTATTGGATGTCCGTTTTTTGTCCTTCTTATTATAAGCAAACGCAATTAAAAAATTATAAATTGGGTGATTAATATGCTTGAAATAAAAGATTTAGAATTTTCGCACCAAAAATCAAAGGTTATAAATAATCTTTCTGCCAATTTTGAAAAAGGTAAGCTTTACTGCATAATAGGGCCCAACGGATGCGGAAAAACCACCCTTGTTAAACTGGTTTCGGGGCTTTTGCCTATCCATAGGGGCGAAATCATTTTGGACGGTAAAAAAAGAGATGAATATTCCCAAAAGGAATTTGCCCAAAAAATTTCTTTACTGCCACAAGAAAAATCCATTCCCGAAATGACGGTGGAACAGCTTGTTCTTTTGGGCAGATACCCATACCTGGGACTTTTAAAAAGCGAAACCAAGTCCGACCGAAAAGCGGTGGACCTGGCATTAAAAACAGCGGGAATTGAAATGTTTAGAAGCCGTATGCTTTCCACCCTTTCGGGGGGAGAGCGTCAATCGGCATATCTTGCAATGCTTTTAGCACAAGATACTCCCTTTATTTTGCTTGATGAACCAAGCGTATTTTTGGATGTTTCAAACGAGCTTGCCCTTATGAAGCTGTTAAAAGACCTTGCAAAAACGGGGAAATGCGTTATTGCGGTTTTGCACAATATCCCCCTTGCCCTTACCTTTGGGGATGAAATTTTAGTAATGGAAAAGGGTGAAATCAAGGCAAAATCCACCCCCGAAAGCATTGTGAATGAGGGTATAATAAAAAAAGTTTTCGGGGTGGATGTTAATATTTGCGAAACAAAGGGTAAAAAGAGATATATTGTTGAGTAATTTAAGGAGATGTAAAAACAACCGATAAATTGGGGTTTGAAACGCGTGGCGTTTCATCCATGCACGCGAATGTATAAACCCATAAATCGGGCGATTAATAATCCCGCGGGCGTGGTTTGTGGCATCGAATAAATTGGGATTTATTGCACAAATTGGCGAATTGCACCGTAGGGAACGACCAGCGTGCGTTCCTAAAAAATGTGGCAATTATACGGAACGACACATCGTGTATAGTATGGTAGGATAGTTTACAGAATGTACGGGAGGATTATTTACAGTTTTATGATAAAATAAAGGCAGATAAAATGCTAGAAAAGGAAGTGTTTTAAATGCCATGGGAGAGTAAAACTGTG
>SVPL01000057.1 GCA_015065925.1 Oscillospiraceae bacterium
TGGCGAATTCGCCATAGCAAAGGTTGATATAGAAGAAAAACAAATTATTTCAAAAAAGATTTACCGTAGAAAAAAAGTGTAAACAATCGTCCCGAACAAACTGTAAATAATCCGTACTTGACAACATAGGTCGTTCCCTACATCTATTTAATATAATCTCATCTTCAAATTTCAATTTATAACTTAGATTGAAATATGGGAAATCCCCTAATTAAATTATCTACAAAAAACCCGACGGCTTGTGGTTAAAGCACAAACCGTCGGGTTTAATCTAATATCCAAACATCTTGCATCACAAATCCAAATTATCTTTTTATATCCTCAATAATATTATTAATATGTTCTAATTGCTCTGCAGATAGACATTTTAAATTTTCAAATGTCTTTTTTAATGTTATAGGACATTCAACTTCATCTTCAAAAAACTGTGCAGGCGTTATCCCAAAATATTCACAAATATAAAAAAATATACTCATAGACGGAAGCGCATTACCGTTTTCAATTTTATTTATATATGATTCTGATTGACCTATGCTTAAACTCATATCTCTTGCTGAAACACCTTTTTTCATTCTGAGTTTAGTCAAACGATTAACAAATTTATCTTCATACATTGTATCATCACCCGTATATAATTGTAGCCTATACTATCGCTAAAAATACGGAATTAAATTATCAATTTCTCTTGACATATATAATTAATTTCTATAAAATAATATTAATATAGAAAATGAATATTATCTTTAAGGGAAGTGATTAGTATTTTAAATAATACTTGTTGTTTTATTGGACACAGAAAAATCTCTGAAACCGAACAATTAAAAGAACAATTATATCAAGAAATAGAAAATTTAATAACCCAAAAAAATGTTAATACCTTTTTCTTTGGTAGTAAAAGCCAATTTGACGATTTGTGTTACAAGCTTGTAACGCAACTAAAGATGAAATATAAGTATATAAAACGAATTTATGTGCGAGCTGAATACCCCTCTATCAATGAGGAATATAAAGTATATTTGCTTAAGTATTACGAAGATACATATTATCCTGAAAAAGCAATTGGAGCCACTAAATCTATATATGTTAAAAGAAACTATGAAATGATAGAAAAGAGTAAATTTTGCATAATATACTATAAAGAAGATTATTCACCTAATAATAGAAAAAGCGGCACAAAAATTGCTCTTGATTACGCGTTACAACAACAAAAAATAATCATACAATTCCCAAAATGAATCAAAAACCCGACGGCTTGTGGTTAAAGCACAAACCGTCGGGTTTTATAGCATCTAGCGTCTAGCCTCTAGCATCTAGCCTCTAAAATCTAGACATCGTATATTCCTGACTCTAAAAGTACAACCTCTCTGCCACGGCACTTGCAATAGGCATAAACCGGCTCCTCAAAGGTCATATATTCACTGGCTTCATAGGTTTTGGTATGGATTTTCCAAATCTGATATGATTTGCAGTTAGAAACAAAAAGCTCTTCTCCTTCGGCAAAAACGCCAACGGGACTGTTAAAGCCTGTTTCGCCCTTACCGCCTATTCTAAGCTCCTCACGCATTGAGGCAGGATCCAAACGAATAATAGCATTATTTTCGGTAAAAGCAACCCAAATGTTTTTTCCGTCAAAAACGGCATCTGCAGGGGCTTCACCCTTATATTTTACAACGCCCACCCATTTGGCAAACCCATCAGCATCCAAAACCTTTGCGCTAAAATCCTCCTCAACCGAAAAAAGCTCCCCTTCCGGCAGAGGACAGGTGCGACAGGTGAGATGGTTTGTAACCTGCATTTCTGCCGATTTATGTGATGCGCCAAACTTTGCCAAAAGATAAACACTGTTGGTTATTCTTTGAACCTGACCTGTTTCCAAGGAAATCATACGGTATTCTACCACCATTTTACCATCCTCGGTTACATCGGATAAAACGGCAGCCACAATTCCGCTTGGAATTGGTAGCATATGTAATACCTTGCCTTCATAAATACACTTCATTTTAACTCTCCATAAACATATAATATCTAGAACATTTTATAACATTATTTTTAAAATTTCAATAGCTAAATCGAAATTTAACTAATTTTGCGCTTTTTTGCTATTATTTGAAATATTTTATAAAAAATCATAGCAAAAATAACCCCTAAAAGTACACCTGAAAAATCCAAAATAACATCATAAATCTGACAACTGCGACCTTCGACAAAAAATTGATGTGTTTCATCAGCTACACTATATGCAAGACCAATTAACAAAACAAACAAATATTTAACTCGGGATTTTTGTACATTTAAATTAATTACCGCACAGGTTAAAAAATTACCAAGTAAAGTAAACAAGAATAAATGAGCGAAATCTCTTATAAAAATTTTTAAGATAGCAAAATACAACTCTTTTTTACTACTGTCAACAAACTCAAATATATCTAAAATAATATTGCTTAAACCATTACTTAGTGATGCCGATGCATCTGCCGTTTGGTGTGAAAAAGCAAAAATTATTGCCATAACAAACGCACTAAGAATAGAAAAAAATGAAAAAAGAATTAAATTTTTTCTTTGTAGAAAATATTGTTGAAAAAAGTTCTTTTTAAAGCTCATATTATTTTCCTTTTGAGTTTTCAGCATTTAACTGTTCAACCGCCTTTTTTAAATAGGGATCATTCTCTCCCAATGCATAGCGTTTTTTAAGCTGTTCCTCTGTAAATTCAACCTCAAAATCGGGAGCAAGTCCCTTCTCGTTAAAGCCTTCGCCACCTGCGGGTAAAAATTCTCCCACCGTAAAGCGAACACAAGAGCCATCAGTTAAAAAATATGTGCGCTGTACAACCCCCTTGCCATAGGTGTTATTGCCTATAAGCAAGGCTTTTGCCATATCTCTTAGATTAGCGGAAAAAAGCTCTGCCGCGCTTGCTGTAGAGCCGTTTGTTAAAACAACCATAGGAAGTTCGCATTTTTGAGCATCTGATTTATGAGAAATTTCCTCACTGCCATCAGCATACTTAATGGTAATAAGATCACATTCGGCAACCAAAACATCTAAAATTTCACAAACCGAATCAACCGTTCCTCCCCCATTATCACGAACATCAAAAATTATACCCTTAACATTATCCTTTATAAGGGTGTTATAGGTTTGTTTAAACTGCGTAACAGTAGCCTCGTTAAAGGCGGTTATGGTAACATAAGCATAATTTTGAACCACCTCATAATAAACGCTCTGCCTTACAAAATCCTCATATTTTATAGTGAAATCAAGGGTTTTACCATCTCGTAAGAGGGTTATTTTTGCACTTTGACCTATTTCGCGTTTAATGGAATCAACACTCTTTGAAAAGCCTTCATCCTCAACAGTTTTATCGTCAACGGCAATGATTTTATCCCCGTTTTGTATTCCCGCTTTATAGGCAGGGCTGCCGTTATCTACACGAAATACCGCAAGAGCGTTATTTTCTTCATCATTAAAAACGGTAACGCCTATTCCCGATGTATTGCCCTCAAAAGAAGCCTCAACTTCCTCGGCATCCTCAGAATTTCTATAAAATCCGTATTTATCATCAATAGCCTTCATATAAGCGCTTGCCAACATATCATCCATAGCTTCATCATCAATTTCACCTGAATAATATTCGCGTACAAGAGCATTTATTTGGTCAAGCTTTTGCGAGGTTGAGTCAACACAAAATTCACTGTAAATTCTAATGGCAATAGCCGACGAAATTAAAACCAAGGAAATTAAAAACATAACATATCCATATTTTCCGCCGAAAATACTATATATTGTTTTTTGGGGTTTCTTTTCTGTTTCTTCTTGTGTTTCGTTAATCAATTTTTCTTCTTCCATTTTTCATTCCTTAAAAATAGGGCGAATTTACATCCGCCCATTAATAATTAATATTTTAGTTAGCCTTACTGAAATAGCTCATAGGATTAACCCTGCTACCGTTTACACGAACCTCAAAATGCAAATGGTTACCTGTGGAATTACCCGTAGAACCAACATAACCGATTGTTTGACCTGCTTTTACTGTTTGACCTGAGCTTACAACAGGGGCTCTACACATATGCGCGTAAAGTGTTGCAAACTGATTTCCGCCGCTTGTACCGTGGTTTATTACAACCCAGTTACCAAATCCGCCACTGTTCCAGCCCGCCGAAACAACTACACCGTCTGCCGCGGCGACAATTGCCTTACCGTAAATACCCGCACTTGCAATATCTATACCGCCGTGAAGCTTATAAATTCCCGATACAGGGTTAACTCTGTACCCGTAATAGGAAGTAATATTATAAAAACCGGGGACAGGCCAGGTAAATTTGCCGCTTTTGAAAACGGGATTTTTACCCGAACTACTTGCCGCAGCCAAAGCCGCCTGAACTTCCTTTTCAAGCTTATTTATAGCCGCCTCATAGGTCTTATTTCTAGCTTCTAATGCAGATTTATCATTATCAATGGTGGCTATAACGCCGTTAACCTCTGCCTGCTGGGTTTTAAGCTTTGCCTGTTCGTTGGCAAGGGATTTTTTAATTTCATTTTGCGCCGCCATTTTTTCATTTATAGCCTTTTGGGATTTATTAATCTCCTCGATGGCGTCGGTTATCTCATTTACAATTTTTTTATCGTGAGCCGAAATGGTACGCGAAACCTCTGAAAGGGCAAGATAATCTGAAAAGCTATCAGCATCAAGAAGCACCAAAAGGTCATTATTTGTGCTTCCACTCATATAAATTGAACGCATACGCTGACGGAACAAAAACTTTGTATCGTCAATCTCGGCTTGTTTTTCCTTAATCTCAGCTTCAAATTTCTTGATTTCTGATTTATAGCTGTTAATAAGCCTTGTACAAGCAGAAATTTTTTCCTGTGTTACAGCAATTTGTTCATCAAGCTTGGTTTTAATTGCGTTTTGTTCGGCTTTATCCTTTTTAAGCTGAGCAATCTCCTTTTCAAGCTTAGCGGATTTCGCTTCCAACTCGCTAATTTCGTTTTTCATCTGCGTAGTAGACGCCGCTGATGTTGGAATATAAAGCACTGATGAAAAAAGACTTAATATCACAACAAGGGTTACACTAACCATTAAAAAACTATGCTTAAACATAGGTTGCTCCTTTCTAAAACAATTATGTGAAACATTTAAGATGCGCGGTTAAAATAATTCATTGGATTGGTACGGGAACCGTTAACACGCACTTCAAAATGCAGATGATTGCCGGTTGAACGACCTGTACTTCCTACATAGCCAATAACCTTACCGGCGCTAACAGTTTGACCATTACTTACACTTGGTGAATATTTCATATGACCATATAGGGTGACATATTGTTTTCCACCATTTGTGCCGTGGTTAATCATAACCCAATTGCCGTAGCCGCCCGTATTATAGCCTGCAGCAATTACAACACCGTCTGCCGCGGCTATAATGGGTTTACCTTCAATACCCGCGCTGGAAATATCAATGCCACCGTGAAGTCTGCCCCAACGCTGACCGTAATAAGAGGTTATATTGTAATATCCCGGTACGGGCCACAAAAATTTACCGCTTACAAAAACGGGATTTTTGCCTGAACTTGAAGACCCCGAAATAGCCGTTTGAATTTCCTTTTCTAGCTTATTAATAGCGGCTTCATACTCCTTATTATCCTTTTCAAGCTTAGACTGGTCGGCGCTGATACTGGCTATAACACCGTTTATTTCCGACTGTTGACTTTTAAGCTTAGCCTGTTTTTCGGCAAGAGATTTTTTAATTTCATTCTGTGCCGTGATTTTTTCATTTATGGCTTTTTTAGACTCATTAATAGCTTCAATAGCCTCGGTTATTTCCTTTACGATTTTTTTATCGTGAGCCGAAATGGTACGAGAAACCTCCGAAAGGGCAAGATAATCTGAAAAGCTCTCGGCATCCAGAAGCACCAAAAGGTCATTGTTAGTGCTTCCACTCATATAAATTGAGCGCATACGCTGACGGAAAAGGAACTTTGTATCCTCAATTGCCGCCTCATTTTCGGCTATTTCGGCTTCATATTCCTTGATTTCCGACTTAAAGCTGTTAATTAGCTTGGTACAAGCAGAAATTTCAGCTTGAGTGTTGCTTATTTGTGCGGTGAGCTTGTCCTTGATTTTTTGTTGCTCTGCCTTTTCGCCTTTTAGCTTGGAAATTTCCTTTTCAAGCTTTTCAGACTCCTCCTCCAGCCTTTCAATCTCATCCCTCATTTGAGAGGTAGATGCCGCCGAAGCATTTACGAAAACGCTTGTAATAAGAGAAATCATAACCATAACAAGCACAAAAATTTTAAGAATAATCTGATTTTTCATAAAATAAAATTCCTCTAAAGTGCCTTAAACTCGCTACCCTCTTTTTTAAGGTATTTGGTTATCATAAACATACTGCCCAAAGCACCTGCAAATACGCCTATTGCGGCAAAAATACCAAACAACAGCAATGCCTGACTGCTAAAGGGTACCGAGAGGGTAAATGACTCACCCATAGAGTCTGCCGCCACACGGTAGCAGAAATAGAGAATACCTTCTGAAAGAATTGCCGAAGCAAGACCTAAAATAACACCTTCAATAACAAAGGGCAAACGAATAAAGGCATCGGTAGCGCCAACCGCCTTCATAATGCTGATTTCAAGCTTACGGTTGTACATTGTAACGCGGATGGTGTTGGAAACAATAACCAAGGCAATAACACCAAGTATACCGATTATCCAGAAGCATATCATAGAAATACCGCTTTTAATATCGGCAATGGTTTTTGCAAGCTCGGCGTGAGATACCACGGTATGAACGCCCTCGGTTTTTTCAATATCCCTTATGGTTTCTTCGAAAATATCCATACTTTTAAGGGTTACCCTTGCTCCGTGTGACATAGGGTTGCCGCCATCTTCATCCAAAATTTCAAAGGCTCCCGCCATATCTGAAAGAGAAGTTTCTTTAGCGTTTTTAAGAGCGTCATCCTTAGAAATAAACTCAACCGATTCTATATTCCCGATTTTTTCCAGCTCGGCACAAACCTTTTTAGCCTCCTCCTCATTATGTATAAGATAGGCGCTTTCGGGGATTTTGGGTTCTTCACTCTTTTCACCTGAGGAAGTATCACCCGATGATGTTTTAGAGGAGCTTGAGCTTTCGTCACTATCCTCTGAAGAAGAAACCTCTGACGAGTCGGTGGTGGTAAGCTGTGATGCATTTTGATATATTACCGAATTTTCATCATTAAAATATACCATAACAACATTTTGTTGTTCCAAGCTACTCATATAAACATTAACATTTTGGGTTAGCAAAATTGCAAAGCCAATCAAGACCATACAAGCTACCAAAACACCCACCGAGGCAACCGACATTAAGCGGTTTACCCAAACATTTCTGAAGCCCTCGCGGGTTAAATATCTTAAACTTTGAATTTTCATATGGTTCCCTCCGCATTATCGGCAACAATTTTGCCGCCTTCCAGCATAATTACACGGTGATGAAAATCACGCACCAAATTATGCTCGTGAGTAACCATTAAAACGGTGGTTCCTGCCTTGTTTATGCGACTGAGCATTTCAACAATCTCATAGGACATATTGGGGTCTACATTACCAGTAGGCTCATCGGCAATTAAAAGTGTGGGTTTATTTATAAGGGCGCGAGCAAGACCAACACGCTGTTGCTCACCGCCCGAAAGCTCGGCAGGCTTGGAACGAGCCTTGTGACCAAGACCAACCTGACTTAAAGCCTTTGCAACCTCGCGACGGATAACATTTGGTTTTTCGCCTACAACATGCATTGCAAAAGCGACATTATCAAAAACATCCATTGTGGGAATAAGGCGGAAATCCTGAAATACAATACCCATTGTACGACGAAGCATTGGCACCTGCTTGCGAGGTAAATCGGTCAAATTATAACCGTTAACAATAACCTCACCTGCGTTTGCCTTTTCCTCACGCATAATAAGCTTCATAAAGGTGGATTTACCTGCACCCGAGGCACCTACCACAAAAACAAATTCACCGGGATGTATTTGTATATTAACATCATTGAGGGCGTGGGTTCCCGCCGCATAGGTTTTGGAAACACCGCGAAACTCAATAATGGGCTTAATATCATTTTTTGGAACTATAATGGGACTTTCCTTTTCTTCCCCTGTTCCGAAAGCATTTTCAAACATTTGGGCTTCCATTTTTTTCTCCTTAATAATCTATTAAAAAACTGTTAAAATTTCTTCTGCAAAGCACAAAATCCGAGCCTTTAGGTGGTCGGATTTTACGCTTTTTTAAAAACATTTCAAATAAAATTAGAATTTAATGGGATCTGATTTAAGATACTTCTTAACCATTAATGCAATCTTAAATACAATGGCGTGGTCAAACTCACGAAGGTCTAAGCCTGTAATCTTTTTGATTTTTTCCAAACGGTAAACAAGAGTATTACGGTGAACAAAAAGTTTTCTTGAGGTTTCGGAAACATTAAGGTTGTTTTCAAAGAAACGCTGAATTGTGAAAAGAGTTTCTTGGTCTAAGCTCTCAATAGAACCGCGCTTGAACACCTCTCTAAGGAAGGTTTCGCAAAGGGTGGTGGGAAGCTGATAGATAAGACGGGCAATACCCAAATTATCATAGCTTACAATATTTTTCTCGGTATCAAACACCTTACCAACCTCAAGTGCCATTTGAGCCTCCTTAAAGGAACGAGCCAAATCCTTAAGATTATCTACGGTTGTACCTATACCAACTACTGCGTGGGTGTAAAATTCGCCCGAAAGAGTATCTACAATAGAACGGGCAAGCTTTTCAAGATGCTTGGTTTCAATGTCGGGTTTAATCTCCTTAACAATTGCAATATCGGTTTCACTTATGTTAATAACAAAATCCTTTGCCTTGTCGGGGAAAAGGTTTTGAATAACATCATAAACCGAAACATCATTGTGAGTAACAACACGAATAAGTAAAACAACACGGGAAACCTCACTGTTAAAGTGAAGCTCACGGGATTTAATATAAATATCACCTTGAAGAATATTATCTAATATAACATTCTTAATGAAATTACCACGGTCATACTTTTCATCATAATAATGCTTGATATTGGAAAGGGCGACTGCCAAAACGGCGCAATACTTTGCAGCCTGAGGGTCATTACCCTCTACAAACAATGTATATTCGGGATGCTGAGGTGTGCCAAAGGGCTTATAGGTAAAGTGACCGCTAACAAAAGCCTCATTACCGCTTATAATAGGAAAGGTTTCAAACTCCTGCGACTCACCAATACGAAGAAGCTCACTACAAGCAATAATGGTGTAATTTTCATCCATAACACCTATTGTTCTGTCTATTGCGTCCTTCATTTGATGAACTACACCTTGAAACAATCTGTTTGACATTCGAAAACAACTCCTCTTTATATGAATCCTGTATTTGATTAATACCTTATTTGCCACGATTTTGC
Source organism: Oscillospiraceae bacterium (assembly GCA_015065925.1). GTDB lineage: Bacteria > Bacillota > Clostridia > Oscillospirales > Acutalibacteraceae > UMGS1279. The sequence continues at coordinate 9,437 of SVPL01000057.1, forward strand.
CAAATTAACAAAACCGCAAACCATTACCATTCTATTGTACACTTTTTTTATTTATTTTGCAAGAGAAATATTTAAATTTCCAAAAAAAAGTTACAAAACAGTTACAGTTTCCCTTAAAAATGAAGATTTGAAGGTTTTTTATACCACTTTCGTCAATGAAATTTAGCAAAACTTGACATTTTAAAATAAAAGTAGTATTATGTTTGAGCAATGTCCTTTTAAAATATTTGTTTGGAGAGTTATTTCTATGATAGAAAAAAAGATTTTTTTAAAAACCCTTGACGATGTTAAAAGCTTTGTTGCCATCGCCGTAACCAAACCTTATGATATAGAATTGCTTAGCGGAAAATATGTAGTTAACGCAAAATCAATAATGGGTGTTTTGAGTCTGGACCTTACCTCTCCCATTACTATGGTTGCCAATACCGATACCGATATGAATATATTGGAAGAAATTGAGACTTATACAAATGCCGCGTTAGAGCTTGTAAAATAAATAAACTCAAACCATTCGGGTGGAGAATTCTCCGCCCGTTTTTTTATTGTGAAATGTGGAAATTAATTTATCAGTTAAAATTCTGCAATCTGCATTTCAAAAACCATCTTAAAACAGCAATCTCCCCGACCGCAAATGCGACCGAGGAGATTTATAAAACCTATTTGTGATAAAAACACCTGACATTCGGTTTAGGCATCTAGTATCCAGTGTCCGGCATCTAGCCTCTAATTAATACATTCCACCTGCAGAAGCGGCAGCGGCTGCAGCGGCGGCATTAGCAGCAGCGGCATCTTCCTTTTTATCGGCAACCAAGGACTCGGTGGTGAGTACCATAGAAGCAACCGAAGCGGCATTTTGAAGCGCTGAACGGGTAACCTTTGTGGGGTCAACAATACCTGCTTTAATCATATCAACATAGGTTTCGTTATAAAAATCAAAACCGTAGTTTGCCTTTTTGGAGGTAATAATTTTATCTACAATAACACTACCCTCTAAGCCTGCGTTGGTAGCAATCTGACGGATGGGCGCCTCAAGTGCCTTAAGAACGATTGATACGCCTGTTTTCTCGTCACCGTTGGTGGTATCTAAAAGCTCACGAACGGAATTGATTGCGCTAACCAAAGCAACACCGCCACCTGCAACAATGCCTTCCTCAACGGCGGCTTTTGTAGCAGAAAGTGCATCCTCAATTCTAAGCTTCTTTTCCTTCATTTCAATTTCGGTAGCGGCGCCAACCTTAAGAACTGCAACACCGCCTGCAAGCTTAGCAAGACGCTCTTGAAGCTTTTCGCGGTCAAAATCGGAAGTAGTTGTTTCGATTTGACTTCTGATTTGACCAATTCTGGCAGCAATTTCGTTTTTATCGCCTGCGCCGTCAACAATAATGGTATTTTCCTTGCCAACCTTAACCTGAACTGCGCGGCCAAGCTGTGCCAAGGTGGTATCCTTAAGCTCTAAGCCTAATTCCTCGGTAATAACCTCACCGCCTGTTAAAATAGCAATATCGCGAAGCATTTCTTTTCTTCTGTCACCAAAGCCGGGAGCCTTAACGCCAACGCATACAAAGGTACCGCGAAGCTTGTTAACAATAAGGGTGGAAAGTGCCTCGCCCTCAATATCCTCTGCAATAATAACAAGCTTTTTACCCGCTTGAATAATCTGCTCTAAAAGGGGTAAAATCTCCTGAATGTTAGAAATCTTTTTATCAGTGATTAAAATAAGAGCGTCATCAATAACGGCTTCCATTTTATCGGTATCGGTAGCCATATAAGGGGTGATGTAACCGCGGTCAAACTGCATACCCTCAACAACCTCAATAAAGGTGTCGGCGGTTTTAGACTCCTCAACAGTAATAACACCGTCAGCCGAAACCTTATCCATAGCCTCAGCAATAAGGCTACCAATAACCTCATCACCTGCAGAAACGGTGGCAACTCGGGCAATATCCTTACTACCGCTAACCATTTTGGAATTGCCAACAATGGTATTAACCGCAGTATCTACCGCCTTTGCAATACCCTTTTTAACAACCATTGGGTTTGCGCCTGCGGCAACATTTTTCATACCCTCACAAATTAAAGCCTGAGCCAAAACGGTTGCGGTGGTGGTACCGTCACCTGCGGCGTCGTTGGTTTTGGTTGCAACCTCTTTTACAAGCTGAGCGCCCATGTTTTCAAAGGGATCGTCAAGTTCAATTTCCTTTGCAATTGTAACACCGTCATTGGTGATAAGGGGTGCGCCGAATTTTTTATCAAGAACAACATTGCGACCTTTAGGACCTAATGTTACCTTTACAGCGTTTGCAAGCTGGTCAATACCCGACTGCAAAGCCTTGCGAGCATCTTCGCTAAAAACAATTTGTTTTGCCATAATAAATTACCTCTTTAAAATTAATTATTCAATAGTAGCAAGAATGTCTGCCTGACGAACAATGGAATATTCCTCACCGTCAAGCTTAACTTCTGTACCCGAATACTTGCTGGTGATAACCTTGTCGCCAACCTTAACATACATTTTAACCTCATTGCCATCTACAATTCCACCGGGACCTACAGCGATAACCTCAGCCATTTGTGGCTTTTCCTGTGCGGCAGTGGTTAAAATAATACCGCTTTTTGTGGTTTCCTCTGCGGCTACCGATTTAAGTACAACGCGGTCTGCCAAAGGTTTGATAGTCATAATTAAAACCTCCATAAAGATTATTCTTTTTCAAAATTAGCACTCTAACACTTTGAGTGCTAATAACTATTGTAACCATTTATTGGAAAAAATCAACCCTTTTTTAAAAGTTTTTAATATTTTTAATATTTTATTTAAAATTTATGCTATTTTTAACTAAAAGATACCCACTTAACCCTTAAATTTTGTTATTCTGAGTACCATTAACCGCCTTGAAATGGACAAGATAATGATGTATAATAGTTATGTTATATTGTTTTTTTGGAGGAAGTATGGTTAAGGTATCTCTGCTTTTTATTTCGGTGCTGACCTTGTTTTGCTTTTTAATACCCGGCTTTATTCTTCGCAAAACCAAGCTTGCCGACAACGGCTTTGCAAAGGCGCTTTCGGTATTCACCCTTTATGTGGCTCAGGTTTCTATGATTCTTCACGGATTTATGGTAAACTTTAATTTAAAGGTTTTAAAGGGAATAGGTCTTGTTTTTGTATATGGACTTGTAGCGCATACAGTTTTTTATATAATTGGAAAAAGCCTGTTTAAAAAAGCCCCCGAAAGGCTTCGCAAGGTACTGCGCTTTGGAGTAATGTTTTCCAACGCGGGATATATGGGAATACCCATTATCAGCGATGTTTTTGGTTCGGAATATGTAATTTATGCCACGGTTTATATAGTATGGTTTAATGTTTTTGCCTACTCCCTTGGCAGACTTATTTATACAGGGGACAAAAAATACATTTCAGTTAAAAAAATATTTATAAACCCCGCCGTTATTCCCATTGCCATTGGTCTTGTTATTTTTCTTACGGGTGGCGGAAGCTGGATTCAAAACGCCCTTACCCAAACTGATTTTCGCGGTCAGGCGGTTAGCCTTGTTTACAATATTATAACGGTATTTAAAAATATGGTTGCCCCCGCCTCTATGATGGTTATAGGCGCCAAGCTTGCCGATATTGATTTTAAGGGAATTTTTAAAGATAAATACCTCTACCCCTTTATCGCATTAAGACTTTTTGTTTTCCCTGCCATAATGTGGGCAATAATGCGTATTTGCCTTATTTTTGGACTTATTGATACAACAACAATGTCCATTGTTCTTATTTTATCCTCGGCTCCCGCGGCGGCAATTACCACTATGTTTGCCGAGCTTTATGATTGCGATGCCGTTTACGCAGGTAAATTGGTATCCATTACTACTCTGCTTTCGGTAGCTTCAATGCCAATCACAGCATTGCTTCTTCAAATATAAATCAAAACTTTTAATACAAGGATGTGTATTTATGACAATTCGTGTAGGAATATTCGGTTACGGAAACCTTGGCAGAGGTGTAGAATCTGCCATTCGCCAAAACCCCGATATGAAACTTGCGGCGGTATTCACCCGACGCGATCCCTCTACCCTTAAAATTAAAACCGAGGGTGTACCCGTTTTAAACATTGCCGACGCTGAAAAGATGGTAAATGATATTGATGTTATGATTCTTTGCGGCGGAAGTGCAACCGACCTACCCACCCAAACCCCTGAAACGGTAAAGCTTTTTAATGTTATTGACAGCTTTGATACCCACGCAAAAATCCCCGAGCATTTTGATGCAGTAGATACTGAGGCTAAAAAATCGGGCAAGGTTGGTATTATTTCGGTAGGATGGGACCCCGGTATGTTCTCCCTTAACCGCCTTTACGGTGGTGCCATACTAAGCGAAGGCAAGGACTACACTTTTTGGGGCAAGGGTGTAAGCCAAGGTCATTCTGACGCCATTCGCAGAGTTGAAGGGGTTATTGATGCCAAGCAGTACACCATTCCCGTTGATGAAGCTTTGGAGGCTGTTCGCAGCGGTGCTGAGCCTGAACTTACAACCCGTCAAAAGCATTTAAGGGAGTGCTTTGTTGTTGCCAAAGACGGTGCTGACAAAGCAAAAATTGAAAAAGAGATTAAAGAAATGCCTAACTATTTTGCCGATTATGACACAACTGTTCATTTTATAACCAAAGAGGAATTAGACCGTGACCACAGCGGTATCCCCCACGGCGGATTTGTTATAAGAAGCGGAAAAACAGGCTTCAATAAGGAGCATAATCATATTATTGAGTATAGCTTAAAGCTTGATTCTAATCCTGAATTTACCGCATCTGTTTTGGTGGCATATGCAAGAGCCGCCTACAGACTAAGTCTTGACGGTGTTAGCGGATGCAAAACAGTTTTGGATATTCCCCCTGCCTACCTTAGCGCAAAATCAGGAAAAGAGCTTAGAAAAGAGCTTTTGTAACAAACGCGTGGCGTTTCAAACCCCAATTATCGGTTTAATTATCTAATATCTAACATCTAAAATAGGGAAAAAGTGAGGCTTTTCACTTCTTCCCTATTTGTTTCTTATTATCTGATTTTTAATTTTTATCTAAGGTGTTTTCCTGACCGCGGTAAACCACAAATTTACAGAATAAAAATTCCAAAATTAAATTGCTTAACATTGTTACACCAAGAACTATGTATTCATTAATACCACCGTCTACCGCTAAAACACCCAACCAAATTGAAAGCGGCGTAAATACAAGATAAAAGCCAAAAACCTTTGCCATTGCAATAGGAACATTAGTTGCTGATTTGAAGGTGTATTTTCGGTTAAAGGTGAAATTCCAAATAATAGACAAAGCAAGTGAGATAAAATATGTAATACCATATTCATCATCTATCTTAAAAATTTCATTCAAAACAGTGAAAGAGCCCGCTTGAATTACCCCTGCTGAAATGGAAAAAAGGGCGAATTTTACCGCTTGCCAAAGGTTATTCTGTTTCATAGATATATCTCCTTTTGATTTATGAACAAATTATGTATAAAGAAAGTATATCATATTTTTAAAGATTTTGCAAGCAATGAATAACCTGCTTGTTATTACACCAGAAAGAAAACTTGGGGTTTAATTATCCGACATCTAGCCTCTAATATCTAGTTTGGTTTTTCGGTGGTATAGACCGCAACCGACATAGCGGGAATTAAATCCTCCAAGAGGGTGTCAACCCCGTCTATCGACTTATCGCTTGAGGGTAGCTCTGCCCCTTGTTTAACCTGAACGGTGGCGGGGTTGTAGCTGTAGCGGTAAAAGGTTTTATTGCCGAGTCCCTTTGCAAAATCCACCTTGATTGTTTGGTAGGTGTTATTATAATTGGTAACCACAAGGGTATATTCCCCGTCGGTGCGTTTTATGGCGGAAATGTAGGTAGACTCCCCTACCTTGCACTCATAAACCTCGCCCGCGCCTACATAGCGGGAGATAAGTGCCGCCGAATACCAAGATGGGGTGGGCTGCATTTTTTCTAACAGGTTATGATAGTATCCACATACAAGCACGCCCTTATCAAATCCGCCATCATTATTGTGGTCGGGCCATTGCTGGTCAAAAAGGGTCCATAGCATCAGGTTAGATGTGTAACCCATATTCATTATTGAATTTACCATTGCACCAAGAGCAACACCCTTATATGGATCTAGATTGGTTTCACGCTTTTGGCTGGAAAGGTACTGATTATGCATTGCTACATTATATTCATCCACCCAAAAATCCTTATGGATAGCTTTTGCCCTTTGAAGCGGGTCTGAAAGCTTTGTGGGGGGAAGGGCATAATAATCGTCATCCCTATAATTCCAGTTGCGGTCATAACCGTTGTGTGAGCCTATAATATCTACCTTATCAGCAAGATGCTCACAACAGTATTTTACTAAAATTGAGTACGGCTCACTACCGTCATCGGCTCGCCAGTTATCGCAAGGGGCAACAATTTTATAATCATCTCGTTTGCCTGCCGCTTTAAGACCGTTATCCACCGCCTCAATAAATCTTCTGAAAATTGGTACAAGCTTTAAATAATCTCTTTTAAGCAAACTTGAAAGACCAAGCTG
>SVPL01000058.1 GCA_015065925.1 Oscillospiraceae bacterium
GTAATCAATCCGAAGAAAAGAAACATACAAGCCTTGCGGCTTGATGACATACCGTTTGCAAAGCAAACGGATTACATACGCCTGACGGCGATTACATACCAATCCTTCGGATTGGATAAAAATAAAGTACTTCTTTCGAAGTGCTTTATTTTTTGGAGCTGCTAACCAGATTTGAACTGGTGACCTCATCCTTACCAAGGATGCGCTCTACCGACTGAGCTATAGCAGCACTCACAACAAAAAATATTATATATCATCACATATCATTTGTCAAGCATTTTTTTCGATTTTTTAAAACTTTTTTTGCATATTATTTAAAACTTCTTTTTCTAATTATTTTGGACTTGCAATTTCTTGGTTTTTAATTCATATTATTTTAAACACAAGGAGTGAAATAAATGTTTTTTTCATTAATTTACGGTGTTATTTCAGGGATTTTTTATTTAGCTTTACATCCAACAAATATAGGTTCGTTTCCACCTGCCTTGTCGCCGTCAGAGGAAACAGAACTTATAAAAAAGATGGAAGCAGGTGATAAAAAAGCAAGAGAAAAACTAATTGAACACAATTTAAGACTTGTTGCTCATGTTGTGAAAAAATATTATACCGATAAGGTGGAGCAGGACGATTTAATATCAATTGGCACTATAGGACTTATAAAAGGAATTTCAAGTTTTAATTCAAAAAAGGGAATTAAATTAGCCACATATGCCGCCAGATGTATTGAAAATGAAATCTTAATGTATTTTAGGTCACTTAAAAAAACTGCTCAGGATATTTCAATAAATGACCCTATTGAGACAGATAAGGAAGGCAATAATTTATCACTTATTGATGTTATTGCAGACGACAAAAATATTTTAGATGAAATTGATTTAAGAATTAAGACCGAAAAGCTTCAAAAATATATGAATGAAGTGCTTACATCCAGAGAAAAACTTATTGTTAGTCTTAGGTTTGGGCTCATAGGTGGTAGCGAAAAAACTCAAAGAGAGGTTGCAAAACAATTAGGCATTTCTCGTTCTTATGTGTCAAGAATCGAAAAAAAGGCTCTTATAAAGCTTTATGAAAGATTTACTTCTGCATCAGTATAATATAGAGGGGAGGGTGAGACGGTGGCAACAGGTAATTCTATTAGTTCTTTGGACAGACAACATAACATCATTTTGGAAGACAGAAGAAAATTGGTTTTATCAGGCATATTGGAGGTTGAAAGCTTTGAGGAAGAATGTGTGCAATTAAAAACCGCTAAGGGCGAGCTGAATATAAGAGGCGACGGACTTAAAATGGAAAGCTTTGTTTTAGAGACGGGAGATTTAATTATAAATGGGAATATTTATGCCTTAATATATTTAAATGATTCAGCAAAAAAACAAGGCTTATTTAACCGTCTGTTTAAATAATGTGGGAAATTAGCAGTTATGGGCAATCTTTGTGTTTTTTATATTCAATGGCTGTGGGTGGAATTTTAGGTTTAATTTATGATTTTTTTAAAATTGACAGAATAGTTTTTAAAAGAGGAAATATTTTTGTTTTTTTGCAAGATATTTTATTTTGGATTATAGCGACCGTAATATTTTTTTCTTTTTCTGTTGTTTTTTCAAATGGACAAATAAGGGGATATTTGTTATTTGGAAGTTTGCTTGGTTTTTTAATATATAGGTTAACATTTTCAAAATTAATAATATTGGTTATTATTCCATTTAAGAAAATAATAAATATACTGAAAAAATATTATTCTGCTTTAATAAATAAACTGAATATTTTAAACAAAAAGGTAGTGATAAGTATTAAAAATCTTGCTAAAAGTTTTTTATTTTCAAAAAAACAAAAAAATATTAAAAATAATTTAAAAAACTCTTGAAACCATAGGATTCTTTGTGTATAATAAATCTATATTATTTTGAATGGATGAAAGCCTATGGCGTATACTGGCAAAAAACACAAGAGTATTATTTTTAGAATTTTGTTTTTGGCATTTGTTGTTTATATTATAATTTCTCTTACAAGCTTACAGGTTGAGTTAATAGGTCGTAAAAGGGAACTTAATTCACTAACTGCCCGTTATAATGAGATTAATTTAGAAATAGAAGAAGCGTTACATTTGCTTGAAAGCGGTAATGAAACCGAGCTTATAGAAAAAACCGCGCGTGAGCGTTTGGGTTATTATTATCCTGATGAGGAAGTTCATATAGATATATCGGGTCAGTAATATAAATTTTATTTTGTATTTTAAGTTAAAGTTTTCTGCTTTGACTAAGGAGGATTTTTTTTGAGCACACAGCCAAATGTTGGAGAAATTGTTGAAGGAAAAATAACGGGTATTACTAAGTTTGGTGTTTTTGTTGACATCAGCGAAGGAGTAACCGGTATGGTACATATTTCTGAGGTAGCCAGAACCTATGTTAACGAAATCCGTGATTTTGTTAAAGAGGGCGATTCAGTTAAGGTTAAGGTTCTTTCTATTAATGAAGAAGGAAAAATTAGTTTAAGCATAAAACGGGCGCAAGAGGATGAAAAACCTGAGCGTCCCCGTCGTCAGGCAAAGCAGGTTACACCACCAAAACCTGATAATTCCTTTGTTTGGACTACCACCAAAAACGAAGGTGGCTCCTTTGAGGATATGATGAATAAATTTAAACAAACAAGCGATGAAAAGTTCTCTGACCTCAAGCGCAAGAATGTTGAGGTTCGCCGTCCAAAACGCGGCGCTGCAAAATAGTTTTCGTTTTAGGGCAGACGTTTTTATATTCGTCTGTCCTGTTTTTGATTTTTAGGAGAGAGGTTTGTTATGTTAAGAGAAGTTGATGTTTCAATCATTCAAAAAACCGTAAAACGGTTATTTATTGAAGCGAATATGCAGTTGCCCAATGATGTATATAATGCTATTTGCAACTGCAAAATAATAGAAACAAATGTTACGGGTAAAACCGTTTTGAATATGTTAATTGATAATGTAAAAGCGGCGGAAGAAATTTCTGTTCCAATCTGTCAAGACACAGGATTGGCAGTTGTTTTTATTAAAATTGGACAAGATGTTCATTTTGTTGGCGGAGATTTTACTCAGGCGGTTAACCAAGGCGTAAGAGATGCATATGTTGACGGCTTGCTCAGAAAATCTGTTGTAGGTGACCCGCTTAACAGAGTTAATACCAATGATAATACACCTGCAATTATACATACTGAAATTGTTGCAGGCGATAAGGTGGAAATCACAGCCGCACCAAAAGGCTTTGGAAGCGAAAATATGAGTGGTGTCAGAATGTTGGTTCCCGCTGCCGGTAGGCAAGGTGTTGTACAAGCAGTTTTGGATATTGTAAAAAATGCAGGTAGTAATCCGTGTCCGCCAATGGTGATAGGTGTTGGGATAGGCGGCGATTTTGAGGAGTGTGCTCTTTTATCTAAAAAAGCGCTGTGCCGTTCTTTAGATTGTTCTAACAATAATCCTTTCTATGCAGAGCTTGAAAATGAGCTTTTAGAAAAAATAAATGCTTTAGGTATTGGGCCTCAGGGCTTTGGCGGAGCAACAACCGCTTTAGGTGTTAATGTTGAATATGCTCCTACTCACATTGCAGGTTTGCCTGTTGCGGTAAATATTGGTTGTCATGTAACGCGCCATAAAAAAGCGATAATTTAAAACGAGGATATACAAATGAGTAATTTTTTAATGCTAGCCCCTTGTATGTTTGGTGTTGAGGGCATTTTGGCAGATGAACTAAAAAGATTAGATATTAAAAACATTTCACCCGAAAACGGCAGAGTGTTTTTTGAGGGCGATGAAAATACTTTAGCTACCGCTAATATTTTTTCAAGAACTGCCGAAAGGGTTTTATTGGTTACAGGCAGATTTAACGCTATTTCCTTTGAGGATTTGTTTCAAGCCGTTAAAAAAATCAATTGGGAGGATTATATAGGTAAGGATGATGCCTTCCCTGTTACGGGATATTCTATTAATTCTGCTTTGCACAGTATTCCCGATTGCCAAGCGATAATTAAAAAAGCCATTGTTGAAAGGCTTAAGCAATGCTATAAAATTGATTGGTTTAAAGAAACGGGTCCTGTTCATAAAATCCGTTTTTCCATTCAAAAGGATAATGTTGTAATTGCCATTGACACTTCCGGTGAGGGACTTCATAAGCGCGGTTACAGAGCCCATTCTCTGGAAGCCCCAATTAAAGAAACCTTAGCGGCGGCAATGTGTTATCAGGCTCGAATTTTTCCTGATACCGTCTTGTATGACCCCTTTTGCGGCTCGGGAACAATTTTGGTTGAAGCTGCTTTAATTGCTAAAAATATTGCACCCGGCTTAAAGCGCAATTTTGCCGCAGAACGATTTGGTGATATCTATAAAAAAACCTTTGTAAGCGCAAGAGCAAATGCGCTTAATTTAATTAAACCCAATGTCGAATTTAGGGGAATTGGCTCAGATATTGAAAAAGATGCCGTAAAATTAACTCTGGAAAACGCAAAAAAAGCGGGTGTGGGGGATTTAATAACCGCTTCTGTTAAGGATATTGCAGATTTTAATATCGCAGAGGATAGAGCCATTGTAATTACAAATCCGCCCTATGGAGAACGCCTTTTAGAGATTAAAGAGGCGGAGGAGCTTTATAAAACTATGGGTAAGGTTATGCCTATGGAACGGGGCAAAAAATATTTTGTTATTTGCCCAAATGATGATTTTGAAAGCCGTTTTGGCAGACCTGCCGACAAGCGCAGAAAACTGTATAACGGTATGATAAAATGTCAGTTGTATTCATATTTTAAAACAAATTTCGCTGAAAAAGAGTGATAAAATGAAGTATGTTTTTATAATTAATCCCACCGCAGGAAAAGGAAAACTACAAGCGCCCTTTGTAGAGAGTGTAAAAGAGTATTTTAACAAAAGTGGCGGAGAGTACGAGATTTTTTATACCTCAAAACAGGGCGAAGCAATGGAATATTCCAAAAAGCTTGCTCAAAGCGGCGAGGAGCTTCGTATTTATGCCTGTGGCGGTGAGGGCACCGCTTATGAGGTTTTAAATGGTATTTACGGCTATGATAATGTAACCTTGGGTGTTGTACCTTGCGGTAGTGCTAATGATTACATATCTTATTATTCCGATAAAGAGTTGTTTTTAGATGTACCCGCTTTAATTGATGGTGATGAATTAGAGGTTGACCTTATAAAAATGGGGGATAAATACGCTCTTAATTCTTGCTCCATCGGTATGGATGCTATGGTCGCTTCCCATATGTCTAAATTTAAAAAATGGCCCTTTGTTTCGGGTAAAATGGCGTATGTTCTGGCGCTTATTTATACCTTTTTCAGTAAAATGGGTGTTAATTTAAAAATTAAAATTGATGATGGCGAAAAAATTATAGAGCAGAAATCCTTGTTCGCCGTTGTAGCAAATGCGCCGTATTACGGTGGTGGATTTTACCCAACACCCAAAGCCGAGCCTTTTGATGGGATTTTAGATTATTCTGTAATATCGGTTGTTAAAAGACTCAAAATTCTTTCTCTTTTGGACGATTACCGTGCGGGAACACATGTTGGTCTTGATATTTGTAAAATCGGAACCTGCCAAAAATTGGAGGTTGTAGCCGACCGTGAAGTGCCCATTAATATGGATGGCGAAATCACATATTCCAATAAAGCCACCTTTGAAATTGTTAAAAAAGGTATAAAGCTTGTTTTACCAAAAACTATTTCTTCTGTTTGGCGTGAAAAATCAGGTCAGGTTGAAGCAACGGTATGAAAATAAAGTTTAATAAACAAATTTTTAAAATAAGCTTTGTTATTTTTGTTCTGCTTGCGGTTGGAATTTTGTGTTGGGTGATTGGTAAACCGCTTGTAAAGTTCGCATCGGAGCCGGAAAAATTTCGCATATGGGTTGATTCTAATGGAATATGGGGGAGAATTGCCTATATTGGAATGATGATTATGCAAATTGTTGCCGCCTTTTTACCCGGTGAACCTTTTGAAATGGTTGCAGGCTACGCTTTTGGGGCAATTGAAGGAACTATTCTTTGCTTTTTAGCATCGTCACTTGGTAGTGTTATGGTTTTGCTTTTTGTCAGAAGGTTTGGTATGAAGTTTGTTTCTCTCTTTTTCAAAAAGGAACAGATTGAATCAGTAAAATTTTTGCGTTCTTCGCCTAAAAGAATTTTGCTTTTTGCTTTAATTTTTATTTTACCCGGTACTCCTAAGGATTTGCTTTGCTATTTTGCAGGTGTCACCGATATTAAAATGTGGATTTTAATATTAATTTGTTCTTTTGGCAGAATACCAGCTATTGTAACTTCAACAATAGGTGGAGATGCACTTGGCTCTAAAAGTTATATTTTAGCAATTATAGTTTTTGCTATTACTGTTTTAATTAGTTTATCAGGTGTTTCAATCTACAAGGTTATTAGCTTTAGACATAACAAAAACGAAAAATGACCAACTGTTTTGTAGTTGGTCATTTTAGTTTGTTTATGAATATTAAATTTCAAAGTTTACAATATTTAAATTTTCATCAAACACAGTAAAACTTGCGTCATAGCCCTTTTTGAGTTTGCCTTTGGTTTTAAGCCCCATAACATTTGCGGGGGTTTCGGTCATCATTTTTACTGTATCTTCAAGGGAAATACCCGCTTTAACAGTACGCTGTAAAAGCTGGTCGGAGGTTGCAATGCTTCCAGCAAAGGCGGTGCGGTCGGGAAGCTTGGCAACACCATCTTCAATAATGAATTTCATACCACCCGAGTTGCCGCCATTAAATTCTTCAGCGGTCATTCCGCCTGCTCTTATTGCGTCGGTAATAAGGGCAACTCTGTCTGTGCCTTTTTGTTTAACAATAAGCCGTAAAAGCTCAGGGGGAAGGTGACAACCGTCTGCAATGGCTTCAACATACATATCGTCTAAAAGGTAGGCAGATTCAATAATTCCCAAATGTCTGAAGCCCCCGTGTCTGGTAATCGTAGAGGTACAGGAATAAAGGTGGGTGACAAGTCTGTTTCCCTTTTCAAAGGCGGGTAAAATATGACTGTATTCAGCGGCTGAATGGGCTATGGCGGGGGTGATGTTGTGCGCAACAAGATAATCTAAAAACTCATTGTTTTCATCGAGTTCCGGCGCATAAGACCATCTTTTAATAAGGTGACCAAATCGCTCAATCAAGGGCGCATATTCTTCCTTGCGCGGCTCGTGAATGTATTTGGGATTTTGCGCGCCACTCATTTCTAAAGCAAAATATGGGCCTTCCAAATGAACACCGGGAACCTCTAGGGGTAAAGCATCCTTAAACGATTCAAAAATTTCAAGTGATTTATAAAGCGCATTGAAATCCGTTGCCGAAAAGGTAGGGTACATAACCCTTGTTCCGTGTGAGGCGTGCTTTTCACATATTTTATGATATGCTTCCTTGGTGCCGTCAATAAACTCATAACCCATAGCACCGTGGCAATGAAGCTCAATAAAGCCTGCCGAAATATAGTTGCCTTTTAAGTTAATGGAGTCTTGGGATGGTGCGGTAGGAACGACATCTGTTATGATGCCGTTCTCTACCAATATGTCAACTCCCTTAAAAACTTTACCATCAGTAATAACTTTACCGTTTGTTAATCTAATCATTTAATCTCGACTTCTTTTCCTGTTTTATAGGATTCATAGATAGCATTAAGAATTTTAACGGGTAAAAGTAAACGCTCATAGGACATTTTCATTTCTTTATTTTTTACCATATTAACAAACTCGTCAAATTCTTCTAAAAACCATTCCGACATTTTTGCACCGTCTCTACCTGCGATATTTTCAGCGTGCATAGTTCCTTCACGGGAAACTAAATCGCAAGTATAATGGTAACATTCATAATAATGACCTGTTACATCAAAATCACCATAATCGGCAATAAATGTAATTTTCTTTTTATCCTCATCGGCACGGGCGTAAACTGATTTAATCCCTTCGCCAAACGCGGTAAGCATCATTTCAATAAGGTGCTGAGAGTAGAAGAAAAAACCACCATGCTCGTTAAAAAGATTAACAGGTGCTGTAAGATTACCAGCGGTAACCTGACCTTTTTCTTTAATAAATTCAGCAATCTTTTTAAGCTCCGGCATAAATTTAAGGGAAGAACCACCACAAAGCAGAGCGCCGCTTTTTCTAGCCTCGGCAATCATTTCTTCGCCTTTTTTAAGGTCGGCGGTAAAGGGTTTGTCAACAAAGCAGGGGATACCGGCTTTAATATAAGGCATACAACATTCATAGTGGTTGTCACCGTGGCGGGCGGTGCAGATAATAGCATCAACCTTGCCTAAAAATTCGTGGGGATCATCAGTCACATAGTTGCAATGACCTTTTTCTGTGATTTTTTGTGCTCCTTCGTCATCATAACCGAAAATGCCTACAAGCTCAATATCCTTGTATTTTTCGTTTTCGTTAATATGCTTGGCAAAATTCCAAGCGTGTGAGTTTTCACAACCTAAAATCGCTACCTTCATTTAACTCTCCTCCTAAGAAATTATTTGCGTAATTCAGGCTTAATGGTAAGGGGATTTTGTGCGTGAATAAGGTCAATAATCTTTAACTGCTTAAGAACCTGGTAGGGGGTTATTACCATTTCCTTGCCATTAACAAGATAATCGTAAATCATATTGTAATATTCGAGGCTTCCTTTATTAAAAGCAGTACCCTCAACAGGAATTGTTTCGGTTTTCCAATCAAGAGTTTCACTACAGTATGCGGGTGTTCCATCTTCTTTTTCAAGAGGAGTAACTGTGTGCTTGTGCTCGGGCGCAGTTTTAGGATCAAAATATTTAATTTCAATTTCGTTTGCGTTTGCTTTAAGACAACCATTTTTACAGCTTATAACATAGGTGGGTTGACCATAGCCGTTGTAGCTCGAAATGGTGATTTCTGATAAATGCTTACCGGGTGCAGTTAAAATTATTTTTACATAATCTTCTGCATCGCCAAATTCATTATAGCAAGCTATTTTAGAAAATACCGAAATATCATCACAAAAACCAAATAAGTCAAGTGCGTGGTCAAGTGGGTGAGGACCTGTGTTGCGAACATTGCCTGCGGCGTGGTCTAGTGATGTCTGCCAGTCCCAACGGCGTGAAAAACCACCGTAGTTTGACTGAACATCAATAACTTCGCCAAGGATACCGCTTGCCAAAATTTCTTTGATTTTAACAAAAAAAGGTGCAAAACGGGATTGTTGAAAAATGTTAAGCATTTTACCGTTTTTTTCTGCGGCATTAACCATACGGCAACCGTCTTCATAGGTTTTTGCCATAGGTTTTTCGCAAACAACATTAAAGCCGTGGTTGAGTAAGTCAATAGAAATTTCTGCGTGTTGCTGTGAAAAGGTGCTGTTAACAACCAAATCAATATCATCTCTGCCAAAAAGCTCGGTATAGCTTGCGTGGATTGTAGCGTTGGGAAATTCCTCTTTAGCGCGGTTGCGACGGGCTTCAAGCTCATCAACAACAGCAACTACATTGTATTTTGTATTATCTTCACTTTTGAAAAAATTACCGTGAATATCTCTACCGCTTCTGCCTTGACCTATAATTGCTACATTTAACTTTTTCATAATTTATTCCTCCATTGCTTTGTTTATAAGATTTTTAAGACCTACTATACTTTCTTCGCTTGCAGGGTATGCTCCATCAGAAAAAGCTGAACCACCCGGCTTTTTAAGTTGATCTTCGGTAAGCTCCACATTTTTTCTGTAATGGGTTTCAAGCATAACATTGCCTTTGTAACCGTCTTTAATGAGCCGTTTAAACAGACCAACAAAATCCACTATTTTTCCGTCGCCAACCTTAACACAATCCATTTTGCCATCTATTAAATCAGGGTCTTTAATATGAATATGCTTAATATTTGGCATAAGCTGATTGTATGCATCGGGATATGGGGGAGTATTTCGGTCGGCAAAGGGGAGATTGCCGGGGTCAAACAATGCCTTAATGTTAGGATGGTTGATTTTGTTAACAAGCTCTGCGGTAAGTTTTGCGGTTGAAGAATGAACGGAAGGGTCAAATTCAATTACACAGGTAATATTTTCGTTTTCACAAACTTTGATGATGGGCTCATACGCTTTTGCTCTGTCGTCCAAGGAAACGCCATTTGCCCAAAAATCAAAGCCGCGTATCATTGTTGCACCTAACTCTTTTGCAATTTTTACACACTTTTTAAAGCCTTCGATATGAACCTCTCTTGCGGATTTGTCATTGAACTCGCATTTAAAAAGGGGAGAAGATATAGCAACAACCTCTAAGCCGTACTTAGTTGCCGCTTTTTTTATGTTTGCAACATCTTCGTCGGTTAAATCGTAAGGTGAATGGTCGTTAACCGAACGAATTTCCAAAGCGTCAAGTTCGTGCCTTTTGGCAAATTTTGCAGCCTTAAATATATCTTGCGAAACTTCGTCTGTAATAATACCCAGCTTGAAAGGGAAATTTGACAATTTACTCACTCCTTAATTAAAGCGCCACTATCATTATCGCAGAAAAGAATAGCATTATCAAGAGTGCGAAGTATGGTTGCGGGGCAATTTTCATTTATTTCACCGTAAACGGTATTTTTAACTGCATTTGCCTTTGTAGAAGCGGGTACAACGCAGAACTGATATTTACCTGCGGCAAGAGCCGGAACGGTGAGTGTTAGCGCGTATTTTGGAACATCATCAAGTATGTCAAAGCAACCATCGTGAACCTGTTGCATACGGCAAATATCATCTAAATCAACCTTTTTAACAAGGTTAGCGTCATTAAAGTCTGCAACATGAGGGTCGTTAAAAGCAATATGTCCGTTTTCGCCAATGCCCATACAAACAATATCAACGGGATTATCACTTAAAAGCTTAGAATAGCGTTTTGCTTCTTCTTCAGGGTTGGCAGTGGAGTCAAGCGTGTTTACTGTTTTAAAGGGAACCTTGTCAAATAATGCGTTCTTTAAAAACATTGCAAAGCCCTGAGGTGCGGTTTTATCAATACCTACATATTCATCCATATGAAAGGCGTTAATTTTTTCAAAGGGTATGGTTTTATCATTAGCGAGATAATCCAAAACCTCATTTTGAGAAGGCGCCGCGGCAAAAATCATATTGATTTCAGACTTCTCTTTAAGTAATTTTTTTATGCAATCAGAAATTTCTTTACCTGCAGCTGCACCCATTTCAGCACGGGTATCATAGATTTTAACCAAAAGCTTATCTTTTTTGAAATTTTGCATCTACATATCTCCTTTACTAAATTTCAACATAAGTATACTATATCTTTTTTTGCAAGTACATTGCAATTTATGAACTTATTATTGCAAATAACGACTTTAG
This sequence comes from Oscillospiraceae bacterium, assembly GCA_015065925.1. GTDB lineage: Bacteria > Bacillota > Clostridia > Oscillospirales > Acutalibacteraceae > UMGS1279. The sequence continues at coordinate 11,316 of SVPL01000058.1, forward strand.
ATGTTATAATGATTTTGGTGATAATAAATGGAAAAAGAAATTTTGTATTCTTGTCGTGAAGATGGGCTTAAAATTCATCACACCTTAACAACCAAACCCTCTGTTGATAATTTTGCCTTTCAAAGCCATTCTCATAATATGTATGAAATTTATTTGTTTTTGGCAGGGGATGGCGATTTTGTTATTGAAGGCAATGTAATTCCTCTTGAGCGTGGTACCTTGATTTTTACGCTTTGCGGACAAACCCACAAGCTTTTGTTAAAGTCTGATAAAGAGCCCTATGAGAGAATTGCTATAATGTTTGGTGAGAAATATTTTCCAAAGGGTTGTGAAGAGCTTTTAGATATTGCTTCTAACGGGGGCTGTGTTGCAAATTTAAATGAACAGGAAATTAATTGGTTTTTAGAAAGTATAGAGATACTTAAAAATAGCACACTGCAAAATGAGATTAATATTTTAGCTTCTTCTTTTATCAATTTATCAATTTATAAGATTATGGGCGCCTCAAAAGCGTCAAATTTTTATGATGAAACTGAGGATGATTTGGTTAAACAAATTATTAGGTTTATTAATAGACATTTAAGCGAAAGCTTTTCGCTTGATGATATTGAAAAAGAGTTGTATAGAGATAAAGCCTATTTGGGCAGAAGATTTAAATCTGTAATGGGTTGCAGTATTTGGGAATATATAATGAGAAAGCGTATATTTTCGGCTAGAGAACAGCTTTATCTTACGCAAAGTGTTTCGGATGCTTTTTCGGTAAGCGGATTTGGTGATTATTCGGCATTTTATCGTAAATACAAAAAATATATTGGTTGTTCACCGTCTGAGGATTTAAAGCAGCTAATTAACCCTTAATAAGTTCAGCCCCCGCAGATATTTCTGTGAGGGCTGTTATAATTTAAAGATTACTCTTATTTAATGCTGTTTTCGTAAGACTCGATCATCTTTTTAACCATCTGACCGCCGATAGAACCAGCCTGTTTAGAGGTAAGATCACCGTTATAACCCTGCTTAAGATTTACACCAACCTCGTTAGCGGCTTCCATCTTAAAACGGTTCATAGCGTCCTTTGCTTCGGGAACTACGTGTTTGCTAGCCATTACTTATTCACTCCTTTTTGTAAAAAAGTTTTTGCGTTTGTGATACTATTGTGTGAGATATTTAGTTTATTATTAAAGGAAATTTTTATATATTTTTTCGGAATTTTTTTGTATTAAAATTTAAAATCAGATAAAATAAATTTTAAATTAGATAATAACAAAATATTGAACAATAAGTGGAACTATGGTAAAATACAAACAGTTAAAGGTGGTGGAGATATGCAGCATATTACAGTTGGAAGAAAGTATAACGAAGGCAAGGTTGCTTTTGTAGAGTGTGTAAAAGACGGTTCACTTGATAATATCAATATTAAGGACAAGTGTTTTTTGCTGATTATTCTTACTAAAGGAAAATTAGAATTTAAAATTAATGGTGAAAAAATTAGTGCATCTGCGCCATCTTTTTTGTGCTTTGATGAGTCTGAAAACCCTGTATTTTTATCAAAATCAAAAGCGCATTACACCTGTGTATATTTTCATCCCAAATTCTTAAATATTAATATGACCTTTGAACTTTTACGCTCCAACAAATATGGTGACATTGCGACCACCCACGATATGTTTATGTTAAAGCCGTTTATTGATAAGGCGTATGTAATACCTATCGCCGAGACGCAGATAGAAAAGATCGAACAATCTGCCGATTATATGTTAGAGGAATTAACCGAGCAAAGAGATTGGTATTGGTCTTGTAGAGGACGTTCATACTTTATGGAGATTATTATTGCCTTGGAGCGTATGTACGGTCTTATAGGTTATGGACTAACCCATCAAAAAGCAGATAACTCACCGATTATTAAGAACCCAAAGCTTCGTGATGCAGTGCTTTATATCGAAGGTCATTATGGTGATAGCATAACCCTCTCCGATATATCAGCAAATGCCGGAATAAACCACACGACCCTTACCGCACTTATGAAAGAAGAACTTGGGTGTACTGCAATTGAATATTTAGTGCAATACCGAATTACTATTGCCAAAAAACAACTTGCTTTTACCGATGTGCCCATTAAAAATATTGCGAATATGATAGGGTTCAAAACAGTACAGCATTTTAACCGTATTTTTAAAGAAATAACCGGCTCAACCCCTGCCGAGTTTCGTAAAACAGCGGTGCAGAAACGGAAGGATGAGATAAAATGAAAAAAATCTCGTTAGTTGTTTTTGCTACTTTATATATTTTAAGTTTCTGCACTTGTAATTTTCCGTATCCCGAATATGCGTCACATCCTGCTTTAAGCTTTATATGCTCTTTGCTTACTATTATATCATTCCTTCTTGTTACATCAGTCTATTCTAAAAGTAAAAAGTTTCTGTTAATAGTTTCAATATATTTTGCTTGCGTTTTTGCGGTTACTACGACTGCAATAATTCTTGACGGCTTCAATTTTTCTATTCTAACATTGCTATTTTCATTGATTACTCTATCATATGGGATTGCTGTTCAACATTTCAGCTTTGCAATAATAGATTTGCTTGAAGTTTTAAATATACATATATCCAGCGACCATGAATTTTTTATCATTTTCGCTATCATTACAGTACTCTTCTATGCAACGTATTTTATTTGCGATAAACGCAGAGGTTAGGTTATATGAACAAATTTATTAAATATACAGATTTTACACTACTTCGCTTAATTCCAACAATGTTTTTGTTATTCCTTTTGTATTCGGATGTGCGAGATTCCCTGCAGGCGTTTAATAGAATTGAAACTTATAGCTTTCGCCTGTTTTTAGAAAGTTTTAGCATTATAATGTGTTTTGTATTTTTGGGACTTGCATCGGTTCTAAGAACATTTAAAGAAGTCGAGAAATTTTCGATAGTGAGCAGATATGCTGCTTGTGTGTTGGCTCTCATTTACATAGTTTTATATATTTTTAAAGAAATACAAACATTCAGAACCTTATATTCCTTAGACTACACGCCCAGCTTTTCTAACTATTACTCACTATTTACACTTCAAAAAACAATGTATATCATTGCTCTTTTAATAGTGATAATTAACTGTATTTTGAAAGATAAATTTTTCAAAACTAGATGGATATTAACAGTTTTGTGTGCGCTATCAATTTTTGTTGCGCTCTTTTGCAACCCATTATATACACTAATAAACTATGATGACGCTATATCTTTCAGATTTTTGCTTAACTCTTTTTTGATTTCTTATTGTTATTGTGCTGTAATTATAATGGGCTTGTCCCCATTAAAGACTTCACATAAAAATGAAGTGGTGGTTATAAATGAAGAAGTTCAAAATATATAGTTCTATTTCTTTAATTTCAGGATTACTTCTCGTATTGGCATCTGTGTTGGTGCCGATTATAAAATTAAGTAATTACACTGCACAAAACGGAAGTATAGGAATAATAGGCGGTGCGGATGGACCAACTGCGATATATATAACCTCTCATTTATTAGGCGGACGTTTGATATTAACGTTAATTTTAGGACTAACTTTGTTTTTGTGTGGTGGATTTTGCCTTGTCTTCAAAAGAACTGTTACCAATAATTGTAAATTAAAAACCACCGTGCTTTCTTTGATAATATCGTTCTTTGGTTCATCGGGATTGTCTTGCTTTTTTATATGGTATAGTATTGTTGCATTTCTTGAAATGTCAAAGCACCCTATTTCTTATCCGTTGAGTATAATAGGTGGCATATTTTCACTTGTTGCATTTATAATAACGATTATTCTTTACATTAAAGCAAGAAAAGAGAATTTTAAAATTAAAGGAATAGTTGTAGATATAATAACAAGCATAATAACCCTTCCTACTTTCTTTTTGGTGTGTACGGAAATTTACAATTTACTACAACAAATAATTTAACGAGGTTTAAAATAATGCGAGAACCATATCAAATATTATCAATACCGTATCGAATTGTTGACGGTACGCCTTTGTTCTGTATATTTCGCAGGGCAGATAGTAGCTATTGGCAGTTTATTGCCGGCGGCGGAGAAAATGGTGAAACACCAATTGAAGCGGTCAAAAGAGAAACTATAGAAGAAATTGGCGTTGAGCCGAAAAACATTAAGCAACTTACCTGTATCACCTATGTCCCGACAGAAGTTATTGGGGAAAGCAAAAGGCAACATTGGGACAAAAACACTTATGTTATTCCCGAGTATTCGTTTGCCTTTGAGTGTGATTTGGAGCCTTTATTATCAAATGAACATACTGAGTATAAATGGCTTACATATGATGAGGCAAGAAAACTATTAAAATGGGATTCAAACAAGGTTGCTATGTATGAAATCGACTCAATAATAAAAGGAAATTTATAATGAAACGAATTCTTATAATCGGAAATGCAGGTAGTGGTAAAACTACATTTGCTAAAGCACTTGCCGAAAAGACACAGTTACCACTTGTTCATTTAGATAAATTGTTTTGGTGTGGCGAATGGGAACATCTGTCTAGAGATGAATTTG
>SVPL01000059.1 GCA_015065925.1 Oscillospiraceae bacterium
GATTATGACAAAATAGATCAGTTTGATGAATTAGAGCTGCCTGACATCCGCGCCGCAATTGAAAATGGCACCGAGGTTAAGCTGGTTAATAAAACCAAAAATGAAGAGTACACTTTAAATTCAGCCGTTTCAGAGCGTTCGGCAGATATTCTGCTTTGCGGCGGACTGCTCAGCTACACCAGAGAAAGCAATAAATAATTTCAAAGGAGAAGAATAAAATGAGCGATAAAATTCAAATGAAAACTCCCTTGGTGGAGATGGATGGCGACGAAATGACCAGAATCATCTGGAAGATGATTAAGGATATTCTCCTCACCCCTTATGTTGATTTAAAAACCGAGTATTACGATTTGGGTCTTGAATACCGCAACGAAACCAACGATAAGGTTACCTTTGATTCTGCAGAGGCTACCAAAAAATACGGTGTTGCAGTTAAGTGCGCTACCATTACCCCCAACGCCGACCGTATGACCGAGTACAATCTTAAAGAGATGTGGAAATCCCCCAATGGCACCATCCGTGCTATTTTAGACGGTACTGTTTTCCGCACCCCCATTATTGTAAAGGGCATTACCCCCTTTATTCCCACCTGGACAAAGCCTATCACCATCGCCCGTCACGCCTATGGTGATGTTTACAAAAACACCGAAATGCAGGTACCCGACGGCGCAAAATGTGAGCTTGTTTGCACCACTCCCGACGGAAAAGAAACCCGTCAGTTAATCCACGACTTTAAAGGCTCTTCGGGTATTATTCAGGGACTTCACAATATTGATAAATCCATTGCATCCTTTGCAAGAAGCTGTTTCAATTTTGCTCTTGATACCAAGCAGGATATTTGGTTTGCTTCTAAGGATACAATCTCCAAAAAATATGACCACCGCTTTAAGGATATATTTAATGAGATTTTTGAGGCAGAATACAAAGAAAAATTTGAGGCTGCAGGTATTGAATACTTCTACACCCTTATTGATGACGCCGTTGCCCGTGTAGTTCGCTCTGAGGGCGGATATATCTGGGCTTGTAAAAACTATGACGGCGATGTTATGTCAGATATGGTTGCAACCGCATACGGCAGTCTTGCTATGATGACAAGCGTGCTTGTTTCTCCCGATGGGGTTTATGAGTACGAAGCCGCTCACGGTACCGTTCAGCGTCACTATTACCGTCACTTAAAGGGCGAAAAAACCTCTACCAATAGCGTTGCTACCCTTTTTGCTTGGACAGGTGCCCTTCGTAAGCGCGGAGAGTTGGATAACACTCCTGAGCTTTGCCGTTTTGCAGATACCCTCGAAAAGGCAACCATTCGTACCATTGAGGAAGGCGTTATGACCGGTGATTTAGCTGCTCTTTCCACCTTGGAAAACAAAAAAACAGTAGACACCGAAACCTTCCTTAAGGAAATTGACCTTAGACTTAAAGAAATGCTTTAATTTATGCTTTTAAAATATATAAAGGAGGAAGGCGTATGACAAATTCACAAGGTATATCTGAGCTTGTTATAAACAGATTGCCCCGTTATCACAGATTTTTGGGTGAACTGTTGGAGCAAGGCGTTGAGCGCATTTCTTCCCGTGAGCTTTCAGAAAAAATGGGATTTACCGCCAGTCAAATAAGGCAGGATTTAAACTGTTTTGGTGGCTTTGGTCAGCAGGGCTACGGCTACCACATTGCGCAGCTTAGAGATGAAATAGGAAGTATTTTGGGGCTCAATAAATCCAACCGCGCCATACTTATCGGCGCAGGTAATTTAGGTCGCGCCATTGCAAGTCATATGAATTTTGAAGGCAAGGGCTTTCGCCTTATAGGTATATTTGATAAAAAAGAAGCCTTAAAGGGACAGATTATTAAGGGCTTGCCCATTCGCCATATTGATGATTTGGACGAATTTTGCCGCGAAAATCTTCCTGTTTGCGCCATTCTTTGTATTCCACAAACCGATGCATATGAAATCTGCAAAGCCCTTATACATTTAGGAATTAAAGGGTTTTGGAACTTTTCCCATTATGATTTAGCGGTAAACCATCCCGAAATTGCAGTAGAAAATGTTCATTTGGGCGATAGCCTAATGAAGCTATCTTATAAAATCAAAAACGATTAAATTGTTTTTCGCCGTCAACTGAAATTATGCTGTTGACGGCTTTTTAAAAAGAGAGGTAACAATGAAAAAAATCATTCTAAAAGCAATGTCCCTTTTTCTTTGTATAACACTACTGTTTGTACTATCTCCAAAAGCAATCGCAACCACATACACCGCCTTGGAGTTTAATGAAAAATTAAACGAAGTAAAAACTCTTTACCCTCATGGCAGTCAAAAATACGAATGGAAGGTAAATGGCACGGTTGTTGGTTGGGAATGTCACGGCTACGCAAGATGGATTTCCTATTACATATGGGGCACCGATTTTGCCAATGGCGAGGGTGAGGGTTGGGTGCGCTACAATTCCACATCCACCAAAACCCCTATTGACAAGCTGGTACCGGGCGATATTTTGCGTTATCGTACTGCCGCCAATAAAAGCTCCAATCACTCCATTTTTGTAACGGCAATCGAGGGGGATACCGTGTATTTTACCGATTGCAATTCTGACGGTGCAAGTACCATAAAATGGGAGAGAACTACAACCAAAAGCTATTTGGCAGAACATCTTAAAATGCAGTTAGCAGGCCGAGATTATGTTGAATACGGTTACATTGCCCATTATTCTAAAAACACACTTACAGAAAATAAAAGACTTACATTAAGCTACAATGCAAACGGTGGCAAGTTAAATCTTGAAGCCACAAAAACCATTCAATATACCGTTGAGGACGACTCAGGAATTAATATGCGAAGCGGTGCGGGTACAAGCTATGGTGTTCTAACGGCATTGCCTAAGGGTACCGTTTTTACCGTCACAGAAACGGCAACCGATAGCAAATACACCTGGGGCAAAACCACCTATAACGGAAAAACGGGCTGGTGCGTTATATCCCGTGAATGGACAAGCAAAACCGAAGTTACCACTCCGCCTAAATATTATATTAACTCCGATGGAAATATTTACATAAGCGACACCCAAAAGGCTTTCACAGAGTCCTTTGTTTTTGGAACAGAGCATACTTCAGGCTTTTCTAATCCAACCGAATTTGGTCTTGTTAGGGAAGGCTACACCTTTTTAGGATGGTCTAAAACCCAAAATTCAGATACTTTTTATAAATATACCGAGTCTTTTACTCCCGAAACCCTTTTCCCCGAAGCTAACGGAAAGGATTACGCTGCCACCTTATATGCAGTATGGCAAAGCAACAAGACTCTAACAGGCATTGAAGTGGTAAGCCTGCCGACCAAAACAAAATATCTTTTAAACGCTACATTAAGCTCAAGCGGACTTAAAATAAAGCTTAAATACAGCAATAACACCGAGGAAATAATCACCAAAGGCTTTACGCTCAGCGGCTTTGACTCCAAAACAGTAGGCGAAAAAACCGTAACAGTAAGCTATGAAGGCAAAACTGCAACCTTCACCCTTTTGGTTGAGGATTTAAAAACGGGTGATTTGAATAAGGATTTTAATATAGACCTTGTGGATGTAACAATTCTTGCCCAGTATGTTGCGAATTGGGAGATTGAGTGCGACCAAACCGCCTTGGATGTAAACGGTGACAGTAGCATTAACCTTTTAGATATTGTACACCTTTCTCAATATGTAGCAGGTTGGGAAGATATTGTTATAAAATAATAAAAACCTAAAATGGGGAAGAAATGAAAATGTTGTTTTCACTTCTTCCCCATTCATTTTTAACTGATTTTATAGCTTTGCATCCACCGTTTTTATTGAATGTTTTTCTGCCAGGATTTATTCATAGATAATTGAACTCTATGCTTTTCGGCGTGATAAATATTGTTCTTATATTTACTGCCTCGGGCAAATAAATCAATTTTCACCTTATCTCCAAATGCCTGTTCCAACATACATTCAACAATACCATCATCTAAAAAGCTACAAGAAAAAATATCTATGTTTGCGGTACGCTCGGAAATATCATAATGAAAAGCAATATGGCTTTGAGCCACCACCAAAACGCCCGAAATAAATTCAGGATTTTCCATTTTGTCAAAAATCACATAGGGGCGTGAAATAGGCACCATATTAATTTTAGGCGCTATATTATCCAACCATTTAAAAATTTGTTCGGCTGTAACATCAAAATCCTCCACCGAAATCATATAGTGCGGTCCAAAATCCAAGGAGGAATTAATGTCACAGGAAGGATTGTTATCATTGCGCCTGTCCACTACTTGAATATTAATATTACCTGCATAAATTTGTTGATTAATAATATTGATAATATCTGCTTCTTCACAAAAAACATCGGTTAAAATATCAATAAAATAACAATGGCGAAAGGGGAATGTATGAATTGTAATGTGAGAGCCATTTTCACAAACAATAAATGCGCTAATTCCGCCGTCTTCCATTTCATCACAATAATAATATGGTAACAAAAAAGGTGGCATTACAGGCTCCATACCCAATTTATGAGTAAGATTAACAAGCAAATTGTTTACAGCCATAAAACTATTTGCCTGCTCAGACTCACAATCATATGCATCTAACATAATGTGTCTTGTTGCTTGCATTATGCTTCTTCCTTTCTTGTTTCCGTAAAAATATCGTTGAACTTTCTGAAATTAATCAACACGGGATCTATCCACCATTTATGGTTAGAACGGATGATATTGGGTAAGCAATAGTAAACCTCGCTTCTTGCAAAGGAAAATTCCGACAAAACATTAATATCAGACTGATATTCCGTATTATGGTCACTATCAATATCAATGTTAAGAGAAAAATTCACGGTTTTATAACCGTCGGGGTTTTCTTTTCCACGATTAAACACAGCAGTAAAAGGATAAATAGTGTTAAACAAATCGTGGTTATACGGCGTATCGCTAAAGCTACCCGTTTTAAAATACTCTAATATCTCCAAGGTTGTTTTAACCCAGGATTTCGCATGATTATAAGGATCTCCGCTAACCGAAAATAATTGCGAATATTCCTTATTAACTACATATTTATCCATTATTTCATATTTACCAACCGCGGCATACAAATAACGGTTGTCTGCCTTTTTCTCATCACAAAAATCAATAAATTTTTGGAATAGCTTAAGGGTATCCGAGGGGCGGTCGGTTTCATATTTTTCCTTAGCCAATACCTCTGCCTTTGCCTTAGCCGCAGTAAAAAAGGCTTTTTCCAAATCGGACTGCGCTTCTTCAATCTCAGATTTGCTAAGACATTTATAGCACGCTTCACTGTCATATTCGGCTTTTATTTCTCCGTAACGGTACAGTCCCGAATAAAAACAGATTAAATGCTTTAAAGTTTCACTAAGAATAATGCAAGAATTGCGCACCAATTTTTCCTCTTGTTCATTGGGATCCATATTCTGCAACAAAGAAATGTTACTGCGCAAATTACCTGTATAAATTAAGCTTTCATCCTGTTCATTTTCCTGAAGCATAGAAAGTCTGGACATAATAAACATAGCTCTGGCACGCGCCAAAAGTCTGCCCGTAGGCTTAAGCTTGGTAATTTTACCAAAGCCTCCCGCTTCACCTATAATGAATTTTTGATCGTGTATGCGCTGTACTTCTGCATCCAAATTTGATTCCTTAGCCTTAAAGAAATCAAGATTGGTACGATTATATAAATTTTTAACAATATCATAAAAGGTTTGCGGAACGCGCCACATTAAAAATTCCAATACTGCCGTAGGACTGGCTTCAATAAGCAACATAATTACGACCGTATCCCAATCCAAGGCGGCGTCTGTATAATCCATTATTGGTTGTGACTGAATACCTGATTTTTGGAAAATATAGGGATAAACCTGACTAAACCGCATATGTAACGCTTCTGCACTACCTGCATTTGCACTAATCGCATCTGATATAGCCAACGCCAGATTTTTAATATATTTGTAATTTACGGTATGGATTTGATCAATGCTGTTGGAATTTTTAGTGCTATGCTCTATGCGGGATTTTAAGGCTATTTCCCGCCCCGTTATCTCCATATATATCTCATAGGGACGCTGAGTAGCTAGGTGTGAGGCATCTTCCTCATCCTCCTCGGTAGAGGGCGCAGTAAAGGTAAGCGAGTTAGAGCCTGAAAAATAACGCATAACAATTGCCGACTGAACGATTTTACCAACATCATCAATATGGGCGCGATTTTCCAAACTAAACAGATGATATATACCGCCAAAGTATTTAGGACTTTGAAAGAAAATATGTTTCAAAGGCAAGGAGGTAAATTCGCAAGAAACATGGTTTTTACAAACAAAACGGAACATATCTGCGCTTTCTTGATGCAATTCATAGTTATGCAAAAATGTAAGTGTTTCCAAAAGCTCCTTTAACAGTCGCAGCATCTCTACACTGCTTTCACATTGAAAACGGGAAGGATTTTTATCATAAGCGGAAATCAATTTGAAATAGGGATTAAAGCTAAATCGACTCATATCACGATTGCTTATATCTCCAAATACATCCTTTAATTCTCCCATACCCTGCGCCATATCAAACTGAATATCAGTTAACACAAACTGAATAAGCTCTTGTGTTACAGGATACTTTACGAAAGCCTCGCGTAAACTCTTAATTACTCGTTTAGAGTTATGCTTGGTCATTTTTCCTGAATCCATACCACCGTAATCTATATCATAACGATAGCAGGCATAAGCAAAATAAAAGGTTAAAGATAATATATTTTTTATGTATAGAGGGAACTGACGGTATTCGCATAAATAATCCTCTATTATTTCTTCAATATCATCCGTTGAGAAAATGTAAAGCCGTATATTACTGTCTACAATTTCTTCCTCTAAAAGATATTCAAGCTGCCTGGCAAGTCTTTTAAGCTCCTGGGCTCCGTTTTGGAGTTTAGTATCCATAAACCTTCCTCCGTTTATTAGCACTCACTGATTACTGCGGCTAATTTTTTATATCTTTCCAATGCTAATTTTTCGTTTTCGTTAAGCTCGGTCTGAGTTGCAAGCTGTCCTTCACGCCACATAAAGCTCGGGATTGCAGGAATACCAAATTCCGATGTATTTAACATATCTAATCTATATGTAATTTTAGAATCCTCTGAAAGATTATCGGCAAGCATATTAAACTGATTGGTAATACGAGAAATAGCATAATCAGGATATTTTCTGTCATCAACAGTAACTGTTTCCTGAGGAATTACATTGGGGACAACAACGATTTTTTTGCGACCGTCAAACGAACCGCCGCCATTCTCTATGGTTTTAAGAAATCTAACGGTACCATTAACAAACTGAATGGTAGGACGCATACAACAAACTACAACCTTGGAAACCTGATTTGTTGCATTGGCAATAGCATTATTACCTACTGCAGAATCTAAAATTACTGCAGGCACCTTGTAATATTTACAAAATTCAATAAAATTATTTAATTTTTCTACAAAGGGATTATTAGCATCATTATAATTTCCCTGATCATCTACATTTTTTACATCCTTTGCAGGCAAAAACAAAATCGCATCTTTTTCATAGCCAAACTTGTCGCCCACTGCAAATAAATCCTTAAAATTGGGGTGTTGCCAAATAAACTCAGGACGCTCTAATGATTTCAAACCGTTTTTTAATAAATCCTGTGTACAGCAATCATCCTTTACATCGGCATCCACACCCAAAAGGTAAGACATACCACAGCTATCCAAATCGGTATCTATAATAATTATAGGTTGATTTTTGGTTGGCTGAAAGTGCTCCTTTGCCAAAATGGGAATTGTGTTGTACGCCAAGGTACTGCGTCCCGCGCCGCCTTTATAAGAAAAATAAGAAATTACTTTTAATCTAGCCATAACATCCTCCAAAGCTCATTGCTTATCCTAATTTTGTATACATATTACTTTGATGATATTTTACATCATTGCTAATATCATCAATATTATGATTAATAATTGCGCGAAGGTCATTTTTAAAGTATTTGGTTTGCTGCTTATAAACCTCCGGATCACATTCCTTAAACATTGAATTCTTTCCATAGCTTTCTGCCACAAACATTTCCAACATAGCCGCAGTAAGCTCTGTATATTCTCCGTTTTCATCCTCGGTAGAGTCAACCGTGTTGGGGGCTAATACCTTTGCCGCCTGATTGAATGCGCGTGTCATATTTGCAACAAACTGTTGATTGATTTCCTTTTGAATCAACTCACGAATTCCATCCTCAATTGTGGGCTTCTTGGCGCGCTCCTCCCTTAACTGATTTTCAAGCTCCTCAATCTGAGCCTTGTATTGGTCAAGGGTTCTTTGCTTTTCTTCTACGGTCTTTTCGTGCTCGGCTTTAAGCAGGGTAATTTCACCGTGAGGGCCGTTTAGCTTTTTAATAAACTTCTGTTCATACTTTTGATTGTTTTCGCCAATGGGAATGTATGTCTCTTCATACTCCTCATAATATTCGTACAGTTCTTTAACAGCATTAACATAATAGTAGTTACTACCGCTGAAATATCCGTCTTTTTCCCATATCCACTCGAACTGTTCCTCATCATTTTCTTCTGAATATCTATTCTCCAAAATATATGCGGCGTATTTTTGCATATTAACCTGAGGATATTTAACCAAATAGGTATTAATAACATTGTTGGTGTGAATAAGCATAGGCAACAATGAGAAAACACGCATACGCAATTTTCTTAAATCGTTAACGCGATCCTTATGTACAACAAAGCGTTCATTAAAACCAATTAAGAATTGGTCAACAATGTAGTCCTTACCTGAATTCTTTAGACTTTCATAGGTACGGAAGGCTCTTTGAACTGCCAACTGACAGCTTTCCAAAAGGTTCTCATACTCTCTTTGCTTTTCAACAGCAATATTCTCCTGATTTTGGCGTTCTTCGGGAGTTAAAGCAGAATCGTTGCTTTTTATTTCTGCCTGACGCATTTCCAGCTGCAAAATTTCATCCATACCTGCGTCAATAAGAATATTGGCAATATAAACAGTATTGAAAAGGGCGTCACTGGTGGTACTCATTCGCAAATCCTCTTCTGTTAGCTTGGAAGCCAAGTCATTATAGAAGAATTTATCTGCTAAATCATCCTTTACAAATCTCCATATTTCTCTGGCTACATCCTTTAAATGCTTTTCTAAAACGCCGTAACGGCCTGTGGTATCTACCTTAATTTCTTCGTGTAGATCTTGTTCGCCAAGTCTGTCATTAGAATTAATCATTCTAAACAAACGAACCAACTCATTATATGGAGTGTGTCGGGCTATATCCTTTGGATTATTTGCGTTATCAATTTCCTCTTGCTTAAACTTTTCTTGATTTTCAAGGAAGGTTTTTTGCTCATCTTGATCTATTTCAGTACCGTATACGGTATTATTCATAACATTATAGGGATGCTTTAACACTTCCTCAAAGGTAGCAAACATATCCAAGAAGCATTCACCAACAGCAAATGTGAAATATAGGGAAGGCTCTTCACAATCTCTGGCAAAGTTCCAGCCAATCTTAAGTCCCTTGCCGTCGGGATTTTTGCTACCGTCAATAAATGCTTTATTAATATAGCTTAAGCCATAACGGATAATGCGAACCAGATTGTTTTCCCATTTACAAATCTGTCCTGCCTTGGCATGTATTACCAAAATCTGGAAGAATGTAGGTAAAACCCAAGTAATGGTTTCAATACTTGCGATTTCGGTATTAAAATGAACCGAATCATAAGGAGAAGCGTCAAAAATAAATCTTTCTTTAGCGCTTTGTTCGGAGGAGTCCTCATCTATTTCTATATCGCTCACGCGTAGCTTATTTATAATATCCTTCAAAATGGCGTCCATTATATTACGAATAGAACGACCATTCAAAGTATCATAACTTCTATCATCAAAATCCAATCCGAAGTCATTAACCAAAGAAACTAATGTCTGCAAGCCTTGGCATTGAGATAAAAGACCTACCTTTTTTTCTACATCATCCATAGGAATACCTAGCTTGCCGTTTCCTAAGTCGATTAAACGCTTGTTAATGGCGGCAAATATATTTTTGCCAATATCATCCTTCGGCTTATATACAGGAAAAATGGTAGAAGTACCTGCTTTTTCTAACTGATGTATTCTTTGATGGTCTAAAATGTCGCGCAAAGGATTTCGTTCAATTTTTTTCATAATTAAATCTCCTCTTATTTATTTTTAACTATGCTGTAAAGCTCAATACTATCCAAAGTAATAACCGGACGAATACCCTTTTGATATAATTTATTGTTGTATCCGCCTTTATAAACGGTGCCGTCCTCACGAACTACCGATTGCAAATTGCCTTCGCAATCTGCAAGCCACCAAATTTTAGAGGCTGATAAAGCTTCATCAGAAATATTTTCGGCTTCGTTTACGGTTAATAGCCTTATCTTACCCTGCAAAGCACTCTGCTCATCCAAAGAAAATGCGCTTTCGGTAAAAGACTCTAGCCATTCGGTCGCTTTTTGACCGCCAAAGTCATCTGTTAAAACATCTTGACATAGCAAGGTGGTTTCGTTATCGCTGACGCTGATTTGACGCCATAAAAGTGGGCGCTCACCTGTGCCGTAGGTACCAAGCTTAAAAATAGTATCTTTTACGGAATTTGAAATATCGGCTAGCTTGTCCTGTATAATTCCATATTCGTCCATTGCATGGGGCGCAATCTTCTTGATGGTGTATAGCAGCGCTTCTTTATCTGTTGTTTTATCGGCAACATAATATATATGATCCTTTTTACCAAAAAGACTACGAAAATCATCATAATCATCATCAGAGAAAAGCTCCTCTGTTTTTTTAACATAGTTGGTTAAAAATTTATAGTCAATGCCGTTGCCGTTATCTATCATAATAATTTGGGGATAAAAAACACCTTCCGCGCGGTTCTCCTTCGTTTTGGCTGCGGTACGCCATTCCTTTGCTACATTTGAGCTTTGAATGGCATTTTCGCTGGCAAAAAACAAAATTCCCGAACAATTTTCGTGAGATAACAAATCCTGAGCTATGGTTTCCCAATCATCACCGCCCAAAAAGGCTTTATCCCACCAAACTCTTACACCTTGGTCAATTAAAAAATCTACCCATTCTTTTACTATTTCTTGATCATTATGAGAATAGCTAACAAACAAAAACGCTTCCTTAGTCGCTTCTTCGGTAGTATAAAAATCTCTCATAGTCATTCCCCCAAAATCATAACTTTGCAACACTTACTTAATTATACATTTTAAAAGAAATATAGTCAACACCTTTTGCTATTTTCTAACAATATTTTTAACTGTCTGTTTTTATTACTTAAAATCTAAAAAATTTCCGTTCGAGGTGGCAAGGTCACCCGCTGTGTATGCGTAGGTGCAGTTGAATATCTCTTCGCCTACATCATAGGTTATGGTTTTACCATCTTCGGTTTCAAAGGTTAAAAAATAGCCAATTCTGTGTTTGGGATATTTTGAGCTTATACCGTAAACCGTGTCGGTGTATTTGTTTATAACCTTTGCTTTTACAATATCAATCGGCGCTTCTTCAATTTCTTCATCTAATTTTTCGTAATCTTCTTTTCTTTTTTTCATATCTTTTATAAAAGAATAGACGCAATATATTGCAAGTCCTAAAAGGAAAAGCATAATGCATAAAAAAGCCACCATACCACCATCAAGCTCAAAGGTATCAGTGCCCTTAAATTCAACAGTATTATTCATCTTAAAAGTCCTTCCTGTATTTTGCGGGTGTAGTGTTTTTTTGCTTTTTAAAGGTTTTTATAAAATAGCTTAAATCATTAAAGCCGCAGTCTAAGGCTATTTCGGTTACGGGTGCATCGGTTAAGGTCAGCATTTCTGCTGCCCTTTCAATTCGGTAGCAATTTAAAAATTCGGTAACGCCCTTGCCCGACACCTTTTTAAAATATTCGCTGAAATATTTTCGGCTCATACCCGTTATTCCTGCTAATTCCTCAAGGGAAATCTGACCACCATAATTATTTTCAATATAAGAAACCGCCTTTTCAAAGGGGAGAAGTCGCTCATAAAATTTTATTGATTGCTCACTGGCTTTCACCGAGAGGCCGTTTGTAATAACCTCAGCAAAAATGGTAGATATTGCCGATAATGCGTTTAACTCAAATCCTGCCTTTCGTCCTGCCATTGCCGTTTTTAAAAGGATTGCCGCCTGCTTTATTTTTTGGTTTTCCTGAACAATAAAAATAGGCAAAGTTCTCTCCTGAGCCAAAATCCCCCTACCCGCCTCATAACGGGCAAGATGCTGTTTTATGCCTATATCAAGGCTAAAAAGCAGACATTCATATCGTGCCGCCTTAGGTACTGCGCTATGCATAACACCGGGGTTAATAAGCACTATATCTCCTGAGCGCAAATAAAGAGTATCGGCATCCAAGGTAAGCTCCAACCAACCGCTGTTTACAAAAATAATCTCATATTCCTTATGCCAATGGTGTATCATTTCGTACCTTGGGTGATGTTCATCTACATTGTAATAATCTATGGGCAAATGCTCGGTGCCGTGGGGCTGAGCTTCGCGATAGGAATAATATTTCAAAAAATCATCCTTTCAATACAAAAAGTTTTATTTTATCACCTAAAATAGGTGTGATTATTTCAAAAAACGGGATATTATTATACTTTTTAAGTATTATAACACAAGTAATTTCTATTTGCAACTGTTATGATAATTATGGAAAGTAATATTTTTTTAAATATGGAGGTATATTATTATGGCTGAAAACAGACTTATTGGCGATTATCCCGTAATTGGTATTCGCCCCACTATTGACGGACGCCGCGGTGTACTTAAGGTAAGAGAATCCTTAGAGGCTCAAACAATGAATATGGCAAAAAGTGCCGCTAAGCTTTTCACCGAAAATCTTCGCTATTCCAACGGTGAGCCCGTTAAGGTAGTTATTGCCGACACCACCATTGGCAGAGTTGGTGAAGCCGCCGCCTGTGCCGATAAATTCCGCAAGGAGGGTGTTGACATTACAGTTACCGTTACACCTTGTTGGTGCTACGGCGCAGAAACAATGGATATGGATCCCAAAACAATAAAGGCTGTTTGGGGCTTTAACGGAACCGAGCGCCCCGGCGCAGTTTATCTTGCATCGGTACTTGCAACCCACGCACAAAAGGGACTTCCCGCTTTTGGCATTTATGGTCACGATGTTCAGGATATGAGCGACACTTCCATTCCCGAAGATGTTAAAGAAAAGCTTCTTCGTTTTGGTCGCGCCGCAGTTGCCGCCGCTACTATGCGCGGTAAATCCTATTTGCAGATTGGCTCTATTTGTATGGGTATTGGCGGTTCTATTATTGATCCCGCATTTATTGAAGAATACCTTGGTATGCGTGTTGAGTCGGTTGACGAGGTTGAAATTATCCGCAGAATGACCGAAGGCATTTATGACAAAGCCGAGTACGAAAAGGCATACAAGTGGGTTAGAGAAAACTGCATTGAGGGCTTTGATAAAAACCCCGAGGAGCTCCAGCGCTCCCGCGAGCATAAGGATAGCGATTGGGAATTTGTTGTTAAAATGATGGTTATCATTAAAGACCTTATGAACGGCAACAAAAATCTCCCCGAGGGCTGTGAGGAGGAAATGGTTGGTCACAACGCCATTGCCGCAGGCTTCCAAGGTCAGCGTCAATGGACAGACTTCTACCCCAACTGTGACTTCCCCGAGGCTATGCTCAATACATCCTTTGACTGGAACGGAGCCCGAGAGCCCTACATTCTTGCAACCGAAAACGATGTACTTAACGGCATTGGTATGCTCTTTATGAAGCTACTCACCAACCGCGCTCAGATGTTTGCCGATGTTCGCACCTATTGGAGTGGCGAGGCAGTAAAGCGCGTTACAGGTTATGATATTGAAGGCAAGGCAAAAGAATCTAACGGATTTATTCACCTTATTAACTCGGGTGCTTGTTGCTTAGACGCTAACGGTGCCGCTAAGGATGAAAACGGCAACGGCATTATGAAGCCCTGGTTTGAGATTACCGAAGCTGACCAAAAGGCAATACTCGAAAACTCCACCTGGAACTATGCCGATTTAGGTTACTTCCGTGGCGGCGGATATTCCAGCCGTTTCTTAACAACCGCCCAGATGCCCGCAACAATGATTAGACTTAATCTTGTTAAGGGAATTGGCCCCGTTTTACAGATTGCCGAGGGTTGGACAATCAACCTCCCCGACGAGGTTTCCGATAAGCTTTGGAAACGCACCGACTACACCTGGCCCTGCACTTGGTTTGCTCCCAGAGTTACAGGCGAAGGCGCATTCAAAACCGCTTATGATGTAATGAACAATTGGGGCGCTAACCACGGAGCAATCTCCTACGGTCACATTGGCGCAGACCTTATTACCCTTTGCTCTATGCTTAGAATTCCCGTTTGTATGCACAATGTAAAAGAGGAAGACATTTTCCGTCCCGCCGCTTGGAACGCATTCGGTATGGATAAGGAAGGTCAGGATTATCGCGCTTGCGCCGCTTACGGCCCCCTCTACAAATAGTTTAATTACAATAGATAACAACAAAAACGGCTAGGCCCCGAAAGACCTAGCCGTTTTTGTTGTAGTCAAAGCGTAAATGCTTTGACCTGAGGGAGATAAAAACCTTTCAGGGCGAATATGAGCCTTCGCCCATCAGATATGATGTAATCATTTTTGATATTTATTTGATATTATTTAATTAAAAGGGTATTTCAGCATCTCCACCCATAAAGCCACCTGAAGAAGAAACGTATATACTAAATGAACGAGCAGGAACAACGTCACTAAATTCATTCATTCCGTATATGGCAATATCCTTATCGCTTGGAATTGAAGTTGCTTCAGAGGTGGGAACAACACATTTGGGTTCATAAGTATAACGCTTATATGAAATATCGGTGTTTTTTTCGAGTTGAACGTTCACGTTAACGGCATTATTTTCTGTGTTTACAACCAGTATTACCGTGTTGCCATCATCATTTTTAATGGCACTAACGTAAAGTCCGTCACTAAACTCGGCAACTTCACCTGTTACACTAGTGTTATAAACCGAAGCGTTTTTGTTGTTCATATACTTACCAATTAAATTAATTCCATAGTAGGTTGTGCGAGGCAGGTAAGATGAGTAGGAATAATAATTATGGCAACCGCAATCCTCACCATTTGGGCAATTAAAGCCATCTGCAAACACAAATGATGGACAGGCACCAACCGCGTGAACACCACCAATAAACTCGGTAGCACGATCTATATAAGCTGTACCATACGCCGCACTTGGATCCCACAGCGTATCAAACAACTGCCAAACCACCATACGATTCATACCGTTGTTTGCCCCTGCAGTAAAACCTGCCGCAAACTGTACCGCTTGCATACCCACTCCGTCCCAACACCTTATATCACCCGCGTGAGCGAAGTATTCATCACACCAGAAAGTTTTTTCTCTTTGGTTGATTTTTGTTAAAAGGTCATCATAATATTTGAAATTTTCCTCTGCCATAGAATATGATGCATAAGGTTCATAAACGGTATCATCATATCCTAAAGGTGTATTGGGTTTGGTGTATGAATGAGATGAATTAATGTCTATAAAACTTTCGTATTGGGTGTCCCCGATTTTTTCATAAACATACTCTAAAAGTGATTTTCTGTTTTGATTTTTATAAAGGGATTGAGAGGGGCCTACAATCTTATAATTTTTTCTGATTCCTGATTTTTCCAGTGCATTATTAAGTCCAAGTGACATCA
>SVPL01000060.1 GCA_015065925.1 Oscillospiraceae bacterium
TTGAAAATGTACTCATTTTAGTATTTCTCCTTCTTTTTTGGTCAAAATGAGCATTTTGGGGTCGAAAATGGCCTAAAAATCGCCAAAAATTAGTTGTTGTATCCCTCTTGACACACTCGTGTCGGGAAGTCCCATTATCCAAAACGGCAAGCTCATTGGCGCTGTAACTCACGTATTGGTTGATGATCCAACAAAGGGGTATGCAATCTTTGCGGAGAATATGCTTGAAACTGCTCAGTCAGTAGCAGAAGAACAATTAAAAGATGCATCGTAAAAAAATCATCCCGATTATTTTCGGGATGATTTTCTATATTCCTTTGGAGAAATGCCGGTTCTTTTTTTAAACCATCTGCAGAAATAAGGGTAATTATAGATTCCGACTTTTTCGGCAACAATGTAGATCGGTTCATTGTCAACGGTCAGCAAGTTCTTGGCTCGTTTCAAACGTTGCGCTGCAATGTATTCGTTAACAGAACTACCGAAATTATCCGAAAAAGTTTTATACAAATAGTTTTTTGATATATGAAATGTATTGCAGAGTACACTAACACTTAAATTCTCGTGTAAATGCATATCAATAAAATTTATCGCTTCATTTATGAATGAGTCGTACACGATTTGGATAGATGGTTCAAACAGAATATAGGATAAAAGATCATATAATGATGTAAGCTTGTCTTCGGTCATAAAGGGTAATTTATAATACAAGTTGTTTAATTGTTCAACAGTTTGGAGATCGGCATTTGGAAAAAACTGTGGCAGAGCAGGAGACCTTTCAGAGCGTATGCGTCCCATAATTACATACCCTACCACAGTATCGTTTTTTATAATTGGCATAGCAGAATCGTATAGACCCGCCCAACAGATATGACACTCCAATTTTTTAGTAGATCGGCATTGCTTAAGCAATTCTTGGTCGCACTGTGAACAAAGCTTTTTTTTGTTGTCAAAATTTTGTGAAAGGAAACAAAAATCCTGTTCTTTTGAACAGTTTGCCAAGACATTATAGTTACTATCCAATATCGAAATACTTATACCCGTGAGAACAAATATATTTTTGATGATCCGATTTAGTTGCTCAGCGTTGTATTGAATTATCATTAACATCCACTCCTATATGCACTATTATAACACGTTAGGGAAGATAGTGCAATAATTTAAGAATATTATATATTTTTTATTTCAAAGACAGATGGTATAATAAAAATAAAATAGGTAAGGGGTAAAGAGAAAGTTGAACACATTATATTTACTTGCAATCATTTTGGGAGTTTCAGGTCAAAGTATCGTAA
Source organism: Oscillospiraceae bacterium (assembly GCA_015065925.1). Lineage (GTDB taxonomy): Bacteria > Bacillota > Clostridia > Oscillospirales > Acutalibacteraceae > UMGS1279. Next base: position 1,293 of record SVPL01000060.1, read on the forward strand.
AAAAACCGTATACACAGAAAACTAATGGCGCAGGAGTATATTTTTTTAACACACTTTTAAGTACTGTTGCACTATTGTTTTTTGTCGTTACCTCATCAAAATTTAGTTTTGACATTTCCTTTATACCATATTCAATAGGTTTTGCGATATCGTATGCGGTGGCTTCTGTATTTATGGTTTTGGCTATTGCCTACGGCTCACTGTCACTAACATCTTTGTTTATTTCATATTCCTTGATGATACCAACCTTTTATGGACTTATAATAGGCGATACTGTTAGCACAGGCTTTATACCCGGAATGCTTTTGCTTGTAATTTCTCTTTTTCTTACTAATAAAAGTAATGAAAAAGCAAAAATTTCTCTCAAATGGATTATTTGCGTATTCCTTTCTTTTTTGGGTAACGGTATGTGTACTGTTGTGCAAAAAATGCAACAGATTGCATCAAACGGAGCGTATAAAAACGAGTTTATGATAGTTGCTCTTGCTATTGTAACAGTTGTTATGTTGATAATGTCCATTTTAAAAGAACGCACAGAGATAAAGTTTTTTGCAAAAGTAGGTTGGCATTGGGCTATTATTTGCGGTGCTTTAAACGGAATGGTTAATCTATTTGTTATGATTTTATCCGGCAAAATGCCTGTGTCTCTAATGTTTCCGCTTATCTCCGCAGGAGGACTTATCGTTACTTATATTGTATCAAGATTTTTCTATAAAGAAAAACTCACAAAAATACAGTTCATAGGATTTATATTCGGCTTAATGGCAGTAGTGTTTTTAAATGTATAAGGAGGATTTAAAATGCATAAAATTTCAGTGCCGGTAATGAATTACAATGTGAAAAGAAGCGACCGCAAAAGATTGCTTCAAGAATTAAGACGTTTTAATGCTGAACGGATTTTTCTCGCACTAGATACTTATGAGAATGACAAAAAGAAGCGAATAGAGTCTTTAAAAGAACTTGAGGATAATTGCAAGTTTTTCAAAGAAAAAGGTTTTGAAGTCGGCGCATGGATTTGGACTTTTTGGGTTAAAAATAACACCGAATTTAGAAACATGCGTTCCATAAAAGGAACGGAAATAAGAGAATTTATGTGCCCGACTGACGAAAAGTTTGTGGAGTTTGCCACTGATTATATGAGCGATATTGCAAAATGCGGTATTGACCTAATTATGTTTGATGATGATTTCAGATATGGATTTTTATCTGATTCACCTGCTTGCCTTTGTGATAAACATATTGAAATAATAAATAGTATTACAGGTGAAAAATCTACTCGGGAAGAAATTTATAGCCACATCGTTTCGGGCAGGAAAAATAAATTTCGCGATGCTTATTTAAAGGCTAACGGTGATGCCTTTAGAAATTTTGCGTACGCTGTAAGAAACGCTGTGGATAAAGTTGACTGCACAATAAGAATAGGAGCTTGTGCCTGTATGTCATCTTGGGATATAGACGGTACAGATGCATATGAACTTGCCAAGATACTTGCAGGAAACACAAAACCGTTTGTTCGTCTTATCGGTGCACCGTATTGGTCGGTTGATAAAAGTTGGGGCAACAGCCTGCAAGATGTTATAGAACTTGAAAGAATGGAAAGTTCCTGGACACGACATGAGGATATTGAAATCATGGCAGAGGGTGATGTATATCCAAGACCGAGAATTCATTGTCCCGCCAGTTTTCTTGAAGGTTTTGATACAGCTATCAGAGCTTCGGGATGTACTGACGGAATACTTAAATATGGAATAGACTATACCTCTAACGCCGATTATGAAACAGGATATGCCAAATTCCACGAAAGAAATCTGAGTATATACGCTGATATTGACCGTGTTTTTGACGATAAGGAAAGCTGTGGAGTCAGAGTGTATGAATCTATGAAAAAGGTTTCTGATATGGTAGTACCGACAAAGGTAAATAATTCCGTTAATATAGAGGATTTATTTTTTTCTAAAGCGGCAAGAACATTGGCTTGCAACAGCATTCCGACTGTTTATGAAGGAGATGGGGTTTGCGGAATTGTTTTTGATGAAAACGCAAGAAACTTGCCGTTATCTGCACTTAAAAACGGAGTAATCTTAGATATTGCCGCAGCAGAAATTCTTATGGACAGAGGGATTGATGTTGGTCTTAAAAAAATAAATTCGCTTTTAGATGATAACAACAGTTCAATCGTTGTAAGAAAAGAAGAACGTTTTTTGAATAATAACAATTATATTTCCTTAAAAGGTGCGGATATTTACCACATTGAACTCAACAAAAGTGCTGAAATTTTAAGTGATATTAAAACCTTTGACGGGAATATTCCTGTTTCGTATAGATATGAGAACGCAAATGGCGAAAGGTTCTTGGTGCTTAATATAAATACCCGATTTGATGATTCGTCAATGCTTAAGCACTACGCAAGAGGACGCCAAATTGCCGATAATATTCCTTGGCTATCGGGCAAAAAACTTCCTGCATACGTTTACGGTCATCCATCTTTGTATATGCAAACCAAGGAGAAAGATGGTTGTTTGGTAGTAGGCCTTTGGAATTTTTATGCCGATACGGCTATCGAGCCTGTTGTTGAACTCGGCAAAGACTATTCGGATATTAAATTTATTAATTGTGAAGGGCAACTTAATGGAAATAAAGTATACTTAAACAATATATCACCCTTCGCCTTTGTGGGGTTTGAAGTAAAATAAATGTTGGTCCTATATTGACACACTCGTGTCTGGGTCGCCAGTCATACAAAATAGTAAATTAGTAGGCGCCGTTACGCATGTATTGGTAGATGATCCAACAAAGGGGTATGCAATATTTGCGGAGAATATGCTCGAAACCGCACAAAGCGTAGCTAAACAACAATTAAAAGAAGCATCATAATAATAGTGTCTAACACATCCGCAAACGGTAGTGTTAGACACTATTACTTTATATTTCGTATTTATTATAAATCTCTCTAACATATTCACGTGGTGTTACTTTCATTTTGCGTTTAAAGACATAACTAAAATAACTCTGTGACGAAAATCCACAGTCATAAGCGATTTGGGTTAATGAAAAGTTTGTTGTCAGCAGTAAATTAGTAGCTCTTTTTATTCGTTGTTCTTCTATGTAATCACGCAACGTTTTACCAACGGCAGTTTTAAAGGTGTTGTGGAAATGAATTGGACTAATCGACATAGCTTTTGCGACATTTTCAAGAGTTAAATTTTCAGTTAAATTTTCTTTGATGTATTTCAAAGATTTTTCGATCAGAGTGTATGTGTTATTTGAATTGCCGTTTTTAATTCTTTTTGTTGAATCTCTTGTTATTGTATATATCAGTTCTAATATAAGACTTTGTAAAATAATTTCTTTGCTATCCGAGAGCGTATTATAATGCTTTACTAGTTTTATAAAAATTTCTTCGTACGTTTCGCTTTTATCGATTTCAAAAAAATCGGGGGCATCCATTAATGCATCATATAAAGTTCCGCTATGAATTATCATATGTACATAGTAGCATTTAAAGGGGAACCTAGTGTGTCTGACTTGTCCGGGTTTGGCACAAATAATCATATTAGGCTTAATTTGCTTTGAGCTTGAATTAATATATGATATACCGCCGTCTTCTATTGGCAACTCAATTTCAAACATAGACGTTTTTCTTTTTTTACTAATAACGGTATTTTTGGCAGCAATATTGGAATTATAAATTCCAACAGTCACGATCTCCGGTAAAAGCATCATACATCACCTATAATAAGATTTCCAATAATAGCAGTAAAAAAGTTATATTAATTCAGTTAAATATATAATACAATATTCTTAAAGATATGTCAATGGTGGGTGAGCAATATTAAGATTACATATTTAGGTCAAGCAGGATTTCTTTTTGAAAAAGACGGTTTTAAGATAATGATAGACCCTTATTTATCTAACAGTGTTGAAAAAATCAATCCTAAAAATTATCGTAGAACACCTGTTGATGAAACTTATTTTAACATCACACCCAATGTTATGATTTTTACGCATAATCATCTTGACCACTATGACCCTGAAACGGTAGAAAAATTTATTACTGAAGAAAGTAATATTCTTGTTTTATCCCCAAAATCGGTTTGGGATGAAGTTAGAAAACTAGGCGGCAATAACAATTATGTTTTATTTAACCGCCATACCACGTGGACAGAAAATGGCATAGCATTTACAGCTGTCAAAGCAGAACATAGTGATGTTACCCCCATTGGCGTGATTATTGATGACGGTGAGAAAAAGTATTATATAACCGGAGATACCCTTTATAACGAAGAAATATTTGAAGATATACCAAACAATATTTATGCTTTGTTTTTACCAATAAACGGTGTTGGTAATAATATGAATATGGCCGATGCTTCTCGCTTTGCGAAAAAAATTAATGCTAAAAAAACAGTACCTATACACATTGGAATGTTTGATGAGCTTTCATCTGATAATTTTGAATGTGAAAATAAAATTACTGCTGAAATTTACAAGGAGATAAAGCTATGAAAGTAACAGATATTAAAACCTTTGCGGTTGATTGTTTTAGAACAAATTGGGTTTTCGTTAAAATTTTTACCGATGAAGGTATCGACGGTGTAGGTGAAGCAACGCTTGAATACAAAGAAAAGGCTTTAATCGGTGCGGTAGAGCATATTAAAGAATACCTTGTGGGCAAAAATCCTTTAGATATTGAAAAGCATTTCCATGATATTTACAGAGATGCTTATTGGCGAGGTGGTGCAGTTTTAATGTCGGCATTATCTGCAGTTGAAATGGCTCTTTGGGATATTCTAGGAAAACACTTGAATGTGCCTGTTTATCAGCTTTTAGGTGGAAAAGTAAACGATAAAGTAAGAATATATGTAAACGGTTGGTTTGCGGGTGCAAAGACACCAAAAGAGTTTGGTGAAAAGGCAAAAATTGCGGTTCAGCGTGGCGTTACCGCTATGAAGTGGGATCCGTTTGGAAAATCTTACTTGGAAATATCAAATAAAGACCTAAATACTGCACTTGAATGTGTTGCGGCAGTAAGAGATGCAGTAGGCAAAGATGTTGACTTACTTATTGAAGGTCACGGAAGATTTAATGTACCTACAGGTATTAAGATTGCAAAAGAACTCGAGCAGTTTAAGCCTATGTTCTTTGAGGAGCCTACACCACCCGATAATTTAGAGGCATTAAAAGCAGTAAGAGATAAATCACCCGTTGCTATTTCGGCAGGGGAACGACTTTACACTTTGAAATCATATAAAGATTTATTTGAAATGCGAGCAGCAGATTATATTCAGCCTGATATTTCTCACGCGGGTGGTATTATGGAACTCAAGAAAATTGCTGCTGTGGCAGAGGCTTATTACATACCGTTTGCGCCGCATAATCCTTCAGGACCTGTCGCTAATGCTGCAACACTTCAACTTGCGGCTTGTTGTCCGAATTTCAGTATACTTGAGATTATGTACAGCGATGTTGAGTGGCGCAAAGATGTGACTAATGAGAGCTTAGAATATAAGGATGGATACATAACAATCCCCGATAAACCGGGTCTGGGAATTGAGATAAATGAAGAGGAATGTTTAAAGCATCCATATCAGTCACACACATTAAGACATTATACTGGTGCCTTGACAGATATAAGACCAGCTAAAACAGAGTTTTATTTTTAAATAGTATCTTTGTTATTAAATTTTTGATTGATGGTGAATGTAATGAATAAAGCAGTATTTATAACGGGTGCTCAAAGTGGCACGGGATACGGAATAGCGGAGTTTTTTGCAAAACAAGGATGGGACGTTTTTATAACAAGTCGCATTGGTGCAGACGCCGAAACCTCTGCAAAAAAACTAGCCAATACTTATGGTATATTTTCAAAGGGCTATGAATGTAACATACGTAACGAACAACAGGTTATTGATATTTTTAATGATATTGATAAAACGGGTAGATTTGTTGAAACGGTAATATTGAATGCTGCAAATATGGGTTTTAACCCTAATGATCCTGCTGCGGGTCAGGATTTCTGGACTGTACCTGTATCCGAATTTCAAGAAGTATTTGAAACAAATCTTGTATGGAATTTCACAATTATTCGTCAAGCGGCTATACGCATGCGGGAAAAGGGTAAAGGAGAGGTTGTGTTTATTAGCTCTAATACTGCTTATAGAGCAATACCAAATCGCGCTGCATATTCTGCGTCAAAGGGCGGTATAAATGCTTTTGCAAAAGCGCTGGCTGTAGACCTCGGTCCGTACGGTATTCGCTGTAACGTTGTGTTACCCGGTACTATAAAAACAGAACGTTGGGTACAGATGGGTAAAAAACAGATTGTTAACGGAACTCTTACACCAATAGGTGATATTTCGGATTTTGAGGATTTAGCAAATGCTTGCTGGTTCTTTGGTACGGATATGTCAAAGAATATTACAGGTACAGAACTTATAGTTGACGGTGGTATGAGTTGTCAATTATATCCGCAGCTTTTAAACGAACTTAAAAGAAAAGCACAAGAATAATGTTGGTCCCATTATAATATGTATAAACAAATTTGGATTTCCTATCACACAAAAAATCGCACCCAATCAGTGCGATTTTTTGCATTCAATGAATTTAAAAAACAATAGAAAAACTCCCAAAAATATAATACACTATACATATATTTGTGGCTTATGTATGGAATATAACAATGGAATACAACACTTAACTTGATTTTATTATTTAAATGTGTTACAATTTAGCCAAAGCCTTCATACTAGAACCAGGTTTAAATGTTCTGGCTAAAGGTGAATTTTGTTAAGGAGCAATCAGTATGAGCATTACAAAAACTTATTTTGGAAAAACGGCAGACGGCAGAGAGGTAAACTGTTTTAAAATCACTTCGGATGATGGCATAGAGGCTGAGGTGTTAGATTACGGTGTAACCATTCGCACCCTTGTAGTGCGTGATAAAAATAATAATCCCGTTGATGTTGTTTTAGGCTATGACACCATAGAGGAGTATGAAGCCAACGACGGTTATTTCGGTGCTACCGTAGGTCGTTTTGCAAATAGAATTAAAGGCGGTAAATTCACCCTTAACGGCAAGGAATATACCTTGGCTTTAAATAACGGCGCAAACCATCTTCACGGCGGTGATGTTGGCTTTAATAAATATGTTTGGGACTCTAAAGTAATTGAGAATGGTGTGTTGTTCTCAATGACCTCTCCCGACGGCGATGAGGGCTACCCCGGTACCCTTAATTTAGAGGTTGCCGTAACCTTAAAGGATGGGGCTATAAACCTTAATTATCACGCGGTAAGCGATAAAGATACCATTGTAAATTTCACCAATCACAGCTATTTTAATCTTAATGGGGGAGTAGGTGATATTCACGGACACCTTTTAACCATTAATGCCGATTATTTTATGATGAACGATAAGGGCGGACTTCCTACAGGTGAGGTTCCCGCAGTTAAAGGCACCGCTATGGATTTCACTACCGAGCATGCAATTGGTGATGAAATAGAAAGTGACCATCCCGCAGTTGTGGCAAGTGACGGATACGACAATAACTATGTTTTAAATTCCAATGTTGCCGCTGTTGTTCGTTCTAAAGAAAACGGAATTGTTATGACCGTTATAACTGATGAACCGGGCGTTCAACTTTATACAGGTAATAAAACCTCTGCAAGAAATGGTAAAAACGGTGCTAAATACGGTCGTCGCAGTGCACTTTGCCTTGAAACGCAGCACTTCCCCGATTGCATAAATCATCCCGAGTGGCCAAGCTGTATTTTAAAAGCAGGTGAGGAATTTAACAGCACCACAACCTACTCATTTAACATAAATAAGGACTGAAAATCGGCGGTTTTTGTTGTTTTTTAGATATTTACTTTTAGATTAAGATATGTTAAAATATTATCAACATATTTTTGGAGGATTTTTGTTATGAAAGCGGTTTTAACTGTTGTAGGTAAGGACTCGGTTGGAATACTTGCAAAGGTATCTAACGGTTGTGCCGATTATAATGTTAATATTATTGAGGTTACTCAGTCTGTTTTGTCTGAAATGTTCTGTATGATTATGATTTGCGATATCACCAATATTAATTGCGATTTCGGTGATTTCGCTGATAAAATGAAGGAACTTGGCGATAATATGGGTATGTCCATTCATGTTATGCACGAAGATATTTTTAATTCAATGCATAGTATTTAAGGAGTACTGAGTCTATGTATAATACACACGATATTTTAGAAACAATCAAGATGATAGAGGAGGAGCATTTAGATATCCGCACCGTTACTATGGGCATTTCTCTGCTTGATTGTATTGATAATGATATTGATAAAGCCTGTGAAAAGGTTTATCGAAAGATTACTGCTTGTGCGGCAGAGCTTGTTCCCGTATGCCAAAAAATTGAAAAGAAATACGGTATTCCCATTATTAATAAGCGAATTGCCGTTACTCCTATTGCTATGTTGGCTTCAGCTTGTCAAACATCAAATATAGTTAAGTTCGCCTTGACTTTGGAAAAAGCCGCAAATGCTATGGGTGTAAACTTTATCGGTGGTTATTCTGCCCTTGTAAGTAAAGGATTTTCTTCGGGTGATTACGCGCTTATTGAAAGTATTCCCGAAGCCCTCAGCGTTACCGACCATGTTTGTTCTTCGGTTAATATTGGCTCTACAAAAGCAGGACTTAATATGGATGCCGTTAAAATGATGGGTAAAATCGTAAAACAAGCCGCCGAGCTTACTGCCGACAGAAACTGCATTGGCGCCGCAAAGCTAGTGGTATTTTGCAATGCTCCCGAGGATAACCCATTTATGGCAGGTGCCTTCCACGGTGTAGGTGAGCCTGACTGCGTAATTAATGTTGGTGTTTCAGGTCCGGGCGTTGTTCGTGCCGCTTTGGAAAAGGCAGACGATAAAATGGATTTAAGCGGTGTTGCCGAGCTTATTAAACGCACCGCTTTTAAAATCACCCGTGTTGGTCAGCTTGTTGCCCGTGAGGCGGCAAACGCATTAGGTGTTCCTTTTGGTATTGTAGATTTATCCTTAGCGCCTACACCCGCCATTGGTGATTCGGTTGCTCATATTTTAGAGGAAATGGGACTTGAACAATGTGGTGCCTGTGGTACTACTGCCGCCCTTGCAATGCTTAATGATGCCGTTAAAAAAGGCGGAGTTATGGCATCCTCTCATGTCGGAGGACTTTCGGGTGCTTTTATTCCCGTTACCGAGGATGCAGGTATGATAGATGCGGCAAGAGCAGGCACACTTACCATTGAAAAGCTGGAGGCTATGACTGCGGTTTGTTCGGTTGGTCTTGATATGATTAATATTCCGGGTGATACCCCACCTGAGGTTATTTCGGCAATTATCGCAGACGAAGCCGCAATTGGTATGATAAACTCCAAAACCACCGCCGTTCGTGTTATTCCCGCAATAGGCAAAAAGGTGGGCGAGGAGCTTGAGTTCGGCGGACTCCTTGGCAGCGGTCCCGTAATGAAGGTCAATACCGCATCTCCTTTAAAGTTCATCACCCGTGCAGGTAGAATTCCCGCACCAATCCAGAGCCTTAAAAATTAAAAAGTCTAAATAAAAACTGTAGCAGAAATGTGAAATGTGCATTTCTGTTGCAGTTTTTGTGTCTTTTACAGATTGATAAATTGGAATTAATTTTGAATTTTGTTTTAAGTTCTCGTTTTTTTACCGATTAAATTTTAAAAAGTAAAAATATAATAATTGACATATCCTGATTTTAAGTGTAAACTTATTATCAGGATATGTTTTAATTTTTAGGAGATGCTTTATTATGGATAAACTTCAAAAAAGAAACGAATTTTTCTCTCAACCTCGCACTAAAATCGAGGGTGTGCGCGATGATATAATTGAGTTTTATAAGTTAGAGGAAACAGGTCAGATAATCGGCGAATATCATATGAATTTAGGTCTTTTTGATGAGCCCCTTGAAATTGGCTTTTTTGCCGATACTCACATAAACTTCTGTGACGAGATTGATATGCAGGATGAGGAGCTTAGCTATACATACGAGTGCCGTCAGTGGTTAAAAAACGGTGAAACTGTGCCTGTAATGATTGCCGCAATGGATGTTTGTGAGCATATGGACGCTACCGTTGTTGGCGGTGATACCTTAGATTATCTTTCCCACGGTGCTATGGAGCTTGTTAAAAAGCACATCTACGACCGCGATCCAAGTGTGCTTTCCTGCGTTGCTAACCACGATATAACAAAGCAAATGGAAACAGGTAAACCCGATAAGCTTTCCCATAAGGAAAGGTATGCAATTTTACAAACCATCTGGCCCCACGATATTCATTATGCATCCCGCACCTTGGGTGAAAAATTAACCCTTGTAGCCCTTAACAATACCCCTCCGGGATACAGCGATTATGTTTATGAAAAATTAAAGGCAGAAATTGAAGCCGCCCGTGCCGAGGGCAGAAAAATTCTTCTTTTCCAGCACGAGCCTATTACAACAGGTAATCCCAAGGATATAGAGTCTGAACCCTATTGGATACTTAATCGTGATTTAGATAATTTTTATAATGGTGGCAGTTGGCTTTGCAGATTTGAAACAATGAGTGAGCAAAACCGTAAAACTTATGACCTTATTTGTTCAAGCGCAGATGTTATAAAGGGCGTTTTCTGCGGACATTTACATAGCGCATACTGTAATGAAATTTTGGCATCATATACCGATGAAAACGGCAAACACGATGCCGTAATTCCTCAAATTTCATACGCCGCAAACGCCTACCTTTACGGCAGAAAGTTTGGCGAAAACAAATTTGAAAACTCCTGGCGTGTAGGCAATGTAATGAGAATAATAGTGAAATAAATTTAAAAGCTCCGTAATACTCAAAATTACGGGGCATATTTTAAAAAATCTCATTTTTACTATTGCATATTTAGGTTTTATATGCTATTATATTATCGTTAATGTAACTTCTGATTTAAGGAGGCAAAAAATTATGTTTAAATTTATAAAAAATGATGTGTCTGTAGATTTGGTAGGCGAGGGTGTTGCCTTTAAAAACATTGCCATTTCGGTTAATGCTGAGAATGAAAAGGTTTACACCCTGCCAATTTCAAAGGTTGAAGATGGCTTAATTTACGGTGTTTGTGATGAAGCCGAGGCCACCGTAAAAATAATTGAAAAAGATGGTATTTTAACCCTTGTTGCAGAGGGTGGCTTCATCCGTGACCGTTCTAAAAATCAGTTTTTCGATCATCCCAACACCAATCTTAAAGCAAACGGGGCTTTTTCCTTTACCTTTACTGAAATTGAAGGTCTTAAAAGCTATACCGCAAGTAATTTGGACGTTTTTTGGTCTAGGGCTGACGTTATAGGCGGCAACGATATTAAAAAAGTTGCCCCCAAAACACAGGCTATTATTTATCAGGGTGAAAATAATTACGGTTGCCTTTTTGCCACTTGTGATAAGCAGTATAAAAGCGTTTTCAAGGGTAGTGAAAATGGTCTTTCGGCATCATTGGAGTCCTACAAAAGGGGACTTATGAAGTTCAGCGGTGTTTTGTTCTTCTTTGCTACCGACGTTACACCCTATGCCTTACCCAAAACCCTTACCGATTACGGACTTAAATTTTTAGGTAAAAAGGCTGCCCCCGCCAACCAAAAACGCTATCCCGAAATTTTTGAATATCTTGGTTGGTGCAGTTGGGATGCCTTCCCTTACTGTGTTTCGCACCAAGGTCTTTTAGAAAAATTTGAAGAATTTAAAACTAAAAATATTCCCGTTCGTTGGGGTATTTTAGACGATATGTGGTCAACTCTTGACGGTGAAAACAGCTCCGCTAAAATGCACGATTTAAAATTGGTTGATTTCAAAGCCGAACCCAAGCAGTTCCCCCAAGGCTTAAAGGCGGCTGTTTCTGAAGTAAAAGAAAAGTACGGAGTTAAGATGGGCGCATGGCACCCAATTACGGGCTACTGGTACGGATTTGATCCAAACGGCGCAACCGTTAGGGAAAATCCTCAGTACTTCACTCAAAATAATGACGTCAGAGTTGTTGTTAAGCCAACCGCTGAGGATATGTTTGGCTATCACAACACCTTCTATACCTATCTTAAGGATGCAGGTATTGATTTTGTTAAAGTCGATTGCCAAAGCGGTCTTGAATGGTTCTACCGTAATATGGGTACAATCGGCGAGGTTGCAGATGCGCTTCATACCGGTGTTGAGGGCGCAGTAGGTCTTAATTTTGATGGCGACATAATCAACTGTATGGGTTGTGCTACCGAAAACATCTGGAACCGCCCCAACAGCGTTATTAACCGTTGTAGCGGTGACTTCTTGCCCGAAAACAGAAAATGGTTTATAGACCACATTTTACAGTGCACCTATACCTGTTATTTCTATTCGGGACTTTTCAAAGGCGATTTTGATATGTTCTGGACTGATGACGGTCAAGCCGTTAAAAACTGCTTGCTTCGTGCAATCAGCGGTGGTCCCGTTTATGTTAGTGATAAGGTTGGAAGAAGTGTTGCTGAAAGACTTTTACCCTTAGCCCTTGCCGATGGTAAGCTCCTTCGTTGCAATAATTCTGCCGTTCCAACTGCCGATTGTCTGACCGTTGACCCACGAACCTCCAAAAAGGCTTATAAGGTGTTCAACAGTACCAACAACGGACTTGTTGCCGCCGCATTCAACTTGGATAACGATGAAAATCCCGTTAAAGGCTCGCTTTCTCCCTTTGAGCTCGAAGGCGCAACGGCTAATATGTATCTTGCGTATGACTTCTTTAATGGTGATGCCCAAATTCTTAACAAGGGTGATAAGTTAGAATTTACCCTTAATAATTATGATGATTATAGATACTATAATTTTATCCCTGTGGAAAATGGCTTTGCACTTATTGGTATTGTGGATAAATATGTAACCTCTGCAACCTATGAAAAATTCGGTAAAAACAAATATACCGTTTTAAATGGCGGTAAATTTGCGTTTTATAGCGAAAACGAGCCAAAAGCAGTATATGTAGACGGCGAAAAAGCTTCGGTTACTGCAAAGAATAATTATTATTTGGTGGATTTGGGAGAAATTAGCGCCTCTCACATTCTTGAATTTGAATTTTAAATAATTAGTAATAAAGGTAGGAAAAAAAGCCTACCTTTGTTTTTTCAAAAAATTTGGTTAATCATCTTTGTTTTGTTATATTTTATTTTCGTTTTGTGTATTTACAAAAATCAAAAATGTTGTAAAATAAGCTTAAAGGAAGTGAAATTATGGATTTTTCGTTTGTTGCAGAACTAAATTTAAAGAATAAAACTCAAATAAATATAACACCCGAAATTCAAAAGACTTCTAATGGATTTATATTAAAAATTCCTGCCGAAAAAGTCCCCCAAAATGCCGATTATATAGATATTTCACCAAATAATGTGATTGGAATCCCAGGTGATAACGGCTATTTTGTTATGCCATCGCAGTATTCTGATTTCCTTTGCGAATTTAAGTGCGGTGAGGATTGCGAACGTGAATACACCCTTTATTCTATGCCTATTTTTGGCTTTAAAAATGGTGATAGCGCCCTTCTTGCCGTAGTAAGTTCTATGGCGTGGGAATATAAAATTATAATCAGGCGTCAAAATAATAAATATTATGCCTTTCCTCGATTTAATCTTACGGGTTATGGCGCCTATGAAGATATTGTTATTGAATATTTTGAAC
>SVPL01000004.1 GCA_015065925.1 Oscillospiraceae bacterium
CGTAGAAGGCGCTGCATCCCACGTCGATTTCTACACAATCGGCGCACATACCGCACTCCTCGCACCATTCGCCCACATCAAAATAGCATTGGTCACAACCGGTACAGTGGGTACCTTTTTCAATAGCGCACTCCAGACACATATTGTCGCCGATTTCCTCGGTGGAGCAGCCGTCGCAGATTTCAGAGCCTGAGCAATCGGTACAAACGCCGCACTCAATACACAGAGCAACGCAGGCATCACATTTGTAACATTCACTGCAATAGGGTGAGCCGTCTATCAAGTCTTCACAATCGGGGCATCTATGTGCCGCAAATGCCGTAAAGGTGGAAAGGGGAAGCATCCCCACCACCATAACAAACGCAAGGAATATACTTAAAGTCTTTTTAAAAACCTTATTTTTCATTTTTTCACAGTTCCTCCTTTGGGAGTTTTCGCAATTTTTATGGGTTGTTTATTTTGCTTGCTTTTTCTTTTTTAAAACTATAAAGGTAACAACCGAACCTGCTGCAAGCACTAATACTGCGCCTAAAATAATCCATAAAAGGGCGTTACCGCCGTCCTCCTGGTCAGAGGCTTCGGCGCCTGTTGTTTCGGTATCGCCTATATCCTCGGTATCGGTAGCTTCATCGGTAGGGATGTCTGTATCTTCGGTATCGTCAGTATTGTTTGTTTCGGTATTATCGGGTTTTTGAGCAGAAGCGGTATTCTTGCTTGTTGTTTCTTCCGCGGGGGTTTGTGTAGTTGAAGTAACCTCGTTGGTTGTTCCCTCGGGGGTAGAAACAGCTTTTTGATAACCGCATACATCACATTTGTTATCCTTATTTGAATCGGTATGGGCAACCTTATCACCAATTAATGAACCGCAGGTGGAATCGGTGCAGACCTTCCAATGGTAGCCTTCATCATTTTTCCAACCCGAGGCGGTATGGGTGTGTCCCTTTTTGGTGGCGGTGAGGGTAACCGAAGCATTAATACTGCCATCGTCAAATCTTTCAACAGTTGCAGATTTTCCGTTGATTTTAGCAGTTACATTATCTGCGAATTTATAACCGTCCTTTGGAGTTAAGGCAATTTTAAGTATGTAATTTGTACCGCCTGCAAAGGTCTCAGTGGTGCCGGGGCTAATAAAGGATGAGGCAGATTTATACCAAGCAATACCGTTTTTGTAAATTCGGGTAGATACGCCGTTTATTCCGTTATCACTGTAATAGCCTGTTCCGTCAATTTTGTCATAAGAGGGTTTTGCACCGTCGGCGGGGGCAGTAATGTTAAGACTAAGGGAGTCAACCACTCTTTTGCCGTCACCGGGTACTAAATTGCTAAGAGAAACAATTGCGTGGGTGCTGTCGGTAAGGCTGATGCTTGCGGTAGAGCCGTTAATGGTGCAAGCGGTGTTAGATGTAAACTTATAGCCTGTTTTTGCGGTAAGATAGTAGGATACCTTATATTTTGCGCCCTCTTTAAATGGGTTGTTTATGGTAATGTTAATACCGTTAGACTGATTTGTCCAAGTAACACCGTTTGTGCAGTTGGACACTGTGCCGTATTTTTCGCTGAAATATTGAGCAGTATCAACCTTTGCATAGGTGGGGGTTTTATTAATAACGGGATTCACTACATTAAGACTAACCGAAGTAATAGCCTCTGGCGCCTTTGTTGCTGTTAAGGTTGTTTCTACCATAATGCTGCCATCATCAAATGAATCAACCGTAGCTGATTTACCGTTGATTTTTGCCGTAACATTTGCGGCAAATGAAAAGTTTCCCTTTGCGGTGAGGGTGATTTTTACGGTATAGGTTTTGTTAGCCTCAAAGGTAGCGGTAGTACCCGGGCTAAAATAAGAGGAAGCGGATTTGTACCAAGCAATACCGTTTTTGAAAATTCGGGTAGAGGTACCGTGAAGACCGTTATCACTATAATAACCGCGTCCTTCAATTTTATTGTATGAAGGCTTTTCACCTGCCACGGGAGCAGTTACGGTTAAATCAAGAGTGCTGATAGTCTCCGCCTTCGCCGCAAAAACCGAGGTGGGCACCATAGATAAAATAAGCATTGCAACCAATAAAACAGATAATAATTTTTTCATAACATTTAATCTCCTTTTAATAATTTTTATTATGCGTTTTTTAAAATTGGCGTGTTAGCTGACACCTGCTTTCCACAGTTAGAGCAATACTGAGCATCGGGAGTGAGTATTGTGTCACATTCGGGACAGCATTTATGCCTTCTTTTGTAGCGATCAAAAAGGGTATCCAGAGGTAATTTTTCGCCACATTCGGGGCAATCGGAGGCTTTTGACCTTACTGTTTTTCCGCATCTTGGACAGACGCGAAGCTTTTTCATAATATTGGGGCCAAAACCAAATCGCTCTAAATTTTTAAATCTAACCTTTTCTGTCAATGGCATTCGCGCTCCCTTCATAAATTAGCTTTTTTCCGCAGTGGGGACAGGCAGAAGAAATTTTTTCTAACCGTACCCCGCAGTTTTTACAGTATTTAGGCTCTGCCTCATAGGGGGCACATTCCACGCACTCCAGAACCTCGGCATTATAAACCGCGTCAATCACCCATTTGCCACATTTATGGCATTGGTTAAAGTGCTTGCTCGCCTCACCCTCCCAAGCGGTGAGTAAAGCGGATTCCTTGCTTTCGCCCCCATAAATTTCCTTGGTTGTGTAAACGTGAGCGTCAGATACATCGCAGTAAAACAAAAATCTATATCCGCCGCTGTCTGTAACACATTTGTATTTTGCTGTGTTGTTTTTTGGCATTACCATCACTCCTTTTATCAGGTAAAGTTTTTATAATCTTGACTGAATTAAATATTTATAGTATAATGCTAATATAAACCTTACAAGTATAATTTTACTAATATTACCAACAAATTTCGCCACACTTTGGGCAGAAAAAAGTGTGGGTTTTAAGATTTATTTTTAAAAAAGTGTGGGAAAAAGTGTGGTATAGCTATTAAATTTGTTAAATCAGAGTAGTTTATATTTTGGCCTAGGAGAAATTCTATGAAAAAATATGTAATTGGAATATTCGCCTTAATGTGGGTAACCTTTGGGCTTTCGGGGTGTACTTCCCCGGGAAAGAAATCGGCAAGCTTATCGATTGTTTACTGCGTTGCCACCCTGATTTCTTTATTGCTTTTAATAGGTTGCCTTTGTTTGGTGCGCAAAAATAAAAAATGGTTTGTATTACTTTTTTCCTCTGTTTTGGTGGTTAATATCGGCTACACCTTTTTATCGGTATCCTCAAATCTGCAAACCGCCCTTCTTGCCAACCGTATATCCTATTTGGGTTCGGTATTTTTGCCCTTGGCAATGCTAATGATAATTTTGAAAATCACCAATACCAAATATAAAAAATGGTTTCCGATTTCACTGTTTATACTTGCTATAATTATATTCCTGATTGCCGCAAGTCCCGGAATATTAAAAATTTACTATAAAGAGGTTTCCTTCCAAATTGTTAACGGTATTTCAAACCTTGTAAAGGTTTACGGGCCCTTGCATCCCATATATCTTGTGTATTTGTTGGGATATTTCACCGCTATGGTTATGGTTATTATTCGGGCATCCATAAAGAAAACCTTTGATAACGCCTCCCATGCCATAATTGTTGCAATTGCAGTGCTTGTTAACATTGGAGTATGGTATATTGAGCAGATTACAAAAATTGATTTTGAGTTTCTTTCGGTATCCTACATAATCAGCGAACTGTTTTTACTGGGCGTTCATATGGTTATAAAGGAAAACCAACGATTGCGGGAGTTGGTAAAACAAAAAGAGGAAGCTCTTTTGACTATAAATAGCACAGACGAGCCTAAAATCATTGGCACCGTATCGGTTGAAGCTATGGATTTTTTCGCCCGCGGAGCTGAAACTCTGACCTCGCAAGAGCGCCAAATTTTTGAGGCATATATAAACGGAAAATCCACAAAAGAAATAATGAGCACCCTAAACATAAAAGAAAACACCTTGAAATTCCATAATAAAAATCTTTATGGAAAATTAGGTGTATCATCACGAAAACAACTTCTTGAGGTTTATAGAGCAATTAAAGCAGATATGAAAAAAAGCGGAGACAAAGCTACCGTGGTTATTAAATAGCAATTATAAAAAGCATTTTTTGATTACAAAATCATAAAATAAAGCAACTTAAATTAAAATAAAACGGGGAAGAAGCGATAATTTTTTGCTTCTTCCCTATTATTTATTAGGTTTTTATTATTTAATTTGTTGTGTAAATTGGGGTTTGAAGATGAAATTGTATTAAACAGATGTAGGGAACGGCCAGCGTGCCGTTCCTAAAAAATGTGGTAATTATACGGAACAACACATTGGTTGTTCCCTACAAGTTTGAAAGGCATTTCGCCTTTCAAACTACAATTTATCTGTTAAATTAATTCTGCATTCACAAAACTATCTCGCAATAAAAACGCTTAGCGTTCAATTTAAGTATGATTGTTTTGTTTGGTTTTAAGTATGGGAGAGAGTTTTTTATAAATCATAAAGCAAATTACGGCGTCGATAATTCCCTTCGCAAAATTAAAGGGAAGATTGAAAATTACAAGGCACTTTAAAAGGGAATTACAGGATGGCAACAAGGCTTGATAGGCGCCTATAATGGCTTCCATTGGCATAAAATTGGTATAAAACGGATATGTTATAAAATAGTTTGTTGCAATACCTATTACCGCCATCAAAATGGCACCCGATACCGAGCCTATTAACGCTCCCGTGCGAGTTTTTTTGTATTTGTAGATAAGGCCTGCGCTTCCCACAAAAATTGCTCCTAAAATAAAGTTGGAAAGCTCACCTACACCCGCCGTTGTTGTGATAAATAGATGAAGCAGATTTTTAACAAAGCAAACCACAATTCCCTGAACGGGGCCTAAGGCAAAGGCTGTTATAAGTGCGGGTAGCTCCGAAAAATCAAACTTAATAAATCCCGGAATTATAAAGGGTAGTGGAAATTCCAAAATCATTAAAATAAATCCAATTGCGCTCATTATTCCCATAACCGTAATGCTTTTTGTGTTTATTGCTTTTTGCATTTTTAAATTACCTCCAAAAAAAGCCCTGTCTTTTAAAAATAAAAAGACAGGGCATAAGTGTTTTAGTATAATATTAACACTTTCTTCTCTCATCCGGACTTTACAGACTATATAAATCTGTTTACCGTCGGTTTTGGAGTTTCACCAAATCGGCTACGAAAATTTCCGTAGTTCACGGACTTAAAGGCATTTGCCTTATCACCGTCGGTGGGGAATTTCACCCCGCCCCGAAGAAATCTTTTTTACATTATATGATAATCAGTGGCTTTTGTCAACCGTTTTACAGCAAATCGGTAAAGGTTGCAACATAACCCAAAATAAATACGGCTAAAACAATTACGGGTAAAATGTAGCTAACATAAACTCTCATCCAGTTGGGGAACTTAATGCCCTTACCTGTGTTAGCTTCCTCTTGGAAGTTTTTAAAGCCCCAACCCTTTTTACGGGTGCAGAAGAACAGGTACACAAGGCAACCCAAGGGAAGAAGGTTGTAGCTTACAATAAAGTCCTCTAAATCCAAAACACCTGTGCCTTCGCCAAGGGGCTGGAAGCTCGACCAAAGGTTAAAGCCAAGCACACAGGGTATGGAAAGAACGATTATTGCAATTATGTTTACTAAAACTGCCTTTTTGCGGGACCAATTAAGTAAATCCATAGCAAAGGAAATAATGTTTTCAAACACCGCAATAAGGGTGGAAAGGGCGGCGAAGCTTAAGAATACAAAGAATAGAGTACCCCAAATTCTTCCGCCCGTCATTTTTGCAAATATGTTGGGCAGGGTTTCAAAAATAAGTCCGGGGCCTGCACCTGCGTCAACACCAAAGGAGAAGCAGGCGGGGAATATAATAAGACCAGCCATAAGGGCAACACCCGTATCTAAAAGGGTGATGTTAATGGATTCGGTGAGAAGTGTGCGGTCCTTTCCAACATAGCTACCGAAAATAGCCATTGAGCCAATACCTATGGAAAGGGTGAAAAGCGCCTGACTCATTGCGGCATAGATGGCATTAAAAATTCCGTTTTTGGCAAGGTTTTCAAAATTGGGAACAAGGTAGAAGGCAATTCCTTCTGACGCGCCATCAAGCAAAATACTGTTTATGGATAGCACAACCATAAGCCCAAGCAGACAAACCATCATAACCTTTGTTACACGCTCAACCCCCTTTTGAAGTCCAAGACTGCAAATGCCAAAGCCTAAAAGGATGGCAATAACCATCCAGATTATTTGGGGGATGGGCTCTGCCAACATAGAGTTGTAGGAAGCGGTTATGGCGTCGGAGCTTGCGTTTGCAAAATCGCCCTTTGCCATTTTAAAAACATAAGATAGCATCCAGCCCGAAACATTGGTGTAGAACATCATAAGCAGATAGTTACCCGCCATACCGAAGTATGACGCAAGATGCCACTTTGTGCCCTCGGGCTCTAGGGTTTTAAAGCTTGAAGCACAGCTTTTTCGCGAGGCTCTGCCGACGGCAAACTCCATTGTCATAAGGGGAATACCGAAAATTGCCAAAAAGAAAAGATAAATAAGTACAAATGCCGCGCCGCCGTACTGACCTGTTATGTAGGGGAATTTCCACACATTGCCAATTCCAATGGCACAACCGGCACTTATAAGCAAGAAACCAAGTCTGGAGCCGAATTTTTCTCTTGCCATAAAAAACACATCCTTTAGATTTGAAATTCTTAATAAGTATATCGAAAATTCGGCTCTAAGTCAATCATTTTTTAACTCTGCGGGATAATAAATTGAAAATTATTGTCCACAGAACGCCCATTAAGGTTACGATAACAACGGTAGTAAAATTAACTGCTGTAATTCCCGTAATATCAAACTCGCCCGTTTCAGCGTTTTGCAGCTTAGGAGCAATAAGTAAAATATCGGTAATAAATGCGGCAAGAGCCCCCAAAGAACCTAAAGCCCTTAAATAAAATGTGGGTTTGGGAAGGTTTTCTTTTTTGGTTCGGGTGAGATTTTCGCCCTCAAAATTTATTGCACTGCTTAAATAAAGGGCGCCCGCTACTGCAATAATAAGCTCGGGGAGCATATATGTTGCGTTGTAGGCAATGGAGTAAATAAAGGCTTGGGTGTTTGGAATGGAAAGTCCTGCCCACACCGTACAGCCCGAAATAACGTGGCAGATATACCTTAAAAGGCATACAAGAGCAGTACCCGAAACGATGGAATAGCTTTGTTTTTTGAAAATATTTTTGAAAATGCCGCCAAATCCGCTTACTGAGAAGGCGATTATATAATCAAGCAGAATTATTGCAACCGCCGCCGTGGGAGAGGTGGCGTAGGATAGGGTGTTAAGTCCCATTAATAGCTGTAAAATACCGTTTGCAAAGCCTACTCCAAAGCCCCAAACAAGCCCAAAACGATAGGCAATCAAAATGGGTGGGAGCATACTGCATAGGGTTATGCTTCCGCCATAGGGCAGGTCAAGAAGCTTTAAATAACTTAAAATCAGGGTAAGCGCAAGCAGAACCGCGCTTTCGGTAAGCCTTTTTGTGAAATTTTTTTTGTTGTTTTTCAACATTCATCATCCTTTAAAAATAAATTATGACAAACAAAAACCGCCCTCACATTTAAGTGGGGCGGAACTGATAACTGTTAAAGTCAAGCCAAAGTTAAAGCCTAAGCTCTGCTTTAACCCAAGCGCTTAGAGGCTTGAAAAAACATCCCTCCGTCGGAATTACCCGAATCAGGTTCCAGAGTTGGGTAGTAAACCCTCTCAGCCGAATGACAAAAATCCGCGGAATTTTCGTCAAAAACAGCACCCCTTGTTTTGTTGTCAAGGCAATTATAATACAGCTTTATAAATTTGTCAAGAAAAAATTATTTTTCTAAATATTCAAGGGGGTCAACCGCTTTGCCGTCCTTCAGAAACTCAAGATGAAGGTGGGGGGCATCCAAGCACTCGTTGCTCACCGTACCAAGGGGGCCTAAATTTGTGCCCGATTTTACAATATCGTCCACCTCAACCGCAACCGATTTGTTAAGTCCCGCATAAACGCCAACCATTCCGTTTCCGTGGTCAATTTTAACGGTGTAGCCCAGTTGAGGATCGTTTACAATTTCGGTTACCTTGCCGTCCCCTGCCGATTTTACAGCGGTACCCTCATCGGCTTTAATGTCAATGCCTGTGTGAAGTCGCATATCGTTAAAGGTTACGGAATACTGAAGCTCGGTGGAGCTGAATTTTTTTATAACCTCGCCAACTACGGGAAAAATAAAATATTTTGCGGTGGGTGTTTCTTCGATTTTTTCCTCTATTGAGCTTACTTTGTTTTCCTCTTTTTGGGTTTTGGAGGATAAATCTTCTCTTTGGTCGGGAATGTCACTTTGTTCTTTATTAACCGTTGCTTCGTCAGAGGACTGTTCGCTTACGGTTTGGGCTGTGTTGTTGCTTGACAAATCCTTTGGTGGAGTGGAAACCTTGTCAAGCGCTGACCAAGCCGAAACACCAATTGCTATCATACAAATTCCAAGGGCAACATAAAATCCCTTACCGTTTAAAAATCTGTTAAGTCTGCTCATATTTTTTTACCAATCGGCAAAAGCCGTCCTTTCAAAAAATCTTTGTAATTATTTTGAGCAGAAAATAACGGGTTTATTCAAATTTTAAATTTAAAAATCCTTTTTTGTAAAAGGTGATATTTACAATCTCTTTTTGAATTTTTTAACACTTGCTTTGTAAAAAGAATTGATGTATACTGAATAAAAAGGGGGATTTTTTATGTTTTTTAAAAATTCGCAAAAAATAAAAAATTATGATTTAATAGTTGTTGGCAATAGCCTTGCCGCTGTAATTGCGGCGGGAACGGTTGCAAAAAGCGGTAAATCGGTTGCCCTTGTTACCCAAAGCGAACTGCTTTCGGGTGAAATCAGCGAAGGGCTTTTAGGATTTGTTAAAAATAATTCTCCCCTTTATGATTTACTTTTGGAGCTTGGCGCAAACCCCACACGGGTTGGGGAGGAATACCACATCGGGGGCGGAATGGCATCAAAAATTGCATTGAGGTTTTTAAGCGAAAACAATGTAAATACCTTTTTAAAGGCGGCGCCTATTGGTCTGCTTACAAATGACCAAAAGGTTAGCGGTATAGCCGTTGCAACCAAGTTTGGTGCTTTTGCCCTAAAGGGTGGCTTTGTTGCCGATTTTTCTAACCGAAAATTTTATCCTTCTGATAAAACAGAGCAAAATGAATATACCTACGCATTTCAAATGGGGGATGTGGAGCTTGGTGATATTAAAATTCCTACATCTCTTGATGCTAAGGTGGAGGGGGCAAAAAACATAACCCTTCACGGTGATAGCAGAAGTGATGATACCTGCATTATAACCTTTAAAACAAATAAAAAATATGCTTTTCAGGCAATTGATGTTGCCCTTAATGTGGCGCAATATTTAATAAAAAATAACCCCTCATTTGCTAAAAGCGGAATTTTAAAATATTCTTTGCGACCTATATTAACAAATGGGTATTTCGGTACGCCGCAAAAAAATTTGCTGGAGTTTAAAATGGGGGATATTTTAAATTCTGACGATTATTACAACACCCTTGTTTTTGCATGTGATTTGGTGAGTAGCTTTGCCAAAAATTCCAATTTTGTGGAGCCTTCTACTCTTAATACCACCTATGGAGAGTTTGATTTAAATTCTCTTTATACAGGTGAGGAGTTGGATGAATTTTTAGGTGCTCAGGTTTTAAAGATTAATATTCCAACCCAAAATATGCCCGAAATCACCACACGGCTTTTTATAGCAGGTCTTGGCGCGGGTGGTGCGGCGGCTATGAAATCCGCCCTTGAGAGTGGTGTAAAGGTTGTTGGCGCAGAGGCTTTACCCGTACCCGCAGGTACCAGAGGTCAGGGTATGGTTTCGGCATTCTGGCATGGATATCAGGGTGGCTTTGCTACTGAAAATTTGCGAGAAATAAAAGCCTTTTCCAAGGCGAATTTAGGCAAAGGTGTTCCCACCTTTACTGCTGAAATCGCCTACGATATAAGCTTTGGCAAGGGTGCGAAGGTGTTTTATGAGTCCCTTGCCTTTGGGGTGATAAAAAGCAAAAATAACACCTGTGGCGCGGTTTTGGCAACTCCTGATGGAGTGGTGAAAATTATTGCAAACAAGGTGATAGATGCAACGGGTGATGCAGATTTGGCAATGCTTTCGGGTGCAGAGTATATGCCAAACGGCGACTCCCGTGACAAGGTTACTCAGGGCTATTCGGTTTGGGGTGAGGAAAAAATCGGAACCCCATTTCAGGAGTCCCTTTATAAAAGTGATGAGGATAATATTTCCACCGAAAGCTACAGCGAGTTTTTAAGGGGAATATATACGGCTCATCTTAAGCAGTCGGACGCAGGCTTTTCGGCGCTTCTTACGGTGCGCGAATCCCGAAGAATAAAGGGCAAATACACCCTTAATATGAAGGACATTTTGCGTGGTACTACCTTTGATGATACCATTTCGGTTTCGCTTTGTAAATATGACGCTCACGGTATGGGAAGCTCCCCTGCATATTATACAGTCTTTTTAAATGCACTTCGCAGTAAGGAAATCCCCGATGTTGTAACCCGCATACCCTTAAGAGCGCTTTTGCCCAAAAATGATGATGGACTTATGGTTATTTCCAAGGCTATTTCTGCTACTCGTGATGCGGGATGCCTTATAAGAATGAATCCCGATATTCAAAACACAGGCTATGCGGCGGGGCTTATTGCCGCCAATGCCGCCAAAAATAATATAGATTTTGAATTGGCATATGGGGAGGATATAAAAAACGAGCTTATTCAAAAGCAAATTTTACCCGATTTTTATAATAAAGCTCAGGAAGTTAATATAGATGAGCTTTTAGAAAAAATTGAAAAAGCCGATATAAGAGCAATGGCATTGGGTTCGGTTTCACCAGAATTTTTACACCGTTTTGAAGAAAAATGCCAAAACAATTCCAGTCTTGGAGTGGTGGCACTTGCCCTTGGAAGTGATAAACCCTTTCATACCGAGCTAGCCGTTTTTGACTTTTATATAGCGGCGTATAATAACGGCGAAAAGCTCGCAGAGCAAATAAAAAGCCACGCACTTCTGCTTTCAAGAATTGCGGCAGAAAATGAGCGTAAAAAGGAACTTTTTGTTAAATCCTTGGCAAAGGCAATAGAGGCTATGGAGGCTGGAGGCGGTTATGGTAATGCGGCATGGGGAATTTATCAAAATTCCAAGGTTAGCAACCGCACCATACCTAACTTTAAGGTTATTATGGCGCTTTGCATAGCCGCCGAAACGGTAGCGGATAAATCACTTGCCGAGCCGCTTATGAATTTAAGGCAAAAGCCAAACATCCGACTTTCGGATGGGGATGAAATTCATTCAGTTCAGCTTTATTTAAGGATAATTGCCGCCGCCGCAAGGTGCGGTAGCAAGGAGGCAAGGGCAGAGCTTGAAAAATATATTCAAAGCGAGCGACTTTTCTTCCGCGAGTTTGCAAAAGGTGAGCTTGAAGCCTTAAACTCGGCAAAAACCGAAGTTTTACCCGTAGAGGTCGGCGAATTTTGGGTATAATAAAAAACGGCAGAGGGATAACCTATGCCGTTTTTTGCCATTGGTTTCAAATTTCAATTTATCGGTTTAATAATTAATTTTCAATTTTCAAAACGCCTAGCGTTTATTTTTTTGAATTTCGGTATTCTGATGGCGAAATCCTATATTTATCATAAAATACCTTGCTAAAATAATGTTGGTTGGAAAAGCCTAATTTTTCAGAAATAACCTTTATTGAATCCTCGCTGTATAAAAGCAAGGGCAGGGCTTTTTCAAGCTTTTTAATCATAAGGTATTTATGGGGCGAAACACCCATTGCCTTTTTAAAAAATCTTATAAAATAAACCTCGCTAAAGTGAATTTGGTCGGCATAAAACTTAATGGGATAATTCTCATGGCAGGTTAAATCCATAAGCTTTAAAATTTTGTTAAAGCCCTTGTGGGTTGTAATTTCTTTTTGCTTTAAATAATCGGAAAGGTAAATAAGCAGTTCTTGAAAAAGCAGGTCGCAAAGCTCGGAATAATGGCTACTGTTTCTACCCGCATCCATACGGTTGAGTATTTCTTCAAAAATTTCAAAATCTTCATCAAATTTCATTACAGCTTGAGTTATACCGTATTTATTTAAAATATTTTCTGCATCGCTACCCGAAAAATGAATATAAAGGCAAACGCATTTTTCTTTTTCTATAAGAATACGGCGGAAATTGGGCACATTTGGTTTTATAAGGAATAAGGTATTTTTGCCGTAAACAATAGGCTTGTTATCAAAGGTAACTTCAATAAATCCCTTTTTAATGTATAAAAGCTGGTAATCCTTTCTTCCGTATGGTCTGGCGACGGTATTAGTATTTTCTTCCCGCTCATGAATCATTTTTGCATATGTTAATACGGTAAGAGGCTTATCTAAAATTTCAATATCTAAAAGGTTGGTACCCTTGCGATATTCGTCCTTTATAATTTTGCCTATCCATTTCATTGCTTTTCCTCCTTAAGAGGTTTATTTTTTGTACATAATGTTAATTTTGTTTATTTACACATTCGGCATTGGTGTGGTATATTAATTATGGTATGTTGCATAAAAAATATATCTAAAACCAACTTTTTTGTTACTTACATCAATAAAATAGCATATTTTATTCTTTAAGTCAACAAAAAAACAAAATTTATTATTAAAAAAACAATAATAAAGGAGAAATGCTTAGTGTTTAATTTTTCGTACAAAAAGCTAATCAGTATTTTTTGTTCGTTGCTTATAATTGCCGCGTCCTTTGTAAGCGCCTTTACCTTGGCAAACGCTGCCCCCGAGGTAATAATACAAGACTTTGAAAACCATACAGGTTTAAAAAATGTCAAGTATTTTACCGTTTATGAGGCATCCTCGTCAGGCGATACCAATGTTTATGAGGGAAGCAAATCTCTTAAATGGACTACGGGCAGCGGTACAGATGCCGTTTCCTTCTGGCAAAGCGGTATGGATTTAACGGCAGGTCAGCTTTATAAGCTGGAGATAAAAATTAAGCCCACCGCCGCTAATGCAAACACCATTGTTTTAAAGCATCTTACCACCCGTGATAACGGGTGGGCAAATAACGGCACTAATCTTGCGGTAAACATTTCATCCTTTACTGCGGGCGAGTGGAACACCTACGAAACCTATGTTACCGCCGAAACTAAGGCAATGGGTATGTACATTTACGGCAGTGCCGATATGTATTTTGACTACATAAAATTCACACCCATTGTTAGTCAGAATGTAACCGTTACCCTGAACACCGCTACCGACCAAGGCATAACAACCTTAACGGGCGCGGTAGGAAGCGCAATGACAATGCCTACCCTTACTAAAGAGGGCTACTATTTTGCGGGTTGGTATTCTGATGCCGAATTTAAAAATCTTTTTGAAGCTACAACCCTTTTCCCCGAAGCAAATACCGAGCTTTACGCAAAATGGCTCCCCGAAGGCTATATTATTCAGGATTTTGAAAATAATTACACCTTTTCAGGAGGAGGCTTCTCACTTTACACCGCTACTGATGAGAATGACGAAAATGTAAAGGATGGTACAAAATCCTTAAAATGGACTCATACCAGCGGAAGCAAAGCAATATCCCTTTATCCGGGCAAAGACCTTGTAATAGGTCAGGCATATAAGCTTGAAATATGGATAAAGGCGGTAACCTCTACAGGTTCGGGTATTGATATAACTCAGCTTAATGATGTTAAAAACGGTTGGTCATATAGTACAAATACAAGAATTACCCTGCCCTATTTCGGAACATCTTACGACTCGGTAAATCAGTGGAAAAGGTTTGAATACACCTTTACCGCCGAAAAGAAGGCAATGGGAATTTTGCTTTACGGAAGTGACGATTTTTACTTTGACTCCATCAGCTGGACTCCCGTTAAGGCAGATGTAACGGTAAATATTGTTACTAATAATGAAAGTGATGCCGAGCCCCTTAAAGGCGCCCCCGGTGCCCAGCTTACCCTCCCCACCCTTACCAAGGCAGGCTATTATTTTGCGGGTTGGTATTTAGATAGCGAATTTAAGGTTCCCTTTACCAATATAACCGCCTTCCCCGAGGAAGATACAACAATCTATGCAAAATGGTTGTCCGAGGGCTACATTTTGCAGAATTTTGAAAATTATAATAATACAATATCGGCAGATACAGGATTTTCCATTTACACCGCCACCGATGAAAATGACGAAAATGTAAAGGATGGCACAAAATCCTTAAAATGGGCTCATACCAACGGAAGTAAAGTAGTTACTCTTTATCCCGATAAAAACCTCACCGTAGGTGAAACCTACCGACTTGAAATGTGGGTAAAGGCGGTAACCTCTACAGGTTCGGGTATTGATATAACTCAGCTTAATGATGCCAAAAACGGATGGTCATATAGTACAAACACAAGAATTACTTTGCCTTATTTCGGCACATCTTATGACTCGGTAAATCAGTGGAAAAGGTTCGAATACACCTTCACCGCCGAAGCCAAGGCAATGGGTATTTTGCTTTACGGCGCCGATGATTTTTACTTCGACTCCATTAGCTGGACGGCTTTAGAGGCTAATATTCAGGTGGATATTGTTACCAATAACGGCACAACCTGTGAGCCCTTAATGGGTGCTTCGGGAATGGAATTAAAGCTCCCCACCCTTACTAAGGAAGGCTACTATTTTGCGGGATGGTTTAAAAATGCCGAATTTACAAAGCCTCTTAACAGTAATGTATTCCCTGCAGAAAGCACAACCCTTTATGCTAAATGGCTTGAAAACGGCGCTATAACCCAGAATTTTGAAAGCTACGACCAAGCCTTTGGTGTTGATAGCGGTTTTGAGCTTTACACCGCTACCGATTCTAACGACACAAATGTTTATGAGGGTGAACATTCCCTTTTCCGTACCAACTTTAACAAAACCCGCGTTGCAACTATTTCCGACCAATATTCCAGCCTTACTGTTGGAAAGGCTTACAGGCTAACCTTTAAATTAAAGGTTGTGGATTTGGGAACAGGCGGCGAAATTCAGTTTACCGACCTTAGTGTTCGCGATAATCCTTGGAGCTATAGCAAGCTGGCAAAGATAAGATATATAGGCACCGACTATGCAAAGCTTAATGAATGGGTGGAAATAAGCTATATCTTTATAGCCGAAAAGCCCTATTTCGGTATTGCAAGCTGGGGCAATATTTCCTATTATGTAGACGATTTTAATGTTGTTGAGGTTCCCATTGTCACCGTTAATTTTGAAATGGGTGAGGGCGAAGCAAAAGAGTCTATGGTTGGTGCCGCAGGCGCTGCTATGACGGTTGAAAACCCCACACCTCCTGAAGGAAAAGCCTTTGGCGGATGGTATTCTGATGCGGATTTTACCAGTCCCTTTGCAATCTCCACCTTCCCCGACAGTGATTTAACCCTCTACGCCCGTTGGATAAAGGCGGGTACCTTTGAGCAGGATTATGAAACCTGGCCCAATAAAGCAGGTGCCTATTTAACCTCTGATGTATTTTCCATTTACACCGCTACCAATGAAAATGACCCCAATGTTTACAGCGGCAAACACTCTATGCATTATAATGTTGAGGAAGGCAACAGAACATATGCCCTTGCCATTTTTGATGAAAAGATGGGCAAGCTTACCGTAGGCGAAAAATATTATGTTTCCATTCGCTTTAAGCTGGATAAGGTGTATAGTTATAACAATGCCTCCAAAACCCAAACCTATCACAGTATTTATTATACAACTCAGCAATCAAATGTATGGACATATACCTCTCAAGGTCCCATAGGCAGATTTGATTCTTCTCTATTTAGTAAAGAAACTACCAAATTGGGTGACAAATGGGCGGGTACAGCAAATATGGTTACCGTGTCAGATGAAAAGGACCAAAACGGCTGGATTACAATGACCTATGAAATCGAAGCAGCAGCTCCGTATATTGCCCTTTATATGACAGGCCCATTCTCTATCTTCATTGATTATATTACCATTGAGCCCTTACCGTCAGGCGTTATTGCCACCGATTATGCCTATCCCTACTCTGAGGAATTTTATAATATTTTGGCAGAAAAGGGAATTGAAAAAGCTCCCAATAAAAATGAAAAGAATATTTATAAACTAGAGCTTGCCCCCCGCGGAGATTATGTTCTCACCGCCTCGCTTATGCAGGGTGTCTACGGCAACAGTAAGGTTTATCTTGCCTGGGATAGCGAAGGAAAAAATATGGTTGAAAACTCTCTGTTTGAGGGAAATGCAACCGATTATAAATTGTATTCTGCACGCATAATGACCGACCTTACAGGCGTTGTTTATTTGGTGGTTGAGGGCGCAGGCGCAGGCTCATCTGAATATTTCTCCCTATTTAAATCACAGTTCGGGCACGAGGAGGATCCTAACCCCTACTATGTTCAGCCTGCGGTGGATTATAGCAAGCTACCGTCAAAATTTGCAGGTGCTTCTATTGATGCATTGAGTGACAGTTATGAAGATAGTTATGACGGCGATTTTACAGCTTCACCGTCTACAGGCGATAATACCTTAGTAATGCCCTTGATTTTATTGCTTCTTACTGCTATTAGCGCATTATTAATTTCAAGAAAGAGAGGAATTTGCAATGAATAAGTATTTATTAAAAGCATTATATTTTGTTTTGGTATTAGCCATTGCAGTTTCTGCTCTTGGCGCTTGCAGTGAAAAAGAGGATACTGTGAACAGCTCCTCAGATGTTTCCTCTGAGGTATCTTCAAATGAGGATGTTTCAGAGGTAGAAGATACTGACGAAGCAAGCAGTGAGGAGGATACCACCGAAGAAGATGTTTGGTATGACGATTTAGAGGATACCGAGGCAGATGATGAATTTGAATATGACGATATGCTTACGGCATCTTTAAACATCTACAACTCAAAAGCCGTTCAGGATGACTTTATGGGCTTTGGCGGTGTTTATCACGCCTTCCCCTTCAGAACTGATGATATTTATGGCAGAAATTACACCGAAAAAATGGCAAATGCTGAAATTAAGCGTGTTATAAATTCGGGTATTACAATGGCAAGAACATTTTACTCAATAGACGATTCCTGGGATTCCAAAGCAAAAGCCTTTAACTGGGAAAGCGACCAAATGCAGGCAATATACAAATACTGCCTTGCACTTAAAGAGGGCGGTGTAGAGGTTTTAATTAACCATTGGTATTGCTCTAGTTTCCTTTTCACAACCTATCCTTGGGGTAGTGACGGTAATAAGGTTGAAAAACCCGGTCAACAAAATGAATGTCACGAATCCATTCGTGTACCTGGTGACCAACAAGCCACTATAGAAAACTTTGCGGAATTTATGGCAGAAACGGTTCGTCAGCTTCGTGCTCACGGTTGTACAAATGCCACTACCATTTCCATTGCTACCGAGCCTTATGCCACTTGGAAGGAAGAATGGGCAGATATTGTTTCTAATGATGAGATAAAAAATGCCGCTTCCAAGGATATAGCACAGACTATAAACGCCGTAAGTGCTAATTTTAAAAAAGCGGGCATACGCAAATATATTAAAATTATGGGACCAAACTTTGCGGGCGGTACAGATGCAACCCTTTACTATAAATATTTCAAAAAGCATATTGATCCCGACGCCTGTGATTTAGTATCCCTTCATAATTACTACGGTAATGACCTTACAAAGGATAACTACGATTTATGGAAGACCTGCGCCGAGGATTATAAAACCGAGGTCGGCTCATTTTCTAACTTTGTTTGGGATGAATATAACTGTTCTCCCAAGGCAGAGGAATCTATCGAGTCCAGACACAGCGCTTATAACGGAGTTCAGTTGGCTTTGGCTCAGGTTTGCTTTATGAACTACGGTATGAAAAGCTCCTTTATTTGGAGTCTGCTTGACCAACAATGGCCGAATAACAGCTCTACCAGTCTTGACTCCTTTAAAGACGGCGTTCATATGTGTGGTGTTGCGCCTACCTTCCTGCAATCAAGTATTGTTTTCCCGCCATACTATTCCTTCTCACTTGCCGCTAATATTGTTGGCGAAAAGGGGTCTAAGCTATATCGCGGAGACGACGACACCTATGAGGGTGTTTATGCCGCTATGGCAGAGAATAAGGATGGCGAATTAAGTATTTTGGTTGTTAATACAAATATTACCGAAACAGCAACCGAGCTTAAGTTTGAAAAATCCTTAAAGGGCAAAACCTTCTACCGCCATGTTTATAATGTTAATGATATTACCTGTACGGCAGAGGGCGAGCTTATAGCCCCCGATTTAAAGCTTACAAATGCTACAACGGTTTTAAGGGATGTAATTGAACCCTATTCGGTAGTTGTTTATACCACTAAAAAGGTTCTTCAAAAATAGAGTTTATAAAATAAGAAAATTTAGTTAAAAAAAGGGAAGAAGTGATAATTTTCGCTTCTTCCCTTTTTTAGATGTTAGATAAACCAATGAATTTGTGTCATTTAATCTATTTTATAATTTCAACGGTTATATATAATTATTAAAAAACAAAAATATCGGCATAATATTCTTTGAAATGTGGGATATTAAATTAAAGATATAAATTCAAAAAAGAAGGCTTTTATTTTGTTGCTTTTTGTTAAAAACACTACATTTTTGTAATAAATGCACAAAAATCAATATGCAAATATTTATATCTGCAATTTAAAATATACAAAATTCCCCTTGCCAAGCAATGCAGATGGTGGTATAATAAATTAGTAATATTGTATCCATTGTTTGGCAGGAGCTTTTAAAAGGATGTTATTTTATGCCAAATAATATTTTTCCTGTAAACAAAAATTGGGGTAACACAGTCATAGATAACGCCTATGAGTTTTTAGGCGGTCATCTGTGCGAAATAAACTCCCAAAAGGGTGTACTGTTCAGAGTTTGGGCTCCAAATGCCAAGGCGGTATGGGTTGTTGGCGATTTTAACGGCTGGCAGACGGGCTTAAACAAAATGAAACAGGTCTTTGGCGGTATATGGGAGCTTTTTATTCCTGATGTTAAGGAATATGAATCATATAAATTCGCTGTTTCTACGGCAGATGACAGAATGGTTTTGAAGTCTGACCCCTATGCCTTTCATACCGAAACCCCACCCGCTAATGCTTCCAAAATTTTTGGTATGGACGATTATATCTGGCGGGATGAAAATTGGCTTAAAAATCAGGAAAATAAAAATATTTACAACTCACCCGTTAATATATATGAGGTGCATTTACCGTCTTGGCGAAAAAAGGAAAACGGCGCGCCTCTTACCTATACCGAGGCGGCAGAGGCTCTTGCCGATTATGTTACCTATATGGGCTATACTCATATTGAGCTTATGCCCATAACCGAATACCCCTTTGACGGCTCCTGGGGATATCAGGTAACGGGGTATTTTGCTCCTACCTCCCGTTTTGGAACTCCAAAAGATTTTAAAAATTTTATTGATATTTTACATTCTCGCGGCATAGGTATTATTTTAGATTGGGTGCCTGCCCACCTTCCCAAGGATGAGTTTGGGCTTTATAATTTTGACGGCACCCACCTTTATGAATACTCCAACCCCTTAAAGGGTGAGCATAAGCAGTGGGGCACCGCCGTTTTTGACTATGGCAGAGTAGAGGTCGCAAGCTTTTTAATTTCTTCAGCTTGTTTTTGGCTAAGGGAATATCATATAGACGGGCTTCGTGTGGACGCCGTAGCCTCAATGCTTTATCTGGATTACGGGCGCGAGGCGGGGCAGTGGTGTCCCAATTCTAACGGAGGTAATGAGAATTTAGAAGCCGTTTGGTTTTTGTCCGAGCTTAGCAAAAGCGTTTTTAATATAAGCCCGTCAATAATGCTTATAGCCGAGGAGTCTACCGCTTGGCCTATGGTTACAAAGCCCACCTATGACGGGGGACTGGGGTTTAACTTCAAGTGGAATATGGGCTGGATGAACGATATGTTGAAATTTATGTCCATTGACCCCCTTGGCAGAAAATACAACCACAGCGCCATAACATTTTCATTTTTCTATGCCTTTAGCGAGAATTTTATTCTACCACTCTCCCATGATGAGGTTGTTTACGGAAAATGCTCTATGATAGGCAAAATGTTTGGGGATTATGAGTTAAAATTTGCTTCTCTCCGCACCTTTTATGCCTATATGATGGCACATCCGGGTAAAAAGCTTATATTTATGGGGCAGGAGTTTGCCCAGTTTAATGAATGGCGTTATTATGAACAGCTTGATTGGTTTTTGCTCCAATTTGAAGCCCATAAAAAAATGCAGGATTTTGTAAGGGCTCTTAATAAGTTTTATTTAAGTGAACCCGCCCTTTGGCAACAGGATTTCAGTTGGCAGGGCTTTAGCTGGATTTCTCACGACGATATAAATAACAGTATAATCGCATTCCGTAGGTTTGATTTATCGGGCAATGAGATAATAGCGGTTTGCAATTTTGTGCCCGTGGAAAGAAAAAACTACAGAATAGGACTGCCCTTTTACGGCGAATATGAGCAGATTTTTTCCACCGACCATAAAGCTTTTGGCGGTAGCGGTGGTGGAATAACCAAAATTAAAAGCGAGTTAATACCAATGCATTCTCTTGATTTTTCGGCAGAATTTACGGTGCCTGCAATGTCCTTGCAGCATTACCGTTGCAGTAAAAAATTAAAGGTGCCAAATACCGCAACAAAGGTAAAAGCCTTAAAGCGGAGTCAGAATAAAAAATAAACCATTAGGAGATGAGGTTTTGAAAAAAACAGAATGTGTTGCCATGCTATTGGCAGGCGGTCAGGGTAGCCGACTTGGGGTTCTTACCCAAAAGCAAGCAAAACCCGCAGTTCCCTACGGCGGAAAATACAGAATTATAGATTTTCCCCTTTCTAACTGCGTTAATTCGGGTATTGAAACGGTAGGTGTACTCACCCAGTACCAACCCTTGGAGCTTAACGATTATATTGGCTCAGGTAAGCCTTGGGATTTGGACAGACTTAGTGGCGGTGTTCACATTTTGCCCCCTTATCAGAAAATTGAGGGCGCCGATTGGTATAAGGGTACCGCAAATGCAATTTACCAAAACATCCCCTTTATTGAGCGATATAATCCTGAATATGTACTTATTTTATCGGGCGATCACATATATAAAATGGATTATGCCGAAATGCTAAAAAAACACAAGGAAACCAAAGCCGACTGCACCATAGCTGTTTTGGAGGTATCTTTAGAGGAGGCATCCCGTTTTGGTATTATGAATACCAATCCCGATGGCACCATCTATGAGTTTGAGGAAAAACCCGCAAATCCCAAAAGCAATCTTGCTTCTATGGGTATTTATATTTTCAATTGGAGGGTGCTTCGTGAATATCTTGAAAAGGACGAAGACGATCCTTCATCATCAAACGATTTTGGTAAAAATATAATTCCCGCAATGCTGGGTTCGGGTGAAAAGCTTGTTGCATACTCCTTCTCAGATTATTGGAAGGATGTTGGTACCATAGATTCCCTTTGGGAGGCTAATTTAGACCTGCTTAATCCTAAGGTGGAGCTTGATTTGTCCGATCCTAACTGGCGAATTTATTCCCGTACACCCTCTGCGCCGCCTCAGTATATTGCTGATACCGCCGAGGTTCAAAACTCCCTTATTACAGAAGGCTGCACCGTTGCAGGCAAGGTGGATTTCTCCATTCTTTTTGATAATGTTACCGTTGAAGAGGGTGCCGAGGTGCGTGATTCCCTTATTATGCCCGGCGCGGTTATTAAAAGCGGAGCCTCTGTTCAGTATGCAATAATTGCCGAAAACGCAGTTATTGAAGGCGGGGCTACGGTAGGCGAGCGTCCGGAGGATGTATCTGATTTAGGTAACTGGGGTATTGCCGTAGTGGGTGCCGACCTCACTATTGAAAAAGATGCCTTTGTTAGTGCTAAGGCAATGATTACCGAATCGGTAAAGGAGGGTGAAAAGGTATGAAAAACAATAATGTAATGGGCGTGGTTTTCGCCAATGTTCACGACGAATTAATACGCGAGCTTACCGAGGTTCGCTCTATGGCATCTGTTCCCTTTGGCGGCAGATACCGTATGATAGATTTCCCTCTTTCAAACCTTGTAAATGCAGGCGTCTCCAAGGTTGGAATTATACCTAAGTATAACTACCACTCCCTTATGGACCATCTTGGCTCGGGAAAGCCTTGGGACCTTGACCGCAAAAGCGGTGGACTTTCCATTCTTCCCCCATATCTCACCTCTGATGTAAATATGGATGCAGGTCATATAGATTCGCTTAACACAGTTATGAGTTATCTTAGAGGAAGCAAGGAAAAATACATTGTTCTTTGTGACGCAGATGTGGTTGGAAATATAGATATTTCTAAAATGTTTGCCTACCATATGGAAACCGATGCCGATATTACAATAGGCTATAAAAACGGTCCCCTTCCCAAAAGCAAAAACGATATTATGTCCTTTGAAATGGATAAAAACGGCAGGGTTGTAAAAATTCGTATACCCGAAAATTATGGTGTTACCTGTAATTTCAGTCTGGATGTTGTTATTATGGAGCGCACCCTTCTTATGGATTTGGTTAAAACCGCTAGGGAAGAAAATATGAGCCGTCGTTGGCGTGATGTTATCTCGGCAAAGATTGACCAGCTTAAAATCTTCGGCTATGCCGTTAAGGAATTTGCTTGGGTTATTGATGGCACCGAATCCTATGCCAATGCAAACTTTGCCCTGCTTAATCCAAAGGTTCGCGCCGAGCTTTTTACCAATGAACGCCCCATTTACACCAAAAACCGTGATGATGTTCCCACCCGTTACGGACTTAATTCCAAGGTTTCCAATTCCCTCATTGCCGATGGCTGTGTAATAGAGGGTGAGGTTACAAACTGTATTATATTCCGCGGTGTGCATATTGAGGAGGGTGCAACCCTTTCCAACTGCATTATTATGCAGGATTCTATTGTTCGCCGCGCCGCCGATTTAAAATTTGTTATTACCGATAAAAACACCGAAATTACTGAAGGCAGAGCTCTTTGTGGAGCGCCGACGCACTATATGTCAATTCGCAAATCCGCTAAAGTTTAGGCTTTAGTTAAATTCTCCACAGCACTTCCTTGGGGCTCGGGCGGTGCAAATAGCACAGCCACTCGCCCCAAAAAAGCACTGTGAAAAATTTTCCTTAAAGCCTTGCGAGGTTAATTTCTCCACAGCCCTTCCTTGAGCCTCGGGCAGTGCCGCAAATTGAAAATTGAAAAAAAGGAAATTGAAAATTAATTGAAACGCGTGGCGTTTCATCCATGCACGCGAATGTATAAACCCATAAATCGGGCGATTAATAATCCCGCGGGCGTGGTTTGTGGCATCCAATAAATTGGGATTTATTGCACAAATCGGCGAATTGCACCGTAGGGAACGACCTATGTGTCGTTCCGTATAATTACCACATTTTTTCTTGAAAGGCGTTTCGCGTTTCAAATTTCAATTTATCGGTTAAAAAACAATTCTTCATTCAACATTCTGAATTTTACATTTAAATCATCCAGCATTTATAACGAAAGGAATTAAACATTAATGAAAGTATTATTTGCCGCAAGTGAAGCGTATCCCTTTGCTATGTCGGGCGGTTTAGCCGATGTAGCGGGTGCCCTTCCGAAGGCGCTTAGAAATCGCTTTGTAGGTTGTCGTGTTGTTCTGCCTCTGTACGGCACCATAAGTGAAGAAATGCGCAGTAAAATGAAATTTATAACTCACATTACCGTACCTGTTGCCTGGCGCAGACAGTATTGTGGCGTTTTTGAAGCCCATATAAACGGCGTTATTTATTATCTTTTGGATAATCAGTATTACTTCAAGCGCGATACCCTCTACGGTCATTATGATGATGCCGAAAGATTTGCCTTTTTCTCCCGTGCCGTTTTGGAAATTCTTCCCCATATTGATTTTATACCCGATGTTATTCATTGCAACGATTGGCAAACCGCAATGATTCCCGTTTATAAGGATAGATATTATCACGATGGTATTTACCAAAACATTAAAACCGTTTTCACCATTCATAACATTCAGTATCAGGGTAAATATGGCTATGAGCTTATGAAGGATGTCTTAGGTCTTGGTGATGAGTCTGCCCATATTGTAGAGTACGAGGACTGTGTAAACCTTATGAAGGGCGGTATTGAGTGCGCCGACCGAGTAACCACCGTTAGCCGTACCTATGCCGAAGAAATTTTAACACCTTGGTTTTCTCACGGGCTGGATGAGATTTTAAAAATAAGGCAGTTTAAGTTAAGCGGAATTGTAAACGGTATTGATACAGATGTTTATAATCCCGAAACCGATCCCCTTATTTATAAAGCCTTTTCTATGAATGATATTTCGGGCAAGGCTGTTAATAAAGCCGAGCTTCAAAAGGAAATGGGATTGCCTGAAAGAGCTGATGTTCCTGTAATAGGTATTGTAAGCCGACTTGTAGGTCATAAGGGCTTTGACCTTGTAAAGGCTGTTTTTGAGGATATGCTGAAGGCAGATGTTCAGTTTGCAATACTCGGCTCGGGAGAATGGGAGTTTGAAACATTTTTCTATGATATGAAGGAAAAATATCCCGATAAGGTAGGTCTTAGACTTGGCTTTGTGCCTCAGCTTGCCCACCGAATTTATGCGGGTGCCGATATATTCCTGATGCCCTCTAAAAGTGAGCCCTGCGGACTTGCCCAAATGGTGGCGCTCCGTTACGGCACAATTCCTATTGTTCGTGAAACGGGCGGTCTTAAGGACACCATTCAGGATAGCGGTGACGGTGAGGGTAACGGATTTACCTTTGCTACCTACAACGCCCACGATATGCTAGAGGCTGTTTGGCGCGCCCTTGCAGGTTACTCGGACGCCGAGGGCTGGAAAACCCTATGCCTTCGCGCTATGAACTGCGACAACAGTTGGAAACGCTCGGCAGGGGAGTACCTTAAAATTTATAAAGAGCTTATGGCATAAAACAGATGTTATAAATGGATTATAATTCAGCCCCATAGTCACTTATGCGACTATGGGGCTGAAAATTTTAATTTGAATTATTTATTTACAATTTATACTTTATTTTTTGTATGATTTTTGGTATAATGTATTATGTATTATTTTATTCATTTATCGAAAGGATTTTTATATATGGGTTTATTGGAAAAACTGTTTGGTAATTACAGTAAAAAAGAGATTAAAAGAATTACCCCTTTGCAGGAAAAGGTGCTTTCCTTAGAGGAAGAATACAAAAAGCTTACCGATGCTGAGCTAAAGGCAAAAACCGCAGAATTTAAAGAGCGACTTTCTGCTATGGAAACCTTGGATGATATTCTCCCCGAGGCTTTTGCTACCTGCCGTGAGGCTAGTGCCCGTGTACTTGGTATGCGTCATTTCCCCGTTCAGATTTTGGGCGGTATTGTGCTTCATCAGGGCAGAATAAGCGAAATGAAAACGGGTGAAGGTAAAACTCTTGTTGCAACCCTTCCTGCCTATCTTAATGCCCTTTCGGGCAAGGGGGTTCACATTGTTACCGTAAACGACTACCTTGCAAAGCGTGACTCGGAGTGGATGGGCAAGCTTTACGGATTTTTAGGTCTTACGGTTGGTCTTATTATTCACGGTATGAATCACGACGAGAAAAAAGCCGCTTATGATGCCGATATTACCTATTGCACCAATAATGAGCTTGGTTTTGATTATCTTCGCGATAATATGGCAATCTATAGTGAGCATCGCGTTCAGCGTGAGCATAATTTTGCCATAGTGGATGAGGTTGACTCCATTTTAATTGATGAGGCAAGAACCCCTCTTATTATTTCGGGCAAGGGCGAGGAGTCTACCAGCCTTTACACCGCCGCAAATCGCTTTGCTAAAGGTCTTAAAATGGTTAAGGTTACCGAAACCGACGACAAAAAAAGCGATGAGGATACTAAATATGACGGCGACTATGTTGTAGACGAAAAGGCAAAAACCGCAACTCTTACTCCACAGGGTGTTAAAAAAGCCGAGGCAGAATTTAAACTTGATAATCTTACCGATGCCGAAAATATGACCATTGCCCACCACATTAATCAGGCAATAAAGGCTCACGGCATTATGAAGCGTGATGTTGACTATGTTGTAAAAGACGGCGAGATTATTATTGTTGACGAGTTTACAGGCCGTTTGATGTTTGGCAGACGCTATAATGAGGGACTTCATCAAGCCATTGAGGCTAAAGAGGGGGTTAAGGTGGCAAGCGAGTCCAAAACTCTTGCAACCATTACCTTCCAAAACTTTTTCCGCCTTTACTCCAAGCTTTCGGGTATGACGGGTACTGCCCTTACCGAGGAAGCCGAGTTTAGAAAAATCTATAATTTGGATGTTGTGGAAATTCCTACAAATAAGCCTGTTATCCGTGAGGATAATGACGATATCGTTTATAAAACCGAGCTTGCAAAATTCACTGCGGTTATTAATCAAATAAAGGAATGTTATGCCAAAGGTCAGCCCGTTTTGGTTGGCACCGTTACAATTGAAAAATCTGAAATTTTAAGCGCTATGCTTAAAAAGGAGAATATTCCTCATAATGTTCTCAATGCAAAGCACCACGAAAAAGAGGCTGAAATTGTTGCTCAGGCAGGTAAGCTCGGCGCCGTTACCATTGCTACAAATATGGCGGGACGCGGTACCGATATTATGCTTGGCGGTAATGCTGAATTTTTGGCAAGAAAAGAGCTTAAAGCCGAAGGCTATAGTGACGAAATCATTGCCGAAGCCACAGGCTATGCCGATACAGATGACACCGACATTTTAACCGCCAGAGAAAAATTTGCTGATTATATGGCAAAATTCAAGGC
Organism: Oscillospiraceae bacterium; assembly: GCA_015065925.1. Classification (GTDB taxonomy): domain Bacteria; phylum Bacillota; class Clostridia; order Oscillospirales; family Acutalibacteraceae; genus UMGS1279. The sequence goes on from SVPL01000004.1 coordinate 26,948, forward strand.
TCAGATTGCTCCCGAAGCCGAAAAGGTAAAGCAGGCAGGCGGTCTTTTCATCATAGGCACAGAGCGTCACGAATCCCGCCGAATAGATAATCAGCTTCGCGGTCGTGCAGGTCGTCAGGGTGACCCCGGTAACACAAGATTTTATGTTTCCTTTGAAGATGATTTAATGCGTCTTTTTGCGGGTGATAAGCTAAGTCACTTTCTGACGGTTTTCAAGGTGGATGAAAATATGCCTTTCCAAACGGGTGTACTTTCAAGCACCATCGAAAGCGCTCAGGGCAGAGTAGAGGCTAGAAATTTTGGCATCCGTGAAAGAGTTTTGGAATACGATGATGTTATGAACCAACAGCGCGCCCTTATCTATAAACAGCGTAATCAGGTGTTGGACGGTGAGGACATTAAGCAAAAAATCCGTGGTATGGTTGCTAAAACCTTAACCGAAGAAATTGAAAAGCACATTGACGCTAGCGCAACTCCCGATGAGTGGAATTTCGCCTTTTTAAGGGAGAATTTTGCGTGGCTTTTAAAACAAGGCGATTTAGAATATACTGTTGATGACCTTAATAATCTTGAATATGAAGATATTGAAAAGCTCTTTACCACCCGTGCCGAAGAATTTTTAGACGCTAAGGAAGAAAGATACGGCGAAGAAAAAATGCGCGAAATTGAAAGAACCGTGCTTTTAAGAACGGTTGACGAGCATTGGATGGTGCATATTGACGCTATGGATGAGCTGCGTCAGGGTGTGGGACTCCGTAGCTACGGTCAGCATAATCCCGTTATTGAATACCGTAATGACGGTACAGATATGTTCAATGAAATGATTGAGTCTATTCGTCGAGAAACGGCTATAAAAATACTTGTTAATGAGTATAAAACTGCCGAGGAAATCAAGCGTGAAAAGGTAGCTGAAGAAACAGGCTCCTCTGATGACGGCAGTGTTAATCGCACCGTCCGCGGTAAAGGTGTTGTAAGCAAAAATGCCCTTTGCCCTTGCGGAAGCGGTAAAAAATATAAGCGTTGCTGTGGTAAGGATATAGATTAGGTTGGTGTTTTTAAAATGATTAAAAATTTGCGCGTATGTGATAATTTAAATCAGTTGGCGGCAGAGCCACCCTATCGCCTTACTTTTGAGTATGAGGAATTTGAACCAAAAAAGCTTCAGGCAGAAATAAAAAACAAAAACGGTGAAGTTGTTTGGCAGTGCAGTGAGGATTTTAAAATCCCTTATGTTTTTGCCAAAACCGAATTAACACGGCTGGAGGATTACTTTTTTGGTATTACCCTTATAAACGAAAAAGGCGAAACCGATACCGCAGAGGTTCCCTTTAAGGTGGGACTTTTGGGGGATTTTGAAAATGCCGAGTATATAGGCGCCGCCTTTTCAGATACCGCGCCTATTCTTCATAAGAGCTTTGAGGTTTCATCCACCGAAAATGCAGTTTTGTACCTTTTAACACTTGGCTTTTCTAAGTGTTATATAAACGGTGTTTTGGTAAGTGATGAATATTTTGCCGTTAATTCCGATTATCATAAGCGTGATTTCAACCATATGAAACTTATTTATCCTCTTAATGATGAATTTTCTTATTCCCAGTATTACAGAGCCTATGATGTATCAAATCTTTTAGAGGTTGGAGAAAATCATATAGCCATCATTTTAGGTAACGGCTGGTATAATCAGTGTGCCCGAATTGACGAGGGTCATATGGAATACGGTGAACCTCAAATCAAACTAATGCTTAAAACCAAAAACGATACCCTTATTTCCGATGATGAATTTGAGTCGGTTGAAAGCAATATAATTTACAATCAACTTTTTATCGGTGAAATGCATTATCTGGAAACGCCCTTAACTCCGGCTCTTTTCGGCGACGGTGAAATTTCATCGGTAATGGTTTATCCACCACAAAATGCAGTTCTCCGTGCCGCCTATTTCCCTGCCGATAGGGTTGTAAATAGAATTAAACCAAGTGTGGTATTTAAAAATGAAGACTACACAATTTATGATGCGGGCAGAAATTTAAGCGGAATTGTGGAGGTTACCACATCGGCAGAATATGGCGAAAAAATCACTTTAACCTTTGCCGAAAGATTAAAGACAGATGCCGAAGGTGAACTTTCTACAGGTTCGGCAGGTAAGGATGTTCAAACCGATGCCTTTGTTGCTTCGGGCAAGGAAAACGAAAAGTTTTCGCCAATGTTTGTGTGGCATGGGTTTAGATATTTTAAGGTTGAAGGCTATGTTAACGATGTAACAGTTTTGGAAATCAGAGCGGATTTAAAGCCGGAAGGCAGTTTTTCATCTCCCAACGAACTCTTAAATAAAACGGTAGAAATATATCAAAATACCCAGTGGAGCAATATGCACTGCGGAGTGCCAAGTGATTGTCCCCACCGCGAGCGGCTTGGTTATACGGGTGACGGTCAGCTTACAGCATCCTCTGCTATGTACCTTGCCGATTGCCGTAGCTTTTACCGCAAATGGATAAGAGATATTGCAGACGGTCAGTGCAAAAAATCGGGTCACATTCAGCATACCGCCCCCTTTGGCGGTGGCGGTGGCGGTCCTGCAGGCTGGGGCGGTGCAATAATAGTGGTTCCATGGCAGTATTATCTCCATTACGGTGAGCTTGATATTTTAGAGGAATATTACCAAAATATGCTCCGCTTTGTGGATTATATGGAAAGCCGCAGTGAAAACAACATAGTTGTCCGTGAAGAAGAGGGCGGCTGGTGCCTTGGTGAGTGGTGTACCCCCGAAAAGGTTGAGCTTACCGAAGGCTATGTAAACACCTGCCTTTATACTGAGCAGCTTGGTATGTTAAAGCAGATTGCCGAAATTTTGGGTGATTACGGTGTATCGGGCGAAATAGAAAATAAAATCAATGCCAAGCGCCTTGCCATACGCAATGAATTTTTTGCAGATGGCATTTGGGATTGCGGCAAGCAGGCATCGCCCCTATTTGCCTATGCAGCGGGCGCGGCAACTCTGGATGAAATAATCCCCACCCTTGAGGGTTATAAGGGCGGCAGTCTGGATACCGGTATTTTAGGTTTTCCAATACTTATAAAAGCCTTTTTTGATGCCGATATGGGTGATGTGGCAATTGAATTGCTTACAAATGCCAATGCGCCCTCTATTACAAGTATGGTAAGCAGGCTGGGTTGCACCACTCTTTGTGAAAACTTAAATGGTAAAGGCTCACTCAATCATCCTATGTTTGGCTCATTTGTGGGCATATTAATTGAAAATATGCTGGGTGTGGAGCTTAATCGCCATACGGCAGGCTTTACGGGAGATTGGCGCACCGCCCCCTTAAAGGGAGTCGGCGGCAAAATCTTTACCCCCAACGGATATATAAATATTTAAATCAGAGGGTAAAATATCAATTCTCTGTTCAAAGAAGGTTTTAAAAATGCATATTAAGGATGCAAAAAGAATTGTAATAAAAATCGGCTCTTCAAGTTTAACCTATGATAACGGAAAGCCAAATCTTAGAAAAATAGAAAAGTTAGCCCGCGTTGTTTCCGACCTTAAAAACAGCGGCAAGGAGGTTGTGCTTGTTTCGTCGGGCGCCATTGCCGTTGGTGTGGGTAGGCTCGGTCTTAAACAGCGCCCCACAACAACAAGGGAAAAACAGGCGGCAGCGGCAATCGGTCAATGTGATTTAATGAGCATTTATGACCGCTTTTTCTCTGAATACGGCTATGTTCCCGCCCAAATTCTCATAACCCGTGATGTTATTGATAATGAGGAGCGCAGAAACAATGTTATAAACACCATCGAAGCCCTTTTGGAGATGGATGCAATTCCCGTTATTAATGAAAACGACAGTGTTTCCTTTGAGGAAATTCTGTTTGGCGATAATGATAATCTTTCGGCTATTGTTGCTGATTTATCCTCTGCCGATGCTCTTATAATAATGACCGATATAGACGGCTTTTATGACAGTAATCCTAAAGAAAATGAGGATGCGCGTCTCATTTGCAGAGTCAAGGAAATCACCGACGAAATGTTTAATGCGGCGGGGGGAAGCGGCTCTAACCGCGGTACGGGCGGTATGCACACCAAGTTAGAGGCGGCGCGCTTTGCCACCCTTCGCGGAATAGGTGTTGTTGTAATGTCGGGAGATAATCCAGCCCTTCTTTATGACCTTTTTGACGGTCATTCGGTGGGTACATTCTTTGAACCAAGCTTGACGGGAGAATAAATAAATGAAAACAGTTGAACAACTTGGCATAGCCGCAAAAAAGGCGGCAGCAGTATTAGCATCTGCCTCAAGTGAGCAGAAAAACAAGCTTTTGCTTTTAGCGGCAGATATGCTTATTGAAAATGAGGCAGAGCTTATAGCAGAAAATGAAAAGGATATTCAAGCAGGCAAAGCGGCAGGGCTTACAAAATCTCTTATAGACAGACTTCGCCTTACCAACGGGCGAATTGCAGATATGGCAAAGGGACTTAAAGAAATTGCCGCCGAAACCGACCCCGTGGGCGAAATTGTAGAGGGAATAACCCGTCCAAACGGTATAAGAATTTCAAAAATCCGCGTACCGTTAGGTGTTGTGGGGATTATTTATGAGGCAAGACCAAATGTAACCGCTGATGCCTTCGGAATTTGCATCAAGGCGGGTAATGCCGTTATTTTGCGCGGTGGCAAGGAGGCAATTTTCTCCAATCTTGCAATTATGAAGGTTTTAAAATCGGCTGTAGAGGCGGTTGGACTTCCCGAAGGTACGGTGGATTTGGTGGAGGATACTTCAAGAAGCTCCGCAACCGAGCTTATGAAGCTTAAATATCTTGATTTGCTTATTCCGCGCGGTGGAGCCTCCCTTATTCGTGCAACGGTAGAGAACGCAACCGTACCCGTAATTGAAACGGGTGTGGGCAACTGCCACGCCTTTGTGGACGAAACTGCCGACCTTAATATGGCGGTTAACATTGTGGAAAACGCAAAATGTCAGCGTCCCTCTGTCTGCAATGCCCTTGAAACCTTGCTGGTACACAAAAATATAGCTCAAAAGGTTTTGCCCCTTATTAACGAGGCACTTTTGAGGCATAATACCGAGGTTAGGGGTTGTGAGCGCACCTGTGCTATTTTAAAAAATGCAGTTCCCGTTACCGATGATGATTATGCTACTGAGTTTTTGGATTATGTTTTGGCGGTGCGTGTAGTGGATAGCCTTGATGACGCTATGGAGCATATCAGAAAATACTCCACAGGTCATAGCGAGTGCATTATTACCGAGAGCTATAAAAATGCCGAAATATTTGTAAATGGGCTCGACGCGGCAGCCCTTTATGTAAATGCCTCTACCAGATTTACCGATGGCGGTCAGTTTGGTATGGGTGCCGAAATTGGTATATCCACAGGTAAGCTTCACGCCAGAGGCCCAATGGGAATTAAGGATTTAACCACCGTTAAATTTGTTATCCGCGGCGACGGGCAAACGCGTGGCGTTTGATCCAATTACGAATAGGTTTTAATCACCGCAAAAGTCTCGTTCCGCGTCCACATCAAATGCAGTTTTAAGGCGTTTTTTAATCAATTGAAAGTTGAAAATTAAAGGAAGTGTATTTATGCAAAATAAAAAAGCAGGTATTTCAAATTTCAGAAGATTTTGGTTGCCATTGTTTTTGTTTGTTGTGGCAATAATAGTTTTTTACAAAATTGTTGACCGTTTGCCACAGGTTTTCGCTACAATCTTTGATGTTATAAGTGTTATTAGCCCCTTCATAGGCGGTATTATAATAGCATTTATACTTTACAAACCTGCCTTTGCTCTTGAAAGATTATGTCTTAAAAGTGAAAAGAGGTTCATAAAAAACAACGCAAAGGGAATTTCGGTTTTAAGCTGTTATTTAGCTCTTTTTATAATTCTTGCGGTTATTCTTTATCTGCTTTTGCCAAGACTTTTTGGCAGTGCAATGAATCTTGTTCAGAATTTGCCGACATATTATAATTCTGCAATAGAATACCTTAAAAATATGGCTGGTACCGATGGTAAAATACTAGGCTTTGACCTTGTGGGATTTTTAAACAATCTTAGCGTAGGCAGTATTTTAAGCTTTTTTGATATAGGCTCGGTTGGTAAATACGCAGGTGAAATCGTGGGCGCTACCGGTACAATTGTGGATATTTTTATGGCGTTTGTTGTATCAATTTATGTGTTACTGGGTAGAAATCACCTTATAAAGGTTGCAAAGATGCTCCTTAGTCTTGTTATTCCAAGGGAGCGCGTTTCAAGACTCGGCGGTGTGGCAAAGCGCTCATCCCACATATTTTACGGGTACATTTACAGTCAGCTTATAGATTCGGCAATAGTAAGCGTTATTTTATCTATTGTTTTTGCTATTATAGGCTTGCCTTATGCATTGCTATTAGGAATTTTAATGGGACTTTGTAACATTATTCCCTATTTTGGCTCAATAATAGGCGGCGTTGCGGTTGTGCTTGTAACCATTATCTCCAGCGGAGATATTTTAAAGGCGGTTATTGCCCTTGTATGCATTATTGTGGTTCAACAGCTTGATGCGAACCTAATTCAGCCAAGAATAGTTGCAGAATCTGTAGGACTTCGTCCCATTTATGTTCTTTTAGCCATTATGATAGGTAGCGGACTTTTCGGATTTGTGGGAATTTTAATAAGCGTTCCCGTAATGGCGGTTATAAGAATGTTAATAGTTGAATATATAAAAAGCTTGGGCGGAAAGGATACTCCCCTTGTTGAAAAACAAAGAGAACTCGCAGAAATGCACGATTCAGACCAAAGATAATAAAGGGACTATTCTAAAAACATCCCTCAATTTATCGGTTTATTTATCTTGCATCTAATATCTGACATCTAAAATGGGGAAGAAATGAAAAATCATCATTTCTTCCCCATTTAAATTCTAACCGTATTTATCTTTGTGTTCCCATAAAGAAAAGGGCGAGTGTGCCGGGACCTGCGTGACAACCTATAACGGGCTCAATATAATGAATAAAAACTTCCTTAACACCAAGCTCATTTTTTACAAGGTCGGCTAAAAGCTCGGCGTCCTCTAAGCAATCACCGTGGGAAATAAATATTGTTTGCTCGGCAGGATTTATGGCGGTTTCCTTCATTTTACTAACAAGGGTTTCTATTGCGCGTTTTCTGCCAATAACCTTTGCTTTGGGAATAAGCTTACCGTTGTTGTCTACATGCATAACGGGCTTAATGCTAAGCACAGTACCCATTACGGCGGCGGCGCCCGAAACTCTGCCGCCACGCTTCAGGTAGAATAAATCATCTACCGTAAACCAATGGCAAAGATTAAGGCGATTATCCATAAGCCACTGATGAAGCTCCTCAATAGTAGCGCCTTCGTTTTTCTTATTTACTGCGTAATGCACCAAAAGGCCTTGACCAAGGGAGGCAGCTAAAGAATCTACATCATAAATTTTGCGGTCGGGATATTTTTCCTTAAGCTCCTCCAAAACATTGTGAGCAACCTGATATGTACCGCTAAGTCCAGAGGAAAAGCCTATGTAAATAAGGTCACTGCCACCTGCTAAAATTCTATCAAAGGTTTGTTCGCAAAGCTCGGGAGAGGCAAGTGTGGTGGAAAGGGGCTCTTTTTTTCGTGCCATATTATAAAAGGCTTTGAAATCGGGATCAACACCTTTTGTGTAGCTTTCAAAAGCTTTTTCACCTGCAAAATATTTAAGTGAAATTATTTCAACACCGTAATCCTCTATCATTTTTGCAGTAAGATTACATGAAGAATCGGTAACAATAGTATAACTCATAAATTTTACTCCTTGTATCTAGTTTCCAAAACTAGTATAATTGATTTTGCTTATTCTGTCAAGTGCTATTTGTAAACATTTATTGTTAATTTTGAAAGCAGTTATTGACTTTTTCAAAATCATTTGTTATAAATATATTATACAATACTATTAAGGAAGAAAAATAATGAATTTTGACGATGAATTTATTTTAGAACAAAGATACACACTAATTTGCGAAAAGCTTGCTAATCATAAGCTTCCGCGCTGGAATTCCTTTCCCGACATTGAGCTTTATATGGATCAGGTTGTTGCGGTTATGGAAAAGGCATTGGAGCTTTACAACAAGGCGGGCGAGGAGGAAAGCAAGCTTATAACCCCCTCCATAATAAACAACTATGTTAAACTAAAAATAATTCCTGCCCCAAATAAAAAGAAGTATAGCCGCGAGCATTTAGCCTATCTTGTTATGATTTGCATTTTAAAGCAAACCCTTCCAATATCCTCAATTGTAAAGATAATAGAATCCAATTTAGAAAGCAAAACAATAAGCGAACTCTACAATGAGTTTTGCAATATTTATGAAAATGTAATTCCCTTTGTTAATATGGGCGAACCTTTTTTTGAGGGGGATGAGCAAGGGGTAACCTTAAACACCGAGGCAGAGGATGATATTAACGGATTTATATTAAAATCCGCTATACTCTCAACAGCGGGTAAGTTTGTTTGCGAGGAAATGCTTTCAGCAATGAAAACAGAAACAAAAGAGTCAAAAAATAAAAAGGAATAATAAAAAGGGAAGAAGTGAGCGTTTTTCACTTCCTCCCTTTTTTAGATGTTAGATTTCTGATGTCGGGCGCGGAACGAGGTTTAGTCCAAAGATAAAAACTATCCCGCAATAAAACTAAAATCTTTTTTTAGCTTCGGCAACAAGGTCGGCGGCGTGGGTTAAGGTTTTATACCAAGGCTCGGTAACCATTGTCCAGGTGGTTTGAAGCATACCTAGAAAATGCTCATCAGAGATTGTTTTTTTGCAATATTGGGTAAGAGAATTAAAATTTTCGTCACTAAAACAACTGCTTCCGCCGGGGAATTGGTCAAATCCGTGTTGCTCTAACAGCTCAAATGGGCGAATTCTTATTTCGTCATCTCTGGAGCGATTTTTATCAAAATTGTTCATATAATACCAGTTGCAGGCAATTACCGATTTAGGGCATTTTTCTAAAAATTCTTCAGGATGTTCTCGCATATAATCGGTCCACATAATGGGGCGGCAACCGTTTTTTTCTACCGCTTTTATAATTCTATACAGGTCATTCCACCAAAGCTCCCCGCTGCGTATAACGGCATAGCTGTAGTGCTTTTGGGTTTCGTAGTCCTCCTCGTCCATTCCAATATGGAAGTATGGAGATTTGAACATCTCACAAACCTCATCAATAATATCCTCGCAGAATTTGTAATAGGTTGGCGTTGAAAGCATACGGGAATATTCCTTCATCCAAATATCGTGGCAGGAGGAAAAATTAAGCTTGGGAATAAGGTTAAAGCCCATATTTTTAAGCCTTTCAAGCTCGGATAAAAAATCCGCCTTAGTCCAAGAGCCCTTTATGGCAATTTCGGGGTGCGAGTCGTAAATTACTCCGTCACCAATATCAATAATAAGGGTGTTAATACCGCTTTGCTTTAAATAGTCCATATATTTAATCCAAATGTCCTTGTCAAGACGCATTTCAGCAGAGCCCGGTATTTCCCAAAGCTTGGTAAAGGCTTCGTGTCCCTTGTCGCATACATCGTACCACATATTCGTGCCAAAGTGAACCAGTGTAGCCCACATAAAATCTTGTTTTTGTTTCATAAAAGCACCTCCATAGCCTAATAATAACTCATATGAAGGTGAAAGTCAATGCAAAATTAAGCAACCGTTAAATTTTAAACATTCCAAATTTTTCGGTTGTAATTTTTTACTGTTTGGTCGGCAGAAAAATGAGATGCGGCGGCAATATTTTTCAAAGCCTTTTGAGAATAAACCCTACTGTTTTTGTAATCCTCATTCGCCTCTAATCGGGCGTTTTGGTAGGAGGGATAGTCCAAAAGCACCTTGTATCGGTCGGCATTTTCTCCAAATAAAAGGGAGTTGAAAAGATGGGTGAAATCACCTGCGGGGCCCTGCTTTAAAAGGTCTAACACTCGGCTTATGCGGTCGCTGGAGTAATAAATGTCCATAGGGTCGTAAGCTTCAAGCTTTTGAAGCTGTTCTTTTTTTGCTCCGAATATATAGTTGTTTTCCTGCCCCGCATAGTCTACAATTTCAATGTTTGCCCCGTCAAGGGTACCTATTGTTGGCGCTCCGTTAAGACTGAGCTTCATATTACCCGTTCCGCTGGCTTCAGTACCTGCGGTGGATAGCTGTTCCGATAAATCTGCGGCGGGGATTATTTTCATTGCGTTTTTAACATTGTAGTCGGGAATGAATAAAACCTTGAAATATTTTCTGGCGGCTTCGTCCCTTTCAATGAGGGCTGAAACAGCATTTATAAGCCTAATTATTTGCTTTGCATTGTAATAAGAGGGAGCCGCCTTACCCGCAAAAATAAAGGCAGTGGGATAAAAATCCTTAAGCTCACCGTTTTTAAGGTCGATATAAAGCCCCAATACCGACAAAATGTTCAAAAGCTGACGCTTGTATTCGTGTATTCTTTTAATTTGTACACTGAACATATAGTCGGGGTCAACAGATAAGCCAAAATCACTTTTTAAATATCTAACAAGTGATTTTTTATTATCCGATTTAATTTTTGCAAGCTCATCCAAATCGGCGGTTGAGTTGAATTTTTCAAGCTGCTCTAAGAGGGGAAGATTTTCTCTCCACTCGGTACCAATTCTGTTATCTGCAAATTCACAAAGCCCTTTATTGGCAAGACAAAGCCACCTTCTGTGAGCAATTCCGTTGGTGATGTTTAAAAACCTTTCGGGATAAATTCCATAGAAATTTTTAAAAATGGACTCTTTAATAATCTCACTGTGAATTTTTGCTACTCCGTTGATTTTATGACTCACATAAACCGCCATATTCGCCATATGAATAACCGAGTTTTTTATTATTAACAATTGGTTTAAAGCTTCGGTACCCACAAGCCTTTGCCTTAAATGATTGTTAAGCATAACTATATAAGGATAAACCTTTGGCAGTACCTTGCAGAAAAGCCCTTCCTCCCAACATTCAAGAGCCTCTGCCATAACGGTGTGATTAGTGTACGAAAAAATTTCGCCACAAATTTTAAAGGCGGTCTCAAAATCTCTGCCGTATTCTTCACACAAAAGGCGAAGCAATTCAGGGATTGCCACCGTGGGGTGGGTGTCGTTTAGCTGAATTTTAATATAGTCGGATAAAAGATTAATCGGTTTGCCGATTTTTTCAAAATCCCGTAATATGGATTTCAGGGAAGCGGCAGAAAAAAAGTATTGTTGCTTCAGGCGAAGAATTTTTCCCGCCTCGGTATTGTCGGGCGGATATAAAAATCCCGAAATAGCTTCGGCATTATTCATCTGCTTGAAGGCAGAGCAAAAATCTCCATCGCAAAAGGCTTGGAAATCTATGGGGGTGATTGCTTCGGCGCTCCAAAGCCTGAGACGGTTGATTTTATTTTTGCCCACTATGGGAACATCGAAGGGTACTGCTAAAACATCCTCGTCGCTAAAATGAACAACTACGGCTTGGTCACGGCGCTCCTTTTCAAGGGGGCAATCCTCTTGCCAGATATCGGGGGTTTCGGTTTGGCTAAAATCCTTTATGCCTTGCCTAAAAATTCCGTAGCGGTAGCGAATTCCGTAGCCGTCAAGGGAGATATCGGTGGCGGCGGCTGAATCCATAAGGCAAGCGGCAAGTCTGCCAAGACCGCCGTTGCCCAGTGCGGGGTCTCTCGGACGGCAAAGACATTCGGCGCTATAACCCTTTTGTGTTAGAATTTGTTTGCAAATATCCCATAAATTTAAATTGGCAAGACTACCCATTACAAAGCTACCGGGCAAAAATTCTGCCGAAAAATATGCCGCGCGGGGTGTAGCGGGTTTTCTTGTGGGAAGCCTGCAAATTACATCTAAAAGAGCCGCAGAAACTGCTCGGTTAATACCTTTTTCTACATTTTTATTGGGACCTGCGGCAAGCTTTTCCAAATTAGCTTCAAGGGATTTTTTAAAAATATCTTCCATTAAACAAGGCATCCTTTCATAATCTTTTGTAAATATCAGCAAGGGCGCGAATTTCATCAGCCAACATATTGTCGGGGGCTTTTGTAACCCGCCACTCCCAATTGTTGTTGGTGGTGGCGGGAAGGTTAATCCGCGCTTGGTCATCTAGCATCAAATAGTCATAAAGAGGTATAATAACGGTGTTTGCCCGGCTTTTATGACACTCTTTTATAAGCGAATAGGCAAGAACTTTGTTTTGCTTAACATTCATATATTTACGGGCATTTTTACGCTCGTTTTTTGTGCAGGAATTAAAAAATCCAACCGCCGTATGATTATCGTGTGTGCCTGTGTAAACAACAGCGTTTTTAGGAATGTTGTGAAGCAAATTAGGGTTATCACTGCCATCAAAGGCGAATTGCAGTATTTTCATACCGGGAAAACCGCTTGATTTAATAAGTTTTCTAACATCCTTTGTGACTACACCTAAATCCTCTGCTATAAACTTAATGCCGTTTGATGCCTCTAAAAAAGCATTTATAAGCTCCTCACGGGGGCCTTTTTTCCATTCCCCGTTTATGGCATTTTTTGCATCAACGGGAATAGAATAATAATTTGAAATACCTATAAAATGGTCTATTCTTATAACATCAAAAAACTCCGATTGGCGAAAAATTCTCGCCTTCCACCAAGCGTAGCTGTTTAAAGCGTGGTTTTCCCATTTGTAAAGAGGATTACCCCAAAGCTGACCTGTAGATGAAAAATCGTCGGGGGGAACACCTGCAACATCTGTAGGATTTCCCAAGTCATCTAATTGAAAAAGCTGAGGATTTGCCCACACATCGGCGCTGTCATTTGCCACATATAACGGGATATCTCCAACAAGCAGTATTTTCTTTTGCTTGGCATAAGCCTTAATCTCGCTCCATTGCTTTTCAAAGGCGTATTCTAAAAAGGCAAAGCGTTCCATTTCATTTTTAAGGTTTTTTTCGGCAAATAAAAGGGCGGCTTCATTTTTCGTTTTGAACCTTGGAAACTCACCTCTGCCACATTCGTTAAAATGCTCCTTTAAGGCTAAAAAAACGGTGTAATCCTTTAGCCAGTAATCATTTTTTTCTTTAAATTCTTTAAGTTCATTTTTTTGGTTAACGGTTGCGTATTTTTTGAACTGCGAAAAAATTTCGCCCAAAAGCTCTTTACGGTTTTGGTACAGGTAGCCGTAATCCACCCTTCCCGTATTAGGGATTTTAAATTTTTGCAGAAGCTCTGAGCTTATCCAACCCATTTTTAAAAACCATTCGGGATTTAAAAAATAACTGTTACCCGCAAATGCAGAAAAGCACTGGTATGGACTGTTACCGTAGCCCGTTGGCCCCAAGGGTAAAAGCTGCCACATATTACACCCTGCTCTGGATAAAAAGTCTAAAAAGGATTTGGCTTCTTCACCCAATGTGCCAATGCCGTATTGACTGTTTAATGAAAAAATGGGCATTAAAATTCCGTGTCCGCGGGGAAAAGGTTTTTGCTTTTTCATAAACTTACCCCTTTACTGCACCCGCAACAACACCCCTTATAATATATTTTTGGCAGATAATATAAAACGCTATTATAGGGATAATTGCAAGTACAAGCATCGCCATTAAAGCACCCATATCTCTGGCACCGTAACCACCCTGCAAATACTGAATTGCAATGGGAATTGTTTTGTAGTCGTTGCCTACTGTAAGGTAGGGCAAAAGGTAGTCGTTCCATATCCACATAGTGTTTAAAATGGCTACCGTTACGGCTGTTGGTCGCAAAATGGGAAAAATCACGCTGAAAAACATCTTTATGGGGTTGCAACCATCCACCACGGCGGCTTCTTCAATCTCCAAAGGAATAGCTTTAACAAATCCGCTGAAAATGAAAATAGAAAGACCGGCACCAAATCCCAAATACAGAATTATTAATCCCAAGGGATTATCCAAATTTAAAATATTTGCGATTTTGGACATTGTAAACATTACCATTTGAAAGGGTACAATCATACTGAATACAAAAAGGTAGTAAAGAAGGGTGGAAACCTTATTTTTTGCTCTGATTAGATACCAGGAGGTCATAGAGGCGCCGAGAGTAAGGAGCAAAACCGAGCCTACCGTTACAAAAAGAGAGTATAAAAAGGCGGTAAAAAAGCCTGTTTTTTCTATGCCGTTGAGGTAGTTTGTGAGTCCAGAAAAGGTAAGTGCGTTTGGCAGAGAAAAGGGGGCGTCGGAAATATAAAACTGTCCTTTGAAGGAGTTAATTAAAACAACAAAAACGGGGGCAATGAAAAGCACCGCCAAAATAACCAATAAAATAAAGGTGGGTATGCTTTTGGATTTTCGCATCTCCATTATGCCTCAACCTCCCTGCTTCTTGTTATATAAAGCTGTAAAAGGGCTAGTCCCGCCACCAATAAAAAGAAAACTACACCCTTGGCTTGACCTACTCCCTCGTAGCCTATTTTTCCGTAAAAGGTGTTGTAAATATCTAGCGCCAACATAGAGGTTTCTCTATTTGGGGCGCCTGCGGTAAGGGCGAGGTTCTGGTCAAACAGCTTAAAGGAATTTGTAAGTGTTAAAAAGGTGCAAATGGTGAAGGAGGGCATTGTAAGTGGGAGGGTTATTTTTCTTAAAATCTGTAAAGGTGTTGCTCCGTCAATTTTTGCCGCCTCAATAAGCTGAGGTGGGATGTTATTAATTCCTGCTATATAAATAACCATCATATAACCAATCATTTGCCAGTTTGTAAGGATTACAAGGCCCCAAAATCCGTAGTCGGCATTTACGGTAATATCAACACCCCAAAAAAGCAAAAATCCGTTAATAATAACCTGCCAGATGTAGCCCAAAACAATGCCGCCAATAAGATTAGGCATAAAAAACACTGCCCTGAAAAGGTTGGTGCCTTTTATGCCTTTTGTAAGAGCAAGAGCCAATAAAAAGGCAAAAAGATTAATTGTGATTATTGAAACTACTGCGAATTTTACCGTGAACCATAAGGCATCCAAAAAGCCTGTGTCATCCGCAAAAGCGGCAATATAGTTGGAAAATCCAACAAACTGAGCGTCGGTAACGGTTGTAAACTCGGTAAACGAAAGGTAAATTCCCAGTAAAAAAGGAATTAAAAATGCCACTGAAAAGGCAAGCAGAGTAGGTAGAGCAAAAACACCAAAATATCTGCTTAAATGTTTATGCATAGTATCCTTATCCCCGCTATTTGCTTTCCTTTTTCCAATCGTTAATCATATCGTTTTTAATCTCCTCAAAGGTCTTAGAGCCTTGTGAGTAGCTAAGCAAGCCTGCACCAAAGTTTTCCTTAAAGGTTTGGCTTGGAAAAACGGTAAAGTCCCAAGGAATTGTGGTAACATTATCTCTGTTCATATAGCGAATAATCTCCTTGGCAAGAGGGTCCTTTGGTGCTTCGGCTTCCTCGAAGGTGGAAAAAGGCGCAATGAAGTCAAGCTTTTCGGTTACAAGCTTTTTGCCTGTATCGCTTGAATAAAGCCAGTATAAAAATTCTTCAGAGAGCTTTTGCTGTTCCTCGGAGGCGTTTTTGTTAATACAAATAAAGCTTTCAGTACCAATGCAAAGACCTTGGGTTTCTTCACCCTCTATACCTGTATAAATGGGCAAAAACTTAATGTTTTCTTCCTTCACCTTGTTGCCTGCAACATCTCTTATCTGGCTCCAAGCCCAGTTGCCGTTTTGAACCATAGCGCATTTGCCAAGGGCAAATTCCGCCATAGAATCGGTAACCGATTTACTACCTAAAAGCTTTTTATCCGTAACCGAATTGTTTATATAAAGGTCAAAAATGTTTTTAAAGTTTTCGGCATATTCAAATTTAATTTCGCTTAAATCGTCGGTGGAAATGTTTGTGCCGTTCTTTTTGAACTCATAGTGAATTGGAATGTTTGCAAGATGGGTTTGCCAACGCCAATCCTCACCCGTTTTAAGGGAGGTAGAGGCAAAAACACCGTCGATGCCAAGCTTTTCTTTGTTTGCGGTCATATCCTCTACAACTGCTTTTAAATCGGCAAAGCTTTTAATTTCTTCAACCGAGTTAAGCTTAACCTTTTTGTTGTCGAGAGCAAAATATTTATCCACAATTTCAGAATTATAAATTATTCCGTAGCCTTCAACAACATAGGGAATTCCGTAAACACCGTCACCCTCGGTTATGGCTAGATTTTTGTCGGTTAATGCGTTGTAAAGGGCGGTGTCCTTTAAATCCTTGCAGTAGCTTTTCCAGTTGGCATACCCCTTGGGGCCGTTTATTTGGAAAATTGTGGGGGCGGTGGATTTAGCCATTTCGGATTTAAGGGTTTGCTCATAGGTGCCCGAAGCGGCGGTCACAACCTTCAGCTCAACCCCTTTTTCCTCCTTGTAAACCTTGGCTATTTCGTCGTATGCGGCGGCGCTTTCAGGCTTGAAGTTTAAAAAGTAGATAGTTTCAGCCGATTCTTTGTTGCAGCCTCCTAAAACCGATAGGGAAATAACAAAAATTACCGCAATCATAAAAAATGATATTGCTTTTTTCATAAAAATAACCTCCAAATTTTAAGTGTGGTAATAGTTTTATCCAAAAATCAAAAAAAATTCAAAAAAGACTTGATTTTTGTTAAAAGAGGTTGTATAATAATATGGTCTTGTGAAAGATAGGTTTAATATGTATGGAGAGATGGCTGAGCTGGTCTAAGGCGCACGACTGGAAATCGTGTTCAGGCTTAAACCCTGACGGGGGTTCGAATCCCCCTCTCTCCGCCAAACGAAAATCCGTTCACGAAAGTGGGCGGATTTTCGTTTTATTATTCATTATTCAATATTCATCATTCATTATTCATTAAAAGTGAACGGATTTTCGAATGAATAATGAATATTGAAGTCGCCTTCGGCTGATGAATAATGAATAATTTAGTTGTGGCTTTGCCGAAGACGGTTCTTTTGTTGATTCTAAAACAGCTAAAGAATATGTTGTTGTAAGGCAGAGTGTTGCACCGAACACAGAATTAAAATACACTTTCAAAATGAATGAAGACGGCACAGAATCCAAATACCTTATTGAATCACAAAACATTGAAGAAATCGAGGTATATGTTAAGCGCATTTCAGAAGAAAAACAAGAATAAATTATAGTTAAAGAGTACTTTAACAACAAGAAAAATAATTTTTTGGTATCGAAATGGTTCGAAACACCCAAACGAAAATCCGTTCTCGAAAGAGGGCGGATTTTCGTTTTATTATTCAATATTCATCATTCATTATTCATTAAAAAAGAACGGATTTTCGAATGAAAACGCAAGCCGCTTCGCTAATGAAGTCGCTCACTTCGTTCGCTAATGAATAATGAATAATATTGTCTAAATTAGTAATTTGTGCTATAATACCATAAAGGATGTGATTTAATGAAGGAAAATGTTTTGATAGATAAATCTATTGCATTTGCTTCAAGAATAGTAAAACTACATGATTTCTTAATCAAAAACAAAAAAGGCTTAACCCTAGCGAAACAAATCATTCGCAGTGGAACGAGTATAGGTGCAAATATAAATGAGGCAAATTACGGTCAAAGTCCTGCAGATTTTATTTCCAAAATGCATATTGCATTAAAAGAAACTGCCGAAACAGAATATTGGATTAAATTGCTTCATATGTCTGAATATATTGATTACAAAATGAGCAGTTCACTACTTGATGATTGTTTAGAAATTAAGCGAATTTTGGTTGCATCCATAAATACTGCAAAGGAGAATAACAAATAATGTTTGAGTTCAAATTTGCAGATAAATTGCAAATAGAAGTGTTGCTTCCCGATTTGTTTTGTATTTTACATTCCAATATGAGTCTAATTGCTCCAACAAATAATACTTACGATGCTGATTATGAAATTTGGAAATCTCACATAATCCCTGCTATGCAGAAAGAACAACGTCAAATTGTTTTGATGTATGTTAATGATACACTTGCGGGGTATTTTCAGTATTATATCAATGTTGATATAAGTTCCTTAATGATGGAAGAAATACAAATTATCAAAGAGTATCAAGGAACAGGAGTTTTTTCTGCATTTTATAAGTGGTTTGTTGAACAGATTCCGAAGGATATTGAATTTGTTGAAGCTTATACAAATAAAAAGAATTATAAATCACAAAGTGTCTTGGAGCATTTGGGGTTAATTAGGTTAGGCGAAAACAAAAACGGCAATTCTTTATATTTTAAAGGCAAATATATTGAATTGTTGAATAAATATAGTTGATTTTTTAGAAAATCAGGTTTTTAGACCGGTTCCATTTTGCGTGTCGGTCCCAAACGAAAATCCGTTCTCGAAAGAGGGCGGATTTTCGCCCCAATTATTTATTATTTCATCATTCATTATTCATTAAATAAAAGAACGGATTTTCGAATGAATAATGAAGAATGAAGTCGCCTACGGCTGATGAATAATGAATAATTTTAAGGCTAACCATTTGTTTAAGCGACCTATTTTTAATCAAAAAATGCCCCCAACATTTTTTTGATTAAAAATTAAATATAAACAAAACTATAACAAAAATAAAATTAAAATAAAATACTGTAAACACTTTAAATATTCTTCAGTTAAATTTGGAGCATTTGGATAAGCCGACTGGTATGCGTCCTTCTTTATATTCTTTCTATTCTTTATATTCTTATATTGTTGCCCTTGGTTTGTCTTTTGAATGTCATTGGATTGCCCTTGGTTTGCCCCATTACACTTATCCGACTCCTCATATGTTTGATAATTTCCCCATTTCATCACGGTTATGACGGTATATTTGTTTGCCCCTTGTTTGCCCAATTTTTTAGATTTGCAGAGTTTTTCTAATGCGCTGCGAACCTGTTTAGGGGTTAAATCCAATTCCTTTGCCATATTTTTCATTTAATTATACAACAAATGAGAAAATATTTCCCCCTATCATTAAAAGTGTTTGCGAAGCAAATTGATATCAAGGTTAAACGGAAAGGTTACAGATAAATTGGGGTTTAGTAGTAAGTAGCGGCTTTCTTTGAGGCCGTCCCTAGACAGGGAAGGGGGCCCACGAAGTGGGGGAAGGGTTGAATAAAAAATCCCTCAAAATGCTTAAATGAAGGGCTTTTTGCTATAACTTTTCTCCCCTTCCACCGCTAACGCGGTCCCCCTTCCCCGTCCGGGGACGGCCAAATTTAACCCATAATTTGTGCTTTCAAACCCCAATTTATCGGGCGTTTGTTTTTTTACATCCCTTTTCGTTTGTATTATTCATTATTTCATTTGCCGCAACAACTACTGCTAAAGAAAACAATAAATAGGTAAAAAGAAAATTTATGAAAAAATATTGGATATAATAAAAATGTTAAAAAAATTTAAATATTAAAAAAAATATGGTGACTGATTGTATTTTTTGTGGTATAATTATTAAAAATGTTTTGGAGGAAATGGCTTATGATGATTACAGACACCATTAAATATATAGGCGTTAATGACCATGAGGTAGACCTTTTTGAAGGTCAGTATGATGTTCCCAACGGTATGGCGTATAATTCTTACATTATTTTCGATGAAAAAATTGCCATTATGGATACGGTAGATGCTCG
Organism: Oscillospiraceae bacterium; assembly: GCA_015065925.1. Lineage (GTDB taxonomy): Bacteria > Bacillota > Clostridia > Oscillospirales > Acutalibacteraceae > UMGS1279. The sequence continues at coordinate 46,503 of SVPL01000004.1, forward strand.
TTTTACCCACGCTTGGTTGGATAATATTCAAAATGCTCTTGGTGGCAAACAACCCGACTATCTTGTTGTTCAGCATATGGAGCCCGACCATTCGGCAAATATTCATAATTTTGCTAAGACCTATCCCAATGCTAAAATCGTATCATCTGCAAAGGCTTTTGTAATGATGAAGCAGTTTTTTGGCACAGATTTTGCTGAAAATCAGGTTGTTGTAGGCGAGGGTGATACTCTGTCTTTAGGTGAGCGAACCTTAACCTTTGTAACGGCTCCTATGGTGCATTGGCCCGAGGTTATTGTTACCTATGACAGTAAGGACAAGGTGCTTTTCTCTGCTGATGGCTTTGGTAAATTCGGCGCATTGGATGTGGAGGAAGATTGGGCTTGTGAGGCAAGACGCTATTATATAGGTATAGTAGGCAAGTACGGGCCACAGGTACAAAGCCTTCTTAAAAAGGCGGCAACCTTGGATATTGCTAAAATATGCCCACTTCACGGCCCCATTCTTACCGAAAATTTAGGATATTATATTGATTTATACAATACCTGGTCGTCCTATCAGCCCGAAACCGAAGGCATTGTTATTGCCTATACCTCGGTTTATGGAAACACCAAAAAAGCGGTTTTACAGCTTGCCGAAAAATTAAAGGCAAACGGTTGCCCCAAGGTTGTTGTGAACGACCTTGCAAGGTGCGATATGGCAGAATCCGTTGAGGATGCCTTCCGTTACAGTAAAATGGTTTTGGCAACCACCACCTATAATGCCGATATTTTCCCCTTTATGAGGGAGTTTATAAATCATTTAACCGAGCGAAGCTATCAAAACCGAACGGTTGCCTTTATTGAAAACGGAAGCTGGGCACCATTAGCCACAAAGGTTATGAAGGAGATGCTTTCTAAAAGCAAAAATCTGACCTTCTGTGATACAACCGTTAAAATTTTATCGGCGCTTAGTGAGGAGAGCTCTGCCGATTTGGATAAGCTTGCAAACGAGCTTTGCAAAGACTATTTGGCTCAGCAATCCGAAACTGCAAATAAAAACGATTTAAACGCCCTTTTCAATATTGGCTACGGACTTTATGTTGTAACCTCTAATGACGGCAAAAAGGATAACGGACTTATTGTTAACACCGTTACGCAGGTTACAAATACCCCAAATAAAATTGCAGTTACCATCAGCAAGGAAAATTATTCCCATCATATAATTAAGCAAACGGGTAAAATGAACATCAACTGTCTTACCACCGACGCTCCCTTCTCTGTTTTTGAAACCTTTGGATTTAAAAGCGGAAGAAATACAAATAAGTTTGAAAATTGTGAGCCTCTTCGCTCGGATAACGGACTTGTATTCCTGCCCCGCCACATAAATTCCTTTATGTCCTTAAAGGTTGAGCAGTATGTGGATTTAGATACCCACGGTATGTTTATTTGCAGCATTACCGAGGCTAGGGTTATTTCCAATCAGGAAACTATGACCTATACCTACTATCAAAACAATGTAAAGCCAAAGCCTGAGACCGAGGGCAAAAAAGGCTTTGTATGTAAAATTTGCGGCTATGTTTATGAGGGCGAAACCCTTCCCGATGATTTTATTTGTCCCCTTTGTAAGCACGGCGCAGCCGATTTTGAAGAAATAAAATAATAAGTTTATCTTTTTTGGAGGTGAAACAAATGAAATATGTATGTGATGTATGCGGCTGGGTTTATGACGAGGCTGAGGGCGCAGAGGATTTAGGCATTGCTCCCGGCACCAAGTTTGAAGACCTTCCTGAGGATTTCGCTTGTCCCCTTTGCGGAGTGGATAAGGATAATTTCAGCGCAGAGGAATAATTAATAATTTTTAAAGAAAAAGACTTTGGAGAGCAAAACGCTTTTCCAAAGTCTTTTTTTGTGGGGCTAATTTGATGTGTTTTTTAAAATTTCAACAGCTTTTTGTATATGCCGTTGTTCAAGTCCGTGACCAATGCGGGGATTTGTTATAACCGTAAAGGCTGTTAATTCCTCCCACCCCAAAGCCATATCATCAATAATACAAAAGGACTTTACCTTATTGTTGCTTGAAAGCCAAGCCAAAATCTCATCCTTTCGGGTGCTTTTGATGGGGGTTTTGTCAAAAATCTCAAGTCCCGCAGAGGCGAAAATTTCATTAATTTCTTTACCTGTTTGGCTAATAACAGCTTCGTCCTTTTCCCAAAACTTGCGCCATGAGCTGGTTAAAACAATTTTAGCCTTAGTGGAGTCAACAAGCTTTTTTAAAAGAGGAAGTCTGGTAATATCGATATTTGAGTCGTCAGGAGAGCGACTCATATCGTATTTGAGGGAATTTAAAACCCCGTCAATGTCTAAAAAAATTATTTTCATATTGTTGTGTACAAGTACATTGTGTGGTTGGGCGAAAGATGCTCGGTGATAACGCCGTTTTTATATTCCGCAGGGGAGAGTGGCGCTGAAACCTCGGTAGGCTTTTCACCCTTTCCAACACAGTAGCTTAACTTTTTAAAGGGTTTATCGGTGAGAACGGGCAAATGAATTGTTAAATCGCGTTCGCCCGAGCCGTTTGTTTCTACAACTATGGTAACATCACCGTCTTTTTCAAAAACTGCTGCGCGTACATCCATAGGATTGGAAGCCTCACATTTAAACACGCGGGAGTGGGCGGGAATGTACTTTATAGAAGGTCCAATTTCGGCGCAAATAGGCTCAATATAAAGGCCTTCGTTTTTAAAGCCGTCGTTTCTGATAAGGCAAATATCCTCATCAAAGGGGCCGTTGAAGGGGTCGGTAAGCACCGAGCTTGCAAGACACCAATGAAGGGCAACAACCGCGCCGCCGTTTACGGCAGAAATCATATTACCTACGGTGGAGTTTCCAAAGTTGGGGAAATGGCAAGCAAATTCGGTAAGACCAATTCTGCCACCGTTTGTATCTTTAATATGAAGGGGCATTTTTTCATTTAAAATATCGTCGTTGTTTGGAACATAATGATGTTTTGTGTAAACATCAATAACATCGCCCGCCATTTGGTGCATATCACGCAACCAATCTCTGTCGGGAGTGGCTGCGCTGTCCTCTGCGCCCCAAATTTCAAAACGGTGGCGAAGCCCCGCCTTTTTAAGCTCGCTGTCAATATCTTTAAGAGTCTTTACAAGATATTTTTTCTTAAGCTCTATGTTATTATCGGGGGTTACGGCGAAGTTACCGTTTTCAGGCTCGTTAGAAACGGCTATATATTTAATATTGTAGCCCTTTTCGTCTGTGAGGAATTTTAGCGCCGCTACTACCGAACGGGCGAACTGCTTGGTATCTCTCGGTGCGCTTCTTCCTTGGTCGGGAATTTCGGGGATGGTGTACCAGGAGTGCAGATTTTTGCCAACAACCCAAGAAAAATTAAGCTCAATTTCAGTTCCAAGCTCACGGAAAACATCCATATATTCCAAAAACCAGCGCATTTTTTCGCTTTCAAAATCGTATTCATCGGGCCCTATTTGGAACCAGTCGTTTTGGAACCAAACACGAATTATTTTAATATCCAAATCGCGAATGGCTTTATGCTCTAATTTTATAAATTCGGGGTCGTAACCGAATTTTTGGGTAGATTCAGGCATAAGCTGGAAGGGGAGCACATTTGTGCCTACACCCAAAAAGTCTTCGGTAATAACTTCATCTTGAATGTAAAGGGAGGTTGTTTTTGAAAATGCACCAATAAGATTATCTTTTTCGGTCGTAATGTATCTTCCGCTAAGGTGTTTAGTGCAAATATAAGCCTCGGTGTTACCTATTTTTATGGGCTTGAAATCGTCTTCAAGATGGTGAACAACAGACATATTACCTTTTAGGGAGGTTTTTATGGGGAGCGCCGGATCTCTTACAATAATGGTTTCAATATCGGTGGGGAAGCCAATGTCAAAGGAGTGCATATTGCCTTTCACTTCAATGTTGGCACTTTCCAATAAATCTACACCGTATGGGTCAAGGCATAGTTGTTCTTCAGCGGCATTAACAGAAAATACGCCTGCAAAATCCAAACGAACAACTCTATCTACCGCGTATCCGTGGGTGAATTTTATGCCAAAGAATTTGGCTGAAAGCGGAGCATCAAGGGTGAAAATCTGAGCAGTACCTTTTAAAAGGTCTTTGGGGTTAAAAATCTCTCTGCGGTCATATTCGGCAATGAAGTTCTCCTTTGAATAAAGAGCTTCTTTATCATTTGAGAGATAAACCTCGTACCTTCCGTAGCCAAAATCCTGAGCGTTTGCGTAGGTGGAAACCAAAAGCTTGTTTATTAATTCATCACTTTCTATTGTGTAGGTGACGGTAAAGGGCAGCTTGCCGTCAAGCTGAACATGACGCCTATCACACAAAGTATGACCTTTAGCACCTGTTATTTCTTCAATTTTTCCGGTTTTCGCCGAAAACTCATTTCCCGAAGCATCAATAAGCTGGGGGATAGGCGAAAACTTTAAAAGATTTTTTTTAAGCGGCAGCTTTGCAATATCTGCCATTGTAACGCGATCGTTTACTGTAACCTTCATAAAAAATACCTCCCGTAGGAAAAAGAGTAGTCAAAAATTCATCTATGCTTATAATAACGGATTTTTTAGGTTTTTTCAAGTGAAAAAATCCTCCACAAAAGCCCAAATGTTTATATTTGCAATAAGTAAAAATAGATGTGTATGCAAAAACCTTTTAATTATGCGTAAATTTTGGAGTTTGAAGCTTTAAAATAATGTTTAAAAAAGACAGATGTAATTCAGACTGTTTTGGAGATTGAAATAAAATTTTAGTTTTTGCGTTTTTATTTAAAATCTACCCTTGACAAAACATAACATTTAGGGTAGAATTATAAAGGCTTAAAAATTAGGCTGTTTGTTTTGATGGTAACGCGCTAGACTTAGGTTCTGTACTGTATGTGATTTTGTTGTTGATTACGGTTTTTGCCGTTTTCATAAATGAGGGTTAAGCAATACGCTCCTCCTCGGTTTACCTCCACCGTGTAAAAATTAAGAGGTAAAAGCTTAATATGCGGGTGTGGCGGAATTGGGCGAAGCGGAGTGCCGCATCCGGTGGATGAAGAAGGCGCTTCGCTGAGGTGAAAAAATAAGGAGCAATGCGACGCGCTCCAAGCGAGCAGGGCGACTATATTTTTGAGGGTAACGCGCGTGGCGCGGCTGCCACTTAAAATAAATACTATTTATTATTTTTTACCTATTATTTATTGCTTTAAATATGCGGGTGTGGCGGAATTGGGCGAAGCAAGGTGCCGCATCCGGTGGATGAAGAAGGCAGCTTGCTGAGGTGAAAAAACAAGGAGCAATGCGACGCGCTCCAAGCGAGCAGGGCGACTATGTTTTTGAGGGTAACGCGCGTGGCGCGGCTGCCACTTAAAATAAATACTACTTATTATTTTTTACCTATTACTTATTGCTTTAAATATGCGGGTGTGGCGGAATTGGCAGACGCGCTAGACTTAGGATCTAGTGTCTTCGATGTGCAGGTTCAAGTCCTGTCACCCGCACCAATTTTCGAGGGCAGACCTATGAGTTTGCCCTCGTTATTTTATGTCAAGAGATAAAGGCTTCCCCTATCCTCGCCCCTGATAAATAAAGGGATTTTACAACACATATCAAAAACAGGCTAAAAAATAACCAAACCCTTAGTAATCAAAAAGTAAAGGCTACCGAGGATTTTTGTTATAATTATTTTTTGGAACTAATTGGGAGCAAAAATATAATACTTGTTGAAAATGATGTCTTATTTTGATATAATAATATCAATACAAATCTGCAATTAAGGAGAAAATTATTTTGACAAAATTTGAACAGGCACTTGAAACTTGCGAAAAAATATTAACAGGAATTGAATTAGGTACGCTAACAACATCTTCAATGCTTATGATGTGTTTACGAGTGGCAAGGTTAACAAATGATACGGATGCTATTGAATGGCTCCAATACGAAAATAGCGGATATCCACGAGATGTAAAAGGTCATATACTTTCATCTGCTTGGAATATCGGTTGGAAACACGGTCGTGGAAGTTATAACAAAGAAAAGCAACAGGTTATCTTTAGTGATTTAGCATCAGAATTAGAGCAAAAAATAACCGTACAGAAAAATGCTATTGCTAATTATAGAACGGAGGGTGTTTCTGTTTCAGGAGATAGAGCAGCTGTTGCTATGTCTACTTTAACAAATTCAGTTAAATCTAATACAAATGATTTACTTGCTCGTATATCTTTAGGAGAAAGCAGATTATCAATTTTGCGAAGCAGATATTATGATTATGCTTTAAAGAAGCAAATTGAACTATCTTTCAGCAGTACAACAGCAGATGTCTTTTCTGTATATAGAGAAAAGGTAGATAACTACTTTTCTAAACTCCCCTCTGATATTATTTCAAAGTTACGTGCAATTGATGACAAAATCAATTCTGATAATCCTGAACTGTACTCACAAGCGTTAACTACTTGCCGAAGATTGTTTGGCGATGTTGCGGAGGAACTATTTAAAATCAATTTCCCTAATTATAAAGAAAAAATGTATAAAACTAAATCTGGAAAAGAAATTGATGTGAGTGGTGAACATTACAAAAACAAATTATCTGCAGTAATTGAAAAATTACAAGACAAATCTTCCAACAAATGCTTAGTAGGAAGTAATATACTTTATTTGATTGATAGAATGGATGCTCTCAATGATTTACAATGCAAAGGTGTTCATAATGAGATTTCCAAAGAAGATGCTATGCAATGTATAATACATACTTACATCTGCTTAGGTGACATTCTATCATTGCAATATCCAAACTAATAAATAACTATTTTGACCTATGTTCTGTTTAATCAGAGCATAGGTCCTTTTTATTTTGTGATTATATGGAATTTTTTGGGGAATAGTTCCCGTGAACTGTGCGGCTACACAGTTCCAAAGTTATAATTTATAATACAGAAAGGAGTTTTAAATATGCGAGGTGTTTCAATGTCTACCATAGATAAAGTTAAAATCAAGGGTGAGTATTTAAATGGTGCTTATAGTGAGCTTGCGGCACTACTCGGTATTGATGCAGTTCTTAAAATTCATTCAAAATATCGAGGCACTCAGATATTCTTCCCTGTAGAACTATTTAGTAGAGAGTTCATTGTTAAGCAGATAGTCGAAGAATATAATGGCTATAACGTCCGTGAACTTGCTACAAAATACGGGTACACAGAAAAGTGGATTCGTAAGATTCTTAAAGAACATATAGACAAAGAATAAATTAAGGAGATTAGCTATGAAAATAAGAGTATTATCAATAATTGTTGCCGTTTCTATTATCCTGTGTTTATGCAGTTGTGGTAAAGATAACAATGAAAATATAGACGGTTCATCATCTTCGAAGAAAAACGATACTGTTTCAGTATCTTCATCCCAAAAGCTTGAAACAAGAGAAGACTATCTAAATGTTTTATACGGTTACTACGAAACCGATGAAGCCTATGTGTATATAAGCAAGGATTATTATGAAGAAAAATCCAAAATCGAAGAATATGATTACAGATATGGTGATGTTGATGCTATAAATGTTTCGATGGGTGATAACAACATTACAACATACGAAATTTCAGTTTATAGACAATTTATAGTTTACTATGTTTTTGACGGCACCCAATTAAAAACATCGAATGGTTCTACTGCAAAAAAAATCACAAAAGAAGTATATGATAAAATTCCTCTAAAAACCTATACATATACTCCTCCTGTATCAAGCGAAACACAATCTAACGAAACTATAGTTGAGACAGAACCCGATTACATTGTACCCATTTCAAAAGCAAAAGTGGGAGATATCATTTATTTTGGTACATACGAACAAGACGGATATACAAATAACGGTTTAGAGAAAATCGAGTGGCGTGTTTTGGAAAAGAAAAACGGTCGCCTTTTTGTAATTTCAAATCGTGTGCTTGACAGACAACCATATAACAAGGATGAAATTCACACCAATTATCCACCCGAAACCACTTGGGAGAAATGCTCGCTCAGAACTTGGCTTAACAATAATTTCTTCAATACCGCATTTTCAAATTCGGAAAAAAAGAAGATACCTTCTGTTAGCATACATACCGACCGTTATGAAAATGCTCAAAGAAATGCCGCTCAAAAACTCGATGAGAGCATTAAAAACACCAATATGACAGGATAATCATTACATACAGTTCCCCAAAACTCTCGTTGTTTTGAATAAAATAATCATTATTTTTAAATAATGGAGCAAAAATGGAACTGAAAACAAAGAACACAAATTGTATTATAAACATTAAAAATGCTTTTCCCCTTAATTGTTTGACACATAGCAATTTTTAATTTTGAGTTTTTATTTTATGATATATGGGTTCAAGTCCTGTCACCCGCACCAAAGCATTCAAACCCGAACCTTTTACCCATCGGTGAAACGTTCGGGTTTGTTGTTTTCTTAAAAGATGTTATTCTATTGGCATTGCTTCTGTTTGGCTTAAAGCAAAGGATGTGTCTTGGATTTGGAAAGCGTTTGTTGTAATTGCCGTTATTTTAATCTGCCTTTCTACTATGTTTATAAAACAACACTCGGCAGCAGATTTCTTTGCGGCATTACCTGTGTGTCTGCTTGCTGAGATATTAGTGTTCAAGGTCTTTTATAAGAAAAAAGCATAAAGTTTAGAGGGATGGGGTTTATGAGTATTAACATAAAGGAAGTTATATCAAAAAAGGATTTAAAGAAGTGGATTGAGTTTCCAAATTCGCTTTATAAGGATAACGAGTATTACGTTCCGTTTCTTATGAGTGACGAAATGGAGACATTTACACCTGACAAAAATCCTGCCTACGCTTTTTGTGAAACAAAGCTGTTTTTAGCATATAAGGATAAAAAAACAGTCGGCAGAATTGCGGGGCTAATTAACCACGCTTACAATAAGAAATGGGACAAAAACGCAATCCGCTTCACCCGATTTGATTTTATTGACGATTATGAGGTTTCGCAAGCATTATTCGATAAAGTTATCGATTGGGGAAAGGAAAACGGATTTACTGAAATTATGGGGCCGATTGGCTTTACCGATATGGATCACGAGGGTATGCTGATTGAAGGCTTCGAAGAATTCAACCTTTCTATTACGTTCTATAATCATCCTTATTATATCGACCATATGGAGCGTTTGGGGCTTAAAAAGGATATTGATTGGTTTGAATATCGCATCAATGTCCCTGAAAGTTTGGACCCTCGCTTTGCAAAAATCAGCAACCGTATCTGCGAGAAAAACAATTATTCGGTTGTAACCTATAACAACCGCAAGGTGCTGTATAACGATGCTTCGGAAGCCTTTAAGATTATTGACGTTGCTTTTTCAAAGCTATACGGCACCGTGCCGCTTACTCCCGAAGTGATTAAGCACGCTATCGACGGATACGTACCTGTGGTAAATCTCGATTACGTATGCTCGATTAAAGATAAAGACGGCAATATCATCGGATTTGGTGTGCTTGTTCCGTCTATTGCTAAGGCACTTAAAAAGTCTGACGGTAAAATGCTTCCCTTTGGTGTGTTCCGCTTACTTCGAGCCCTTAACGGTAAAAACGACACTCTTGAAATGTTCTTTGTAGCGGTTAAGCCCGAATACCAATCACTCGGACTTCCGGCTATACTTATTAACACCTTGGCTCCCAAAATTATAGAAAACGGTGTCAAATACTGCGAAACGGGCCCGATGCTTGAAACCAACACCGCCATCCACAGTATGTGGAGACACTTTGAAAAACGTCAGCACCGTCGCCGTCGTTGTTACATAAAGGATATCTGATAACTTGAATTATTAATGCAAATGTTTTATAATATATGTTATAATTTCTAATTTAATGGAGCGAAAATATGAATGATAACAAGGAAATGCTCGGCACGGCACCGATTGGCAAACTGCTGTTTAAATTGGCGGTTCCGACGGTTGTAGCCCAGCTTATCAATATGCTATACAATATCGTTGACCGCATCTATATCGGCCATATTAAGGATGTCGGAAGTCTTGCCCTTACGGGCGTTGGAGTGTGTATGCCGATTATTATGATTATATCGGCATTTGCGGCATTGATTGCTTCGGGCGGTGCGCCGAAAGCATCTATCGCTATGGGTGAGGGTGACAACGATTCCGCCGAAAAAATTATGGGCGGTTGTTTCTCTCTGCAACTTATTATATCCGCCATTCTGACCGCCGTTTTGCTGATTTGGAACAAAGACCTGCTTTTGATGTTCGGCGCAAGTGAAAACACCATTGGGTATGCAACAAGCTATATGAACATCTACGCTATCGGCACAGTCTTTGTGCAGTTAACGCTTGGTATGGGTGCGTTTATCACCGCACAGGGCTACACCAAAATCAGTATGATTACGGTGCTTATAGGTGCTGTCAGCAACATAATTCTTGACCCGATTTTCATTTTCGGACTCGGCATGGGTGTGAAAGGTGCGGCGCTTGCTACGATTCTTTCGCAAGCTATTTCTTGCGTTTGGGTGATCACCTTCCTCTGCGGTAAGAAAACGTATTTAAAACTCAAAAAACATAATCTTCCGATAGATGCAAAACTCGTTTTGCCTTGTATTGCGCTTGGAACGGCGACCTTTATTATGCAAAGTAGTGAAAGCGTGATTTCGGTTTGTTTTAATTCCTCGCTCTTAAAATACGGCGGCGATATTGCCGTTGGTGCTATGACCATTCTCACAAGCGTGATGCAGTTTGCGATGCTTCCGATGCAAGGTATTGCACAGGGCGCACAGCCAATTTTAAGCTATAACTTCGGTGCCAAAAACGCCGAGCGTGTCAAGAAAACCTTTAAGCTTTTGCTTATCTCTTGTCTTACTTATTCATTTGTGATTTGGGGAGCCATTATGTTGTTGCCGCAAATGTTTGCAGGGATATTTACACCCGATGCAGTACTTATCGAATTCACCGCAACGGCACTTCGTATTTATTGTGGCGTGATGTGCATCTTCGGTATTCAGATTGCTTGCCAGATGACCTTTGTTTCTATTGGCAACGCACCGTGTTCTATTATCGTTGCTATCGTTCGCAAGTTCGTTTTATTATTGCCGTTGATTTACGTTATGCCTAAGCTGATAACAGACAAAACATTAGGCGTTTATACGGCAGAGCCGGTTGCCGACGTGATAGCCGTAACCTTTACCGCTATCCTTTTCACCATACAATTTAAGAAGGCACTAAAATCTTTAACAATAGAAAATTCAAAGGAGACAGTACAATGAAAATTGCAGTAACTTATGAGAACGGACAGATCTTTCAGCACTTCGGTCATACCGAGCAGTTTAAGATCTATACCGCAGAGAATGGAAAAATTATAAACAGCGAGGTTGTTGATACTAACGGTAGCGGTCACGGAGCACTTGCGGGACTTCTTTCGGTTCTCGGTGTTGATACTCTTATTTGCGGCGGCATCGGTGGCGGCGCACAGATGGCACTTGCCAAGGCCGGCATCAAGCTTTTCGGTGGTGTTAACGGTTCCTGCGATGCTGCAGTCGAAGCATTCCTCGGCGGCACGCTCGGATTCAATCCTAATGTAAAATGCGACCACCACGACCATCACGGCGAGGGTCACACCTGCGGCGACCACGGTTGCGGGCATAACTGTAGTAAATAGCCATATTATTGAAATCCATATAACAAAGTGGCAAAAACTATTCAATTGCATTAACGAAATATTTGTTTATTGATTGTCACTGTGAACCGCTATGAATATATAATACTTATGACAGACTGACTGACTATTATATATAACTATAATTAATCTTTATATTATCAATCTTTCTTGTGTGCAAAAACGGCATATCTAGAACTGCGATTTTGGCATGTCTTGATATGCCATTTTTGCATGTCTGGGATTTAAGCGGGCTTACGGGTGATTTACATACACATTTACACACTTTCCCGATTTAGTTTTAAACGGCTCACCTTTGTTTGTTTCATGTTTTCTGGATAATCCGAACACCCGCTCAACTTCATCAATGGAAATCGTATGAACATCACCCCAGCAGTATTTTTCAATCGTATCTACCTGATAATCAAAGGCAATGATATTCGGTGCGCCTGTATCGAGTGCCATTGCTTTTTTCATTCTTGGGATATTGCAGTCAATACCAACGATATAATTTTCACCCGTATGTTTGTTTATTGCGTCGGTATGTTCATTCCTTGGTGGGAGATAATCTTCGCCTAAAACTGCTTTGGCGATTTGTGTGCGGTAGTCTTTCAACTTTAAAACTTCCATAGTTCGTATACCGTCTTCGTTCATTGGAATCATAGCAACCGGACATTCAAACTTTTCGAATGCTTCTGCATATGTATTGTAAGTCTGTTTTTTGTTTCTGCACCTCTCAGTCATTACGGTCTCGGCAATTTCAATAAGCGAGTCAGCACCCGTATAAACCACAAATGGTTTTCTACCGCACTTTAGGGTTTGCTCATTAAAATTGCGCTGCTCAACATTGGCATAGATTCCCAAATCATCTTTCGTAACATAATATGGAACAAACATCGTTTCATCGCTGTAATAGAAACCTATCATCTGTGTATTGTTTAGTAATGCGCCATTACTTGCGGATCTTATAGAATAAGCAGAAACATAAAAATCTTTGCATATTTCTGCACGAGGGGCATCTACGAAAACATCAGCACCAAATCGGTTAAAAAACAACGCTATCTCTGCTCCTTGGTGCCTACGACTAACAATATGCTCCTCCGTTCTGTAGGCGTTATCCATCGAATGCTCAAATCCAGCCTTCTGTAATGTCTCGTATCCGCATGGGGTTAACCGATGGCTTGATTTATTCCTTGATACCCTTAACAAGCCGCACCACACTAACTCGTCAATTGTTTCTGCAGGGAGATTTTCCGACTTACGCGTGGGCAATTCCTTGCACCACGCGCAGAGCCGCAAAATCTCCATTTCTGCTCGTGTGAATAACATTAACCCACACCTCCCAATGGAAGCCTGTCATATTGATGCTTTTTTATTAGTGAAAAAACGCTGTCAAACCCGCTTAAACACTGGAGTTTGGTATATGTCAGTTTGTTGGTTTTTGACGGTGTATAATTCGTGGGGAGTGTGGTTTTGAAACCACATACCCCGAGACACATATTTTTAGTTTTAATTTTCATATGTATTCTCCCTTTTCATTGCTATACAGCAATACCAACGTCCTTGATCATATGTAACACCGACGGCGATATAATTATATTCTCCTCCGCCAACATAGGACCAATGACTTTTGCTGTTGTAGGTAAGTTTGGCAAGGTGCGCTGCAACCTGTTCTGCCGTTCCGTTATAATCGGTTTTGGCAATCGCCTCACGGGCATTGGCGGTATAATACGGCTCACCGGTCATACCGTAAAGGGAAGGTTCTATATATTCGCCATATTGGAGAGCCGTTGCAGCTGCACGCTCATCAAAAGTATCATGTGCGAAATTGGTTACCAACTGATTGCTTCGGTATTCAGCATACTTGGTAAGTACCGCCAAAATATCAGCCGATCGAACACCCTCGTTGTTACGATATTCGTTTATGTATTCTACTAACTTTTGAGCAATTCTTTCTGTATTTTTTTCGGTAGCCTTCGGTTCTGTTTGAGGTTCAGTTATAGCCGAAGTGGTTTCTGTATTTTGGGTTTGTGTCGTACTTACAGACGGTTCTTCTTTAATGGGTGTTGTGGACACCTCAGTCACTTTTTCTGTATTTTCTTCCGGCTTATTCTCGTATGTAGTTGTTACCGAAATTTCAGAACTTACCGTATCGGTGGTTTCAATTTCTGTATTTGATGCCACATCAGTTTCCGCCGGTCGTTCATTCGTATCGTCCTCAGCAGTCTGTGAGGTGCTATCAGAAGACGTCATACTGCTTGATGATATTAGTGTGTTTTCTTTTTCTGAAATCGTTTCCTTTATGTTATCTTGAACATTGCAAGCAGATAACAAAAAGATACAAAATATAGATAATGTACATATTAATTTTTTCATAAATTCCGTCCTTTCGGACTGGTTACGAGATGATAAAACAGGATAGTGTACTGTTTACTGACTGCACTAAACCCTTGAGTTTACTGCATTTTTTAGAAAAATCCTGTATCGCCACCCGCACCAAAAAATAAAGGGGCTGTAAAAAAACAGTCTAAAAAATCCGAGGTTCGCGGTTAAACACGAGTCTCGGATAATTTTTTATCTAAAAATCATAATATAATGACAAAATATAGAAAAAACAGGGATTTTGGGTACAAAAACCAAGCCGACCGTTTTTTGTCGGTTGATAACTTAAATAACTTTTTAGTTTTTTAAGCCGCAAGTTGTCGAGCAAGGCTTTTTAAGTGGTATTTGTGAAGATTAAAACCGCAAGAAATCATTGCAATCTCTAAAATTACACTTTTTAAACCTCTTCTTCGTATCCTTTGGTATGATTTGTTACATTTTATTGTACCAAAGGCTCCTTCAGCTTGTATGCTTCTGTTCATTCGAAGTAATGCACCGTGAACGCTGTTAAGATTACTTAAAACTTCTTTATGAAATTCGGTTAGTTCCTCGTTCAAACGGACTATCCTATTGCCTTCGCATTTACAACATTTTTCTTTGTGAGGGCAATTAGTACAGTCTTCGCATTGGTATAGTTCTTCTGTCCTGCCATACTTGTTTCCCTTGACAGGTCTACTGTAAAGATATGTAAATTCTTTGCCGTTGGGACAAACCGGATTACCATTTTCACTTATGGGAAAATTTACTGCTCTATATGGATTATCTCTGTATTTACTATCTTCCGTTTCTTTTTTGAACATTGTGAACTTCATATATTTTTCCATTCCGTGTTCTTCGCAGTAAAGATAGTTGTTAAAGCTACCATACCCTGCATCAGCTACAGGATATTTGGGGTATTTTCCGTATGTTTTATTAAACTTTTCCATTAAGGGCTGAAAGCAATCCATATCTGATGCATATTGCTTTACATCAAATACAGAAATGTATTCGTCACATATGCCAATCTGAATGTTGTAGCCAGGTAAAAGCTGGTCGTTACCCATATAGTCTTTTTTCATACGCATAAAAGTAGCGTCTGTGTCGGTTTTTGAGTAACTATTTCTTTCTTCTCCGCAAATCTTTATGTGTTCAGCGTATTTCTTTAATTTATTTGTGTATTCCACCAGCTTGTCGTAATTCCTCTGCTCTACAGACTTGTGATGTCCTCTGCCTCTAACTATCTTCTCTGGATGCAACCAAAAAAGACGTGCATATTGCTCTGCTATCTGTTCTAGATATTCTATTGCGTATTCGGTGCGAATACCAAACTTTACGCATCTGCAAGCTACTGTTTCGTTTATCTCTTGCAATAGTAAAGTTATCTTTTCAAAGGTTTTATTACGATTTTTTAAGCAACTCTTTTTCCATACCCAACCGTATTTATATGCATTTGCCGGAATTTTAGTCCCGTCGATGTAGATGTGCTCGGTATCTACTTTTTCTTTTGAAAAAATACATCCGTTTATTTCAGCAAAAATATCTTCTATATTTTCTAAAAGTGTTTCATTCATAAAATTGTCTATGGTCATATGACTTGGGGGAGCATTGTCCTGTAAAAGCCACATAAAACGAATGTCTGTTTTGCAGAGTTTTTCTATTTCACGCAGTGATACATAGCCTTTTTCCATAAATGCAAACAGTATTACTTTTAGCAAGATTTCTGAATTATATCTTTTGCGACCTGTCTTGCTTTCCTTAACAGCAAGATATTTTCTTAGGTCGATACAATCCATAACCTCGCAAAATGTATATACCGGATCAGAAATTTCTATTATTGTTGAAATTTCTACTGGTAATTTTAATTGATATGTGGTATTATATTCTTGTCGGTTATTTTGTTTTTTCATCAACTACATTATACCGCAAAAAAGACTACATTCCTATCCTTTTTGGATAAGTTTGTAGTCTTTTTTTATTTGAGCCGTTTTTTTACAGCCCCTTTATTTTTATCCAATCCGAAGGATTGGTATGTAATCTCGCACAGCGAGGATGTAATCACGCGGAGCGTGTATGGCATCACCGCAGGTGCATTTTCCTTCGGATTGATTACATACATCACTTTGTGATGATTACATACCGACTTCGTCGGATTACATCCACGGCGTTGCCGTGATTACATACATTTTCTGACGAAAATGATTACATACAATGCTCCGCATTGATTTATTTCCGCTTTTATGCTATACTAAGCTAAAGGCGGTGATAAAATGAAGGATAAATTAAATAACCGACAAGACGCTGGTTTTGTTAAGCGCATATGTTTTTCAAAAGAGTGTACTGTTTTTTATGTTATATTAGCGATATTGTTTATTCTATTAAATATTTTTACTGTTCCAAATCTTTTTTCATCAGGGGGGTGGCTCTTTGATACAGAAGATAGGGCTGTTCTTTTAAGTGTGGCAGCTTTGATAGTTTTTCTTATTTTGATTATTATTTTGACGCCGTCTAGGTTGAAAAAGAAAAACACGGAACGTGTGGATGATGAGCCACAGCCATCAGTCTGGGATAAAATATTTGCATTTTGGCTTCCTTTTTGCTTCTATATAATAGCGCAAATGATAGTATTGGGGATTTGCGAGAAATATTCACCTTATTTTGATACATCACTTATTGTAATTTTGTTCAATGGTATTGCTTTATGTGGTTTGGTTTTTATTTGGATAACAATTTGTGCAGTTCTGTATATTGTTGCACGGTCTGCGCTCTGGTACTTTATTGGCTTTTTGACGCTTAATTTTGCTCCGATAATTATTAGCTATGGCTGTTATGAAATTTATAATACCATTTCTGTGGCACCTTATAAAGCGTGGAATCCTTTTAATTTTAATCTGTTTTTTGTATCAACGGTAACATCAATCGGCTTCCCCATAGTTTTTATTTTAATAACAAGCGTTATTATTGGTGTTTTTGTGTATTTATGGCGTAGAAATAAAAAACTCAAAATAATTGGGTTAACCGCATTTCAAATTATTTACAAGATATTAGTAATTTTTTTGATTTCACTTTCTGCGGCTTTTTATTTATCAAGCCTTTTTATTGGGGAAGTTCAAATTGCATTTAACTACATTTTATGCTTTTTAGTTGTGGCGTTGTTGGTGTCGATTGTTATGTGCTATTTTGCTTTTCGTAGAAATAAGCCTATATCCCGCACGATTATAACCGGTCTTGCTGTAGTTGTTTCCTGTACTATTATTTGGGGATTCATACCTTCTACTGCTCAAAAAGAGGCTTATATATTACCTGATATAGAAGACATAGAAAGTGTTGAATTGTTTTTGGACTCTATAGAAACATTTGAAGTAGACAAGTATTTTGAGGATTGTATTGACCTACATAGTTTTTTATTGAAATTGTTTAAAGATGGATATTTGCCTGATGAGACCGAATATCCATACGAGGAGCCTGAATGTATTGCAGATTTATGGGAAAATGCTTCTTTTCGTTATAAATTGAAGAATGAAAAATATTTCAATCGGGACTATAGAGATTTAAAGGCTTCGGCTTTTGATGATTTTTATATTCGACTTATGAAAAGCGATATGTATGCATATTCCTTGCAAAAAACAGAGATAGCTAATACCCAAATACAAATTTTGGGTAAGTGGTGTGAGCTTCCTGAAAACTGTATTGAAGAATTGTTAAAAACATATTGCGATGAACTGAAAAAGGCAGATAAATCTGCTTTTTACGAAAATTATAATATCATTCAATTTAATGTTGCAAATGACCGCGGTAAACGTAGAATTTATATACCGGTTTCATTTACTGATACGGAAAAGCTTGCCACAGAGTATATTAATATGTATGCAGAAAAATAAATAAAAAATCGTAATAGAAACAAAAACGGCGTTTCTATTACGATTTTTGTGTTTGTGGATATTTTTTAAAAGTCTTTTTAGCTAAATAAAAAATCAAACAAGTTTGCTTTTAATTGTAGCGATTTGCTTAGAGTCGGGTGCGAAAATAAGCTGGGCGAACTGTAAGGATTTGGAATAGTTTTCTTGCGCAGCTTGGTGATTTTCAAGGGCTGAGCAGCAATCACCCATAATTGAGTAGAGGTCGTGTATTCTTGGGTGTGAATTGCCAAAATATTCCAAATATTTGTCGATGCTTTTTTGGGCAAAATCCATTGACTTAATATAATCCTTCATACCGTAATATGCATATGCTTTTAAATAGTACGCCAGTCCCATATCCGAGTTATTTTCCGAGCCGTGGAGTTCAATAAGTATAACAATTGATTTTTCAATTTCTTTCAAAGCTTCGGTAAATTCTTCGCCCACAAGCAGGGTTTCGGCAAATTGCATTAATGCGCCTGCAATTTTGCTGTAGTGATAGTCGCCCAGATAGAAGTTTGCTTGAGCGTGCTCTATGGCGTCGGTTACATATTGCTTTGACAGCTCATATAGATTTTTGTCCTTGTTATGGCGATATGCAGACAAATACATTTTTGAAAGATTGGTTTTGGTCATAGTATGTCTGGATATTTCGTCGGTGGTGTTCATTTGCACCTGCTTGAATATTTTATTTGCTTTTTCCAACCAAATAATCGCCTGATTTATATGGTATTCGGAATATACATTCACCGAATGAACCCAACCGCATTTGAAAGCGGCGCGAGCCGTTTTAAAGGTTTGCTCGCCATAGGTTTTAAGGTTGTATTCATACAAACGCTGAGCAAGATCGGTTGCAGAGACACTATCCACGCTAAAACTCAACAGACATTGGTAAAAATAATAAAATTCTTCAGTATTTTTATTAATTTCGGGAAAGGCTTCTGTTAAACTTTTTCCTATTTGTGCGTAGCGGAATTTATCGTCCTTTTTTGCGCCCCACATTTTTTTATCCTCAATTGCAATAGTAAAACGCTTTAAAAACTCTCCGCAATTTTGTATGGTTACCGGTATTTCGTGCTTTATAACATCGCATATTACAGGGTGTAGAGCAATGCCCTCGGTGTTTTTAATTAACCAACTTTTGTTTTCCAATTCCTTTATGATTTTGCAGGATTCCAACTGAGCCCAATCCCTGAAATGACGCACATTTATACCGTCAATAGGCATAAATGATAAATATAGCAAAATGTTTTTTTCTTCCTCGCTGAGGGTAAACAATTTGAACATTTTAAGCAGATTTTCGTAAGCAGAGTTTTTTTGCATATCGGCATTTCGAATTTCCTCTGTTAAGGATGAAATACCTTCTTTTTTAAGAACCTCTATCATTTCTGAGGGGGTTTGACCGCTGTTTTCCATATGCTGAGCCAAAAGCTCAATAGTGTAGGTGTGCCTGTTTACAAGTTCAATTAGTTCGCAAAGCTTGGGATCGTCTTCAAAAACATCATATCCGTCATAGTTTTGCATAAAAATTTCTATCAGACTTTCCATTGAGCTTATGGGATTAATTTTGACAGTTGGATAAAATTTCGAATAGTCGCAACGGGTGGTGATTAATAAATGATATTTTCCATCGACAAGATTTTTCAAATCCTTATCGTCCATAACATCAAAATTGTCAATAATTATGAGGGTGCGCTCATCTGCGATTTTTTTGATTTTTTCCAGCTTTCTTTCAAAAAATGCCTCGTCAGATTCTGTAGTGCCGTCTGACATTTTAAAGCGGGGCATTTCGGGCTCAAGGGAAAAGAGTGTGTTTGAAACAACGGTATCACGAATAGAGCCGTTGTATGTGGCAAAAACAACGGTGTCGTATTCGGCGCCGTATTTTTTTACATATTGTTTTGCTATTTGGGTTTTGCCAATACCGCCTATACCGTATAAAAACAGTAACCTTTCTCCGCCTTTAAAGCAATTGTAAATTTCTTCGATTGTGTCATCTCTGCCTAAAAACACCTTTTTGGGTATAACGGTGGCGGTGGACAAAAGCCTTGTATGACCTATTCTTTCCGACCAAGCATCACCATTAGCCACATTTTTGCCTAATATACAATAAATTTGATTTGCAAGTTCTTTTATTCTTTCATTAAGGGTTGGCTTTCTTCCGTCAACACGCTGAATACCAATAAGGTCGTATTCCAAATCTCCCGAAAGCTCGGCATCATCTAAAACAAAGGGGATTACAGGCTTGTTGTTATCTAAAGCCAAAGCAATTTCTTTTGGGACTTCTCTGGAAGCGAGGGAGTTTTCGCTTTGTATCATTAAAACAAGGCTTGCGTTTTTAATGGCGTCTACAATACATTCCTTGTAATGGTCACCGCCTATCAATTCCCTTGTGCACATCCAGTATGAAATATGATATTCATTCATTAGGGTGTTGCCTACATATTCTGTTATAAGCTGGTCCTTGAAAGAAAAACTTATAAATATATCATGTTTACTTTGATTCATAAAAACACCTTTTTAAAATTATTCGGGGAAATACGCGTTGGTGCAGGCGTGCTTGCCGTTTTTATCAATAAGAGTGATACGGAAATATCCGTAATCAGGACGGTAAACAAGGTTTGCCTCGGTAACGGGGGAGAAATCATCATTCATTATACGCTGTGATGCGCGATGCTCATAGTTAATGCAAATGCTATCAACGGGAGAGGTCTTAATGTGGATTTTATCGTCCTCTATCCATAAATCGTATATTTCGGGGCCCTCAGAAGCGTAAAAATCGCCATTTTCAAGGGCTTTTGTTATGGTGCGATAGTCAAGAGACTCTGCCTTAATAACGGTGAACGCCCAGCCTGAATCATCATATCGGGAGTCAAGGGGGCAATGGTTGTGGTTATCATCGGCGCCTATGCAGAAAATTTTGTTGCCCGAGCAGAGAAAATCATCATAAGCGGCAAAATTGTAATCGTCATAACCGCTTCTGATGCATCCGCCGTTAAACATTTCCATGGCGTGCATACCCTTGTAGCCTATGTAATCGGGGTAGCGCTCCTTTGACCAAGCGGGGTGATTGTAGGTAACAAAAAAGCCTTTTGCCCTAGCCTTTTGCATAATATCACTTATACCCTCGTGACCGTAGTGACGAACGTAATCGGGTTCATTTTCATCAAACTTCACAAGATGTTTATAATTAACCGCATTGCTGAACTGATAGGCTGAACGGTGCCAAAGGGGTTGAAGAATGTTATCAGGTTCTAAACCAATAAAACAAATATGACAGGTTTTAATGAAGTTAAAGGGAGCGTCCTTGGGCTCGTTAATCTCCATTTCAAAGCCGTGAAGCGCTAAAAAATCCTCATCATTTAAGTCATCGTGTGGGATTAAAATATCGTGGTCGGTGTAGGCAACAACCGAATATCCCTTGGATTTATAATGCTCCTTAACCTGCTCGGGGGAGAGGTATCCGTCCGAGAGATTGGTATGACAGTGTAAATTAGCCTTGTAAAAATTGCCATTTTCGGGTAACAAAAACTTTTTCATTATAAACATCTCCTAAGACAATAAGCTTATGAAATTATTATATATTTTAAGCATAGTTTTGTCAATCTTGAAAAGCGATTTTTGGCTTAAAATAAATTTAAAATTGAACCTCAAAAAACGCAGAAGAAGTAAAAACAAAACTTCTTCTGCGTTAAAATAATTAATATTTCGGGAGCTTTTTATTTTTATAGCCCCTTTTTATTTGCCGCTTGTAAATTTATTAAGCAATGTTGTAATTCCTATAATCACGCCCATAACGGCTATTATTACAAGCATACCTATTCCAAGATTTGGAAGAGTTTCAATAAACATTTCAGGTTTGAAATTCATATATATTTCCTCCTTATATTAGCCTAACAAGGGAAGACCAAGACTCAGTATGATACCGCCCGCAATAACCGATGCAATCTGACCTGATACATTAACAGCCATAGAATGCATAAGCAGGAAGTTTTGATTATCAGCCTCAAGTCCTAACTTATGAACAACTCTACCCGACATAGGGAATGCCGAAATACCTGCGGCACCAATCATAGGATTGACCTTGTTTTTGGTAAAGAGGTTGAGGAATTTTGCAAAAAGCACACCGCCCGCGGTATCAATGATAAAGGCAATAAGTCCAAGACCTAAAATAAGCAGGGTTTCGGGTACAAGGAACTCCTTGTAATACATTTTTGAGGCGATTGTGATGCCAAGGAAGATTGTGATAAGGTTTGCAAGTACCTTCTGAGCAGTTTCGGAAAGGGAATTAAGCACACCGCACTCTCTTATAAGGTTACCGAACATAAGGAAGCCTACAAGATAAACAGATTCGGGGGCTACAACGCCTACAACTGCAGTTATAATAATGGGGAATAAAATTTTGGTGAGCTTGGAAACAGATTTAGGCTCATATGGCATACGGATTAAGCGCTCCTTTTTGGTGGTAAGAGCCTTAATAACGGGAGGCTGAATAATGGGAACAAGCGCCATATAGGAATACGCCGCAACCATAATCGCACCAACATACTGAGAATTAAGCTTCTGTGCCACAACAATTGATGTGGGGCCGTCTGCCGCACCGATAACGCCGATTGAAAGCGCATCAATTTCAGGGAAGAACATAGAAGATACGCAGTATGTGAAGAATATACCAAACTGTGCCGCTGCGCCGAAAATCATAAGCTTAGGATTAGAAAGCAAGGGACCGAAGTCAATCATTGCGCCTATACCAATAAATAAAATCAGGGGGAATAACTCGTTTGCTATACCCGCACCAAAAAGGGTAGAAAGGGGACCTGCATCATATATTGGATTTCCAAAAGCATCAAGCTTTGCCTGTTCTACTAATTTTCCGCCAATTTCAACTTTTTCCATAACCTGATGCATAACACCGGGCAGATTAACAATTATGGCACCAAAGCCCATAGGCAAAAGCAAGGTAGGCTCCATATCCTTCTTTATTGCAAGGAAAATTAAAAGTCCACCAATTGCCCACATTGCAATCATAGAAACCCAGTCCATTAATTCGAACTGTTGCAAGGATTCAATCCATTGCCCTAACCATTCCATAAAAAACACTCCTTCAAAAAATTAAAGACCTTTAGCAAAAATCACAAAAGTAGTATATGTAATACCTCTTTGATTTTTGTTAAAAGTCTTGCTATTTCATATAATGGCGGGTGCACGCACCGTACTGACGCCCATTATACCAGTTTAAACTGCCAGCTACTCCCTTTTAAAGGTCTTATTAAGTTTATATGGTAATTTACACCATACAAAATTATTATATAGCATAATTGTGAATAAATTGTTAACGGAACACAAAATTTCAAAATTTATAATTGCGGATAATATAAATATATGTTATAATGTTGATTGAAATAAGGTGAACCTATATAAAGGTAGGCGGTTAGCCCTTTGATTTTCAAGGGGTATTTACCCCTTGACATTAAGTTAGGGGGTGATGCTATGGAATATTATTATTTAATAATTTTAGTCCTAATTGTGGCTACAGGCTACATAACAAGCATAAAAAAATAACCGCCCTTCGTCCAAAAGTCGCGGTTATTTCCAAAAACTTTTAGGCTAACCGTTTATCAATGGGTTTGCCTTATTTCATCTAAAGTATACCACACATATAGTGTGGTTGTCAAGTGCAAAAAACGAACGCATCCAGCGTTTGTTTTTATTTTTTTATAGTAAACGTTATTAACCCTGAGACCAATATTTTCTGTCCAGACTTCTGAACTGAATGGCTTGGGCGATATGTCGGCTTTCGATTTTTTCGTTGCCGTCCAAATCGGCTAAGGTTCGGGAAACCTTTAAAATACGGTCATAGGCTCTGCCCGACAGTCCCATATTCTTAAAGGCGGCGGCTAAAATATTTTCGGCATCCTCGCTTAAAACACAGTATTTTTTAAGCATTTTGGGGGTGAGCCTTGCGTTACAGGTGATGTTTTCGTTTTTATAGCGCTCATTTTGTATCTGCCTTGCTCTATCTACACGGGCTTTAATTTCGGCGGAGCTTTCAGCCGAATTAGAGTCATCCTTAAGCTCGTCATACTTAACGGGCGGAACCTCAACATGAATATCAAGTCTATCCAGCATTGGGCCCGAAATTTTACTAAGATATTTTGAAACGGCATTTGGAGAGCAGGTGCAACGCTTGGTTGGATGCCCGAAAAATCCGCAAGGGCAGGGGTTCATAGCTCCTATAAGGGTGAAGGAGCAAGGATATGTTAAGGTACCTGCCACGCGGGAAACGGTGACAGTTCCGTCCTCTACGGGAGCGCGAAGCGCCTCCATAACATCCCTTTTAAACTCAGGCAGCTCATCTAAAAAGAGCACACCGTTGTGGGCAAGAGAGATTTCACCCGGCTTAGGCATAGCGCCACCGCCCGACATAGCGGCTGAGGATACGGTATGATGGGGTGAACGGAAGGGGCGGGTTGTAATAAGAGGGGATTTTTTGGCAAGAACACCTGCAATGGAGTGAATTTTTGTAGTTTCAATGGATTCCTGCTCGGTCATTTCGGGCAAAATGGTGGGAAAACGCTTTGCGAGCATACTTTTACCCGAGCCGGGAGGCCCAATAAGGAGCACATTATGACCACCCGCGGCGGCAACCTCAAGGGCTTTTTTGGCAAGAGTTTGCCCCTTGACCTCTGAAAAATCTATAAATCCACCAACCGTATTGTCATCGGTAGGGGTGTGAACTGCGGGAAAAATAGGCTGTTCGCCTTTAAGCGCCTTAACAAGAGCAGTTATATTTTCCACAGGATAGATGTTAATTCCCTTTACAACGGCGCCCTCGGCGGCATTTTCGGCAGGCACAAAAAGGTGCTTTATTCCCGCCTGACGAGCCTCAATTGCCATTGGAAGCAGTCCGTTTATGGGGCGCAGAGTACCGTCAAGCGACAATTCGCCCAAAAAGGCAACCTCGCTGAAATCCCCCACAAGCTGACCTGTAGATACTAAAATAGCAATCAAAATAGGTACATCATAAAGGGTACCTTCCTTTTTTCGGTCGGCGGGGGCAAGATTTACGGTGGTGTGTCCGCTTGGGTACATAAATCCGCTGTTGCGAAGGGCAGAAAGCACGCGGTCTCCCGATTCCCTTACGGCGGCATCAGGCAGACCTACTATATTAAAGGCAAAATTACCTTCGGAATTATCTACCTCTACCTGCACCGTATAAGCATCCATTCCAAAAATCCCAAGACTGTTTTGTTTGGTGAACATCTAAAGCACCCCTTAAAGAGAAATATATCTGTTTTCGTTTATTACTTTGCCATCCTTTAAATAAATACGCGCAACACGATGGGCAACGGCGCAAACAAGCTCGTAATTAATAGTACCAAGAGCTTTTGCAAGCTCGGTGACGGGCAAGCCTTCACCAAACAAGGTGACGGTGTCTCCCGTTTTTACACCTTGAATATTGGTTACATCTACCACCGTTTGGTCCATACAAACTCTACCTAAGATGGGTGCTTTTTTACCATTTATAAGCATATATCCCTTGCCCGATAGCCCGCGCATATATCCATCGGCATAACCTACCGTAACGGTGGCAACGAGCATATCACTCTTAGCAGTAAAGGTTCTGCCATAACTTACAGCGGCACCTTTTTTTATGGATTTTACCTGAGAAACGGTAGCCTTAAGACTCATAACCGCCTTGGGAGTAAAGGGAAGCTCCAGCCCCACCGACGGGGTAAGTCCATACATAATAATTCCAAGCCTATATAAATCGGAGGGACGAATTTTGCTGTCTAACAAGGTGGCGGCGGAGTTTGAACTGTGAAAAACAAGGTTTTTAACGCCTTTTTCAACTGCCACAGCAGTTATAACCTCTTTTGCCGATAAAAAGATATTATATTGCTTATCTGTAAAATCGCCAAGCTCGTCACCGTCGCGGTCAGCGGTGGCAAAGTGGGTAAAGGCACCCGTAATTTTAAGATTTTTAAGTTCAAAAACATTTTGGATTTGAGATTTTAATAAATCCAAATCATCTGCCCCAAAGCCAAGACGGTTCATACCGCTGTTGATTTTCAGGTGACAGTTTAAGGTTACCCCTGCCCTTTCGCAAGCGGAATTTAGCGTTTTTGCGTATTCAAAATCAAAAATACAAACGGTTATATTGTTTTGGGAAAGTTCTGAAACAGCGTTGAAATCGCAGTAGCCAAGAACCAAAATTTCGGGAGCTTTGGTTACCGAGCGAAGGTCTAATGCCTCAAAAAGATTTGAAACGGCAAAATGGTTTATCCCCATTTGAGAGAGGGTTTTTACAACCTCTGCCGCACCGTGACCGTAGGCGTTAGCCTTAACAACCCCCATGAATTTTTTTTTGGGTGCAATTTTTGAAATTTGGTTTATATTGTATTCAAGGGCACTTAAATCTATCTCAGCCCAAACGTGATGATACATAATAAGGATTTCTCCTTTCAAACGGTTAAAATTATCGTTTTTACGCTTAATTTAAGGGTTTAGACATCTGGTGTCTAATGCCTAATATCTAATATTTAAATTATACACCCCACAAGACTTCAAGTCAAGTGAGGTGTATTATTTAAATACTTAATTTAAAAAATAATGCTGTCTACCTTGGAAAAATCCGAAAGCTTGTAGGATATAATACCGTTATAATTGCATATATAAAGGTAATCGCCTATATAAAGTCCGCGTGTATATTCACCGTAATTATATAAATCATAACATTCGGGGATTTTAAGGTCGGCTTCAAGCTTAAAGCCATCTTGCTCATTATAACTGAAAACGGAATATACCTTGCTTATGGTAAAACCAATAATATTTTTAGAGGTAGAAATTAAAATTGATTTGTGATTTATACCCACCATACTATCGGCACCCGCCGCAATAAATTTATTGTTTTCGGTAACATTTTCGGGATTGCTTATATCAAACATAGAAAGCTTAACATTGCCTGTTCTGCCTGTTTTTTCATCGGCATCCGAGCCGATACCAAGCAAAAGTCCGTTACTCCACGGATGCAGATAGTTAGAAAAACCGGGGATTTTTAAAGCAGAAAGAATTTTAGGATTTTTGGGGTCTTTAAGGTCTACGGCAAAAAGTGGATCGGTTTCCCTGAAGGTTACAAAGTAGCCGGTATCACCCATAAAGCGCACCGAATAAACACGCTCATCCTTTGCTATATCCTCAATTGCGCCAACCTGATTTAACTCATCATCCAAAATATAAACGGCATTTGTAGTTGTATATGTGTCATACTTTGTGGTGACAATTCTAAAATGATTGTTGTGTTCATCCATTGAAAACTGATTAAGGGGAGTGCCTTTAACAACACCCTCGGCAACCGCCGTTATTTTACCGCTATTTATGGCAAAACGCATAATTCTTGATGCGTTTTCATATTTGGTTGCAAGCTCGGGTGTTCCTGCCGCCCTAGCGTAGGAATAACTACTTTCTTCCGCTGTAACATAAATGGATTTTGTGTTGGCATAAAGCTGTGAGCCACCGCCAAGGGCGGTTTTGGAGTCTACTATCCTGCCGTCTGCAATGTCAACCGAAACTGCCGTTAAATAACTGCGGTTTACCTCACCGTCAAAGATGTAGATGTTATTTTCCTCAACAGGAGTCGGTGCGTCCCCGTCAATAGAGGTACAGGGCACATAACTGCATTTGTCGCTCTCGATGGGATTTTTATAAATATATTCATTTGTAAAAAGGTAAATTTTACCATCTATAACACGTGAAGACAGATAACTTCCGCTTTGGGCAACCTCGCGCACAATCAGAGGTTTTTCAGGGTTAGAAATATCATATATTTTTATATTAGTATAGTCTTTACCGGAATAATACTGATGAATAACAACCAATCTGTCATTCGCAAGGTACATATCCGAATTGTAAAAATATTTTTCACGCCCTTGGGAATTATCACTGAGATTTATGGTGCTTATTTCAGTCAGCTTTCCTTTTTCTGCCTTAGTGATATTGATTTTAGCGTCTTTGACATTAAGGGTATAGATATATTTGCCGTCGGTTTTAACTACATCTGCCTCGTCTACATCTTCAACCTGAGTGTTGGTTGTGCTGTAATCTTCGCTTGAACTGTCGGGAGTTGCAGTGGCGTTTTCACCCTTCATCGAACCTGTATCCTCCACCGAACCCGTATCCTCGTAATCATAAGACTCCTCAACGGCACCTTCATCTATAACATATTCCTCGGCATCTTCTAAAACATATCTGTCATCGGTGCCGGTTGCATATTGGCTGTATTTTTTTTGCTCACTTTTATATATTGCCGAAAAAAGCTTGAAAATTTGGCTATATGAAGCGTTGGCAGGTATGCCTTTTGTATGCTCGAAGGTTGGAAATTCAATATCATTTTCAACCTCAGTTGAACCGATTTCAACACCCGGTGAGCCGGTTTCGGTATGATCATCAACACTAAAAATCGGTAAGTTAAACATCGAAACGGCAACAATTACAATGGTAAGGGATGCGGCAATAGCGGTTATCCAACGCTTTTTGGCAGAAGGTTTAAACTTTATTGGTTTTGCTTTTTTCTGCTCATTTTCAAGAGTTTCCAAAAACTCTGCTTTGCGTTTGTCTGTAACCTTTATTTTTTGCATTTCATTATTAAAATTGTCCTTAAACATTAAAAAATCTCTCCTTTCAGGGTGGATTTAAGGGCTTCGCGACCTCTTGCAAGTCGGGATTTTACGGTACCCGTTGCAACGCCGCAAAGGGTGGCTATATCCTCTACCGAATAGCCTTCAAAATAATGCATATATATTACCGTTTTTTGGTGTAATGGCAAATTTAACACCGCAGATAAAACCGAATTATCCTCCATTTCATAAACGGCATCCACTTCGGTAATTCGTACCTGATTTATGCGTTTTCGCTGTTTAAAAAAGGAATTACTGCGGTTAATTGTTGCACGAATAAGCCACGCCTTTAAATGCGCCTCGCCCTTTATTTTGTGAAGATTTTTAATTAGTCTTAAAAAGACATCCGACATAATATCGTCGGCATCGGCAGTATTGCCCGTTCTTAAAAAGGCGAGTCGGAAAACGGTATCACAATATTTGTTAAAGGCTGCCGCGGCATCGGCTTTATAAATGGAGTCATTTGCCGTTTCTTCCGCCAAAACGGATGTAAAAAATATAAACATTATTTTCCCTCCTTTTTGAAAGGCGTTAAACCTTTGAAAATAAGCCTTTCACTAATAACACCCCGAAAGGCAATATTTGGTTCCATAGATTTTAAAAAATTTTTAAAATTTAAATATATTTTCATACAAAAATTACAAGACCATTAAGACCATTATATATTAATGGCTTCAAAAATTCAATCAAATATATTTGTCGTAAATTTCAATTGCAAAAGCAAAGGGAATATTGTATAATTAAATACTAAAGGAGCGAAAAGAATGATTTATGTAATGTCTGATTTGCACGGATATCCTACCCAAAAATTTTTGAAAATTTTAGAAAATATAAATTTTTCAAATGAAGATTTTTTGTATGTGCTTGGCGATGTAGTTGACCGCGGAGCAGACGGAGTTAAAATACTTAAATGGCTTATGCAAAATAAAAACACACAGCTTTTGCTTGGAAATCACGAGTTAATGATGCTGAATTGCGAATTTTTATTCGAGGATGGCTATGATTTAGCAAATATTCCACTTTATGGCAAAAGGCGCAACGACTATGCCGTTTGGACATCAAACGGCGGCTTAGTTACCATTGATGCGCTTAACGGCACCCGTAGCAGCGAGCTTAAATATATTTTTGAGTATTTAAAAAATGCGCCACTTTATAAAGAACTTACGGTGAACGGCAGAAAATTTGTACTTACCCATAGCGGACTTGGTAATTTTCACAAAGAAAAACCCCTTGAGGAATATTCTGCCACAGACCTTTTGTGGCACAGACCAACCTGCTATACCGACTATTTTGAAGATAAAACCACCGTATTCGGTCATACTCCAACCCTTTTGCTTGATCCCTCTTGCAAGGGCAGAGCGGTGCGCACCGAAACTTGGATTTGCATTGATGTTGGTGCAGGTAGCGGAATTACTCCTATGGTTTTAAGACTTGATGATTTAAAGGAGTTTTATTTTGATTTATAAGCGGTCAAAGCTATATATGTCGGGTGTTGACAAATTTTGGCGGTATTAGTATAATAATAAATGTATTTATACAAAATAAACGGATGTGATTGGTTTGGCAAAAATAGGATTTCGCTCGTCGATGTTTGGCTTCAATAAAGCTGATGTGAATATGTACCTAATGAAGCTTCAGCAGGAGTTTGCCATTAAGGAGCAGGACTTTGCAAGAAAGCTTGAGAATTTGGAAAAAGAAAATTCCGACTTAAAGGAAAAGTATAATTCCACTCAGGCTGAGCTTAATAGCGTGAAGAATGAATTTGCCTACCTTAAGGGTAAAGAGCAGGAAATTGAGCAAATGAGCGAAAGCATAGGCACTATGTATATGGTGGCAATGCAAAATGCTCAGGAAATTATAAGCGAAGCCGAAGCCTGCGCAAGAGAAATTAACCAAATATCTGCTTTGCGTCTTGAAGCCGCTTCAAAGGCTGAGGAACAACTCAAAACTATTAAAGAAAGCATAAAAAACTCTGCCGAACAGCTTGCAGAAGATATAAATTCAATGACACTTTCTCTTGAGGGTCCTAAAAACCGTCTTGCAGAGCAATTAGAGGGTAAAAATCTACCTGAAATACCAATGGTGCTAAAAAATGAAGACACACAAAATTAATACAAAGCAACTAAAAAATAATATCAATGAGCTTTCGGCGGGGGATACCGTTTTGCTTTCGGGAACCGTTTACACCGCCCGCGACGCCGCCCACGCAAAGCTTTTGGAGCTTATAAAAAAAGGCGAGTCGCTCCCCTTCAAAATAAAAGATGCCACTATTTATTATGCGGGACCTACCGAGGCGCCTCTAGGCAGACCTATTGGAAGCTGTGGCCCTACAACCTCATCAAGAATGGATGTTTTTACTCCCGCCCTGCTTAATGAGGGGCTTTGCTGTATGATAGGCAAGGGAAACAGAAGCTTTGATGTTGTAGAGTCAATGGTAACAAACGGAGCCGTTTACCTTTGCGCTATTGGTGGCGCAGGTGCATTGGCGGCAAAAAGCATTGTAGAGTGTGAAATAGTAGCCTTTCCCGAGCTCGGTTGCGAAAGCATAAAGCGTCTTGAATTTGAAGATTTTCCTCTTATTGTAGGTATTGATAGCAGAGGAAATTCCGTATTTGTAAAATGATTGTTTTTTAAGGGGATGTAAAAAATACAGGTTTTCTAAAATCTTATAAAATTAGTAAGAAATAAATGGGGAAGAAGTGGAATTTTTCATTTCTTCCCTATTTTAGATGTTAGATATTAGACGCTAGATAACTAAACCGATAAATTGGGGTTTGAAACGCGTGGCGTTTCATCCAATGACGACATAATTTGTGTGTCTGGCATAACTTTACCCCGCGTCCATATAGTTAGCGATAAATTGGGGTTTGAAGATGAAATTGTATTAAACAGATGTAGGGAACGGCCAGCGTGCCGTTCCTAAAAAATGTGGTAATTATACGGAACACACATAGGTCGTTCCCTACGGTGTAATTCGCCAATTTGTGCAATAACCCCCAATTTATCGGTTAATTAATTTTCAATTTTCAATTTTAAAATTTTCAGTTTAATTTATCGGGTGTTTTTTTACATTTCCTTGTTTTTAAAAAATATGAATAAAAGTAATATTTTTTGTTGCAATAATATACCGCAAAAGGTATAATGAATATATATTTATACCCCAAAGGTGATAAAGCATTTTTAGGAGGATTTTTTATGATTACCTATAACGCAGAAAAACAAATTTTCAAAATTGATACAAAAAACACATCTTATATAATCGGCACCCTTCGTAACACTCTTTTGCTTAACCTTTATTACGGCAAAAAGCTAAAGGATTTTGATTACGAGCTTTGTGACCTTGCCGCTTTGGCAAAATCTCATACCTCGGTTGAGGCAGGAATGGAAGGCGCCGGTATGGGCGAGGTTCATTCCCTTGATTTTTCCACCTTTGGTAATGCCGATTTACGTCTTCCAACCCTTCACCTTAAATATGCCGACGGAAGCGTTATCTCCCGTTTCAGATATAGAAGCCACAAAATATACGCAGGCAAGCCTAAGCTTAAAGGACTCCCTGCAACCTATGTTGAAAATGACAGTGAGGCAGATACCCTTGAATTAGAGCTTTTTGATGAGCTTTCCAAGGTTAGCGTAACTCTTATTTATACCGCCTTTAATGAAATTGATGCCATTGCCCGTTCTATGCGTGTTAAAAATGAGGGCGAAAATACTCTGGAAATTAATCGCATTATGAGCGCTACAATAGATATGCAATCTGCCGCAAGGGATTTTGATATGCTTCATTTAGATGGTGGCTGGGCAAGAGAGCGTTTTGTTCGCCGTCAACCTATCTTCAAGGGCAATCAGGAAATCAGCTCTGCAAGGGGTATTTCCAGTGCACAGCACAATCCATTCTTTGCTATGGTGCATAAAAATGCAACCGAGCTTTCGGGCGAGGTTTACGGCTTTAACCTTATTTACAGCGGAAACTTTACAGCAGGTGTGGAGTGTGATGTTTACGATACCACCCGCGCTTACATTGGTATTAACCCCTTTACCTTTAATTGGAAGCTCAAAAGCGGGGAGGAATTTCAGTCGCCTGAGGCGGTGCTTGTTTACTCTGATGAGGGTATTTCGGGTATGTCCCGAATATATCATAAGCTTTACCGCACCCGTCTTTGCCGTGGTAAATTCCGCGACACTGAGCGCTATGCTCTTATAAACAACTGGGAGGGTACATATTTTAACTTTACCGAGGAAAAGCTTTTGGATATTGCCAAAAAGGGCGCCGAGGTTGGCTTAGACCTTTTGGTGCTTGACGACGGTTGGTTTGGTAAACGCAACAATGACAAGTCCTCTCTTGGTGACTGGTTTGTAAATGAAGAAAAATTACCAAACGGTCTTGACGGTCTTGCAGATAAAATCAATGCTCTTGGTATGAAATTTGGACTTTGGTTTGAGCCTGAAATGGTTTCTCCCGACAGCGACCTTTTCAGAGCCCATCCCGATTGGGCGATGGGTGTACCCGGCAGAGCCCACTCCCTTGGCAGAAATCAGCTTGTTTTGGATTTATCAAGAGAGGATGTTTGTGATTATATTATCACAGTTTTAACCGATATTCTTTCAAATGCCAACATTGAGTATGTTAAGTGGGATATGAACAAAAGCTTTAGTGAGTTTGGCTCCTTCTATCTTGATGCCGAGCATCAGGGTGAGCTTTGCCACCGCTATATGCTTGGTCTTTACCGAGTTATGGAAACCCTTGTCAGCAGCTTCCCCAACATCCTTTGGGAGGGTTGTTCGGGCGGAGGCGGTCGTTTTGACGGCGGTATTTTGTACTATATGCCCCAAATTTGGACCAGCGACTGCTCCGATGCAGGGGAAAGAATGTTAATTCAGTACGGCACAAGCATCTGTTACCCCTTCAGTTCTATGGGTAGCCACGTTTCGGCTATTCCCAACCATCAGGTATGGCGCGAATGTTCTATGGCAACCCGTGGCGATATGGCTGCTATGGGTCAGTTTGGATATGAGCTTGATATGTCCAAAATGAGCGATGAGGAAATTGAACAGGCTAAAGAGCAGGTTAAATTCTACAAAAAATACGGCGAGGTTTTCCACAAGGGCGACCTTTACAGACTCCGCTCTCCATTTGAGGGTAACGAAGCCGTTTTAGAGTTTATCTCTGAAGATGAAAACACCGTTATTTTAAACTATGCAAACCGTCTTGCTACCATAAACAATGCTGTTGTGGTTGTTAAACTTACAGGACTTGACCCTGATGCTATTTATGAAGAGGTTGAGGCGCACATTGGTCATAACGTCTTTGCCAACAAGATTAGAATTGGCAGAGAATTTAGCGGTGAATTTTTAATGAATTACGGACTTAAATTCACAAATCAACGAGATTTCCAAACAACAATAAGAGTATTTGTTAAAAAATAAAAGAGGTTTAATAAATGCATAAAAGAATTTTGTTTGCCCTTGATTTAGAGGGTGTAAACTTTGTTGTTGGTGCACCTTATATACGTTTTGGCGATACCCCCGATTATAAGGTTGCGGTAAGGGAAGCCGCCACCGAAATTAACGCCGCCGCAGAAGCTCTTTTTTCGGCAGGTGTTACTAAAATTGATGTATGGGATAATCACGCAGGTGGGGGTAATCTGAGTCAGGATATGCTTGACTCCCGCGTTACACTTTTAAAGGTTGACCCAACTCTTCCCAGAATGAGCTTTGCCCAAGACAAGTACGATTGTATCTGTTATTTCGGTTATCACACTATGGAGGGTACTCTGGGTGGTGTTCTTGCTCACACTATGAACGGTTTTGAACATCAGTATTACAAAATAAACGGAAAATACATAGGCGAAATTGATATTGATTGCGGCATAGCAGCCGAACACTCTATGCCATCGGTATTCTTTGCAGGCGGTGACCTTACCTGCAAACAAGCGGCAGCATCTGTGCCTGATATCATTACGGTAGTTACAAAGGAAGAAATTTCCCGAAACAAGGCTATTTTTCGCAATAATGATGAGCTTTTAGCCGAAATAAAGGAGAAAATTCAGCTTGCCGTAAACAAAGAGGCAACCCTTAAGCGTCTGATCTTCCCCTTGGTGTTTGAAAAATCCTTTAAGCGTGTTGAAAGAGCCGCTGAATTTATGGAAGACTGTATTTCCTTTAATTTAGATGCCGACTATTTAAGCGATGAGGTTATGGGTAAGGACGGTCATACGGTTGTAATAAATATAAAAGATATTAATGAATTTTTAAAAGTAATTTAAAGGAGCGATTTTTTTGAATTTTGACAGCATTTCACCAAACGGCAGTGTTGACTGCTATGTCTTACTTAAAACGGTAGAGAAAAAGACCTCTGCCAAGGGTGGATTTTACTTAGATGCCACTATTTCCAACAAAACAGGGGAAATGAATGCCAAGCTTTGGGATTATTCCGAGGCTATTCACGGCACCTATGAATCGGGAAATCTTGTTAAGCTTCGCGGTACAGTTTCAGAGTACAAGGGAGTAAATCAGTTCAGAATTGAACGCATACGCCTTGTTTTGCCTGAGGACGGAGTTAATATTAATGATTTTATCCCCTCAACAGGCTTTTCGGAGGAGGATATGTGGAATGAGCTTTATAAAATTGCAAGCTCCTTTACCGATGCCGAGTTAAAGGCTATTGTAACCGCTATTTTAACCGATAAAAAGGAGCAGATGCTCTATTGGCCTGCCGCCTTTAAAATGCACCACGCGGTAAGGGGCGGACTTCTTTGCCACACCCTTTCCATAGTGCGTTTAGCCGAGGCGGTTTGCAGGGTTTACCCCTTTGCTGATAAGGAACTGCTTTTGGCGGGGGCGATTTTACACGATATCGGCAAAATTGAGGAATTTGATTTAAATTCTTCGGGACTTGTTTCGGGCTACAGCACCAAGGGTAATCTTGTTGGACATTTGGTTGGTGGTGCCGTTACAGTGGAGAAAACCGCCGAAAAGCTTGGTATTACATCAGAAGTTCCTATGCTGCTTTCACATATGCTTATATCCCACCACGGCAATCCCGAATTTGGCGCGGCTGTGCTTCCTCAGTTTTTAGAGGCAGAGCTACTTAGTCAGCTTGACTTAATGGATGCCACAGTGTTTGAAATCTGCGAGGCTACCGACGCCGTTAAAAAGGGTGAAACTACAGGTAGAATATTCGGTCTTGATAACCGCAAGCTTTACAATCACGGCAGAACCTCCACCAAATATGATCCTAAAATATTTTAAAAGCTGGTGAAACCAATGGCAAAACTTAAAGAAAAACTTTGGAATTGGGGGCATTTAGAGGGTTCGCACAACAAAATTGTAG
>SVPL01000061.1 GCA_015065925.1 Oscillospiraceae bacterium
AAATTGTGAAGAAAAATCTTCTTTATCTGTCATTTCATCTTTTATCAAATCTATTAAATGCACTGCTTCTTCATAGCCAATATTCAATTTTCTTTGCAATAATGATGCAGAAACTTTACCGCTTTCTGTTACGATTTTTGCAGCCTCAGAAAAAATTGCATCATCTGTTACCTTTCTAGCTACATATGGTATGGGTTCATTCCCAAATAATTCGTCTATACTTATTTCAAATATATCGGCAAGCTTTGGTATTAAGCTAATATCCGGACAACACTGTGCCGACTCCCATTTAGATACCGACTGGTTACTAACACCTAATTTTTCAGCAAGTTCCGCTTGGGTTAGACCTTGCTTTTTTCTATAAAAACAAATAGTATCATTCAACTTCAAATTATCCATAGGTACACTTCCTTAAAATTTTTTGTAGCTACAATTATATTTTAAAGGATGAAAAGCAATAAATCAATAACGCAGTTATTGGATTTTCCCAACTTGGAGTTGGATTGCGATTAATTTTTTAGTCTGCTTTTAAGATTTTTAAATTCTTCGTTTTCTGATAAATCTGCAAAGCAAGTATTATCAAGATTATGTAATAACTGCTCTTTGAGAGTTTTATCACAGTTAGTACCTATATTTTGGGGGTTCCAGGTAAGTTGACTAAAAAATATAGAATTATATTTTTGTTCACCTAAATTGGCAGTAGCGTCATAGTTTATTGCGCATTCTTCCGACAACAACAAATTTTTAATAACCATATCGCTTTCATTTTTTGTGAGTAAAGTTTTGCCATCATTAAATAATATAATGATAGTTGGCTGTTGTATAAATTTTCATTTTCATCACCTGCAAGCATAGTTTTATTAAGACTAATTGCAGTATCAAGTATTTTAATACGTTGCTCAACGCTTAATCCTTGCTGTAGTTCCTTATCACAAGCCAT
The DNA here is from genome assembly GCA_015065925.1 of Oscillospiraceae bacterium. Taxonomy (GTDB): domain Bacteria; phylum Bacillota; class Clostridia; order Oscillospirales; family Acutalibacteraceae; genus UMGS1279. The sequence goes on from SVPL01000061.1 coordinate 941, forward strand.
TAAATAAAGTATACTCGAACAAAAATGGAGCATAAATCTCAGATTATTTTGTTCCTGTTTTAAGCGTTCTGTTCCGGAATAAATATGACTCAATAGCATTTCCTTACAAATTAGCATATTCGGCATATCTTCAGCAAGTTTAATAGCCGCTTCTTTTTTGCCTACATCAGGATAATTGTAGCAAAGTATTTGTATTGCACTATGTCTTATACTATCAACAGTGCAATCTTCTAATACTCTTTCGCATAGACCGATTGCTTCTTCTTTGAATTTATGTTCTTGGCTATATTTAATCTGTTCGGTTGTAGAGTTATAACACACTAAACCATAAGCAAGATTTAACATCCATTGATAGTTTCTTGGGTATAAATCAAGAACTTTGCGAGACAGTTCAATTTTTTCTAAAACCTTGCCTTTTCGATTTAGCTCCTGATATTCTTTTTCGTATCTTCTTAATTCAGCTTCATTTTCGCTTTTCTTTAAATCAAGTAATTCATCTGCACTAACACCAAAGAAATTCGCCAGTTTAGGCAACAATGTAATGTCCGGCAAAGCTAAACCATTCTCCCATTTGCTTATTGCTTGAAATGAGATGTTAAGGTAATCTGCTAACTTTTCTTGGGTTACATCCTGTGCTTTACGCAGTTCCTTTATTTTTTCGCCAATCTTTAACATAGTATTCACTCCAAATATTTACTCGAAAGCGCTTTCTGATTATAGTATAAAGCAAAAAAGTTCAAATGTACATAACAAAATGGTTTATCACACTTCAACCATAGGTTGAAAGTTGCTTTTCGTAAATTTGCAGTTTATTTTCGTGTGAAATTTCTCCTGTGGCGATAAATCCTAATTGTTCCCAAAAGGGTTTACCGGTAACAGGATCCGCGGTAAGATACATTCTTTGTGCTCCGTCTGATTCAAATAGCTTTTCCAAGTGTAAAAACATTTCTTTTCCATATCCTTTTCGGCGGTGTTGGTGTAAAACATAAAATTCCATAATATATCCATACCCCGGTTTAATAAACCCTTTATGTTCGGGATGATCGATTTTTCCGTATAAAAAACCTATAAGGGTTTTATCATCATAACAAAGTTCCAAATGGCGGTCGGCATCGCCTTGAATTTTAATAATACCATCTATCCATTTAAGCAAAAATTCTTTGGTAGTTTGTCTGTTTTGGTGTTTATCAAGTTCCTTTGCGTATAATAGCATTAAACTTTTGAAAATCTCGCAGTTTTCGCTTGAATTATCACATATTTTAACAAATGTAAGTCTTTTCATAATATTACCTCTTTCAATGTAAAATAAAATGCCGCCCCTGATAAAATCAGAAGCGGCTGAAACATCCACTGAAATGCGGCTTAAACGGCGGACAAAAGGGCCTTTGATTTTATCAGATACAAGTTTACCATTTTGTCCACCTCCTATTTCTATTTTTATTTATTTTAGCATAAATTGGTTTATTTGTCAAACTATGGCGTTATATCGGTTAATAACCAAATCAACAATAGTTTGAGATTTTATTTTCATATTGAGTTTGCTGATAACTTTTTTAATCGTTTGCTCTGTGACATTTGGCAGGTATTCCTTATATTCAGGATATTTTTGTATCAGTTCATTAAAGAGTGTGATTAATAGGTCGTTTGTGGATTTTATTGTGGGATAACCGCGGGCAATAAGCGCCATATTGTTATCAAAGTTAGGCGCGAGTCCTAGCAGTTCACCAGTTTTAGCATCACTTACACGCTTTAAATATAAAGGCAACAAATCATTATTGAGCACTTTAAGCTCATTATCTTTCCAAACAGCAACAACTGTATCACGGCTTAAAATCTCAAAATCCTTCATAAACTTTTTCTCCTTTCCTAATAATATTTAGAGCATTAAACAATACTAGCTAAAAATTCATCCCAAAAGCATTATTTCGCTACTTTATATTTAACTCTAGGTCCGTATTTAACAGATGATAACAACCCTAAATTTTCAAATTTTAAAACAAAACCTCTGATGGTTGCATAAGCGGCATCGCCAAAATCCTTTTCAAGTTGTTTTGTAGAAAATTCCGCCGTGCCATAGAAGGAAAGCGCAAACTTCCAAAGCTTTGCTTCCTTTTCGGTTATCTTGCCTTCTTTAACGGCATCATCATAAGCGGTTAAGGTTTCAACTGTAGCTGTTCCTTCATTCATCTTATTATAAACATTATTTATAAAATACAGAATAAACGGAGTAACATCAATCTTGCCGCTGAGTTTCCTATTTTCTTCAATGGCGGTATAAGCATCATAGTACGCTTTGCGGCTTTTTTCAATTTGACTTGAGAATGGAATGAACAGCACATACCTATAACCCTTTTGAATTAAAAACCATAAGTGGACAAGACGCGCCATTCTGCCGTTACCGTCAAAATACGGATGAACAAAAGCAATATAAAAATGAATAATTGCTGCCTTGATTAAATCATTAATATCATCTTTTGCATTAACAAAAGCGATAAGGGATTTCATAAATTCGGGAACTTTTTTATGGTCGAGTCCCGAATGTTCAACACGGTCGCTTACAACATAAACAGTATCGTGCCTATAAAAATTATCCTTTAACAATTTGTCATCATCGGTTAGGAAATCGCCTACCGTCATCATATAAAGCTTATATAGATTTTCTTCGGTAATTTTGTTTGCCCTATCTGCAATAAATTCAAGACCATGCTTTATACCTAAAATTCTATTTTCCTGCTCGTCCTTTGGCGCCATACCTTTTAAGATATTGCGCACACTGTCACGGCTGAAATCTATGCTCTCAATGGCCGAGGTCGCAACAATTTCATCCTCGGCAGCCTTTATACCGTAATTACCATCCTGCGACTGTAATAAAAGCTTGATGGCGCTTTGACTCACAGCCGCATGATTTTCGATAAAAACAACATTATTGCCGTCAAAATCTAAAAGCGGTAAAGTTTTATAATACAATTCTTCCAAAGTCTGCAAAAAGGCGCTAAAATCCTCGCTATATTTATACTGCATTTTTTGATACTCAGTAAAATGTTTGTCCTTCAGCATTTTTGTAAATAACTTTATATCCATAATACCCTCCAATATTTATTAGTATCAGTTTGTATCAGTATATCATTGGTTTGAAATTTTGTCAACAAAAATTTAAATTTAACCCGCATTTCATAAAACTAATCGAAATTGTAGGTTAATATTGCCTTTTATCTTCAAATTGTCGTAAAATGGCGAAAACCCGCTTAAACAGCGGGTTTTCGGGATGTTTTATATTGAATTTTCACGGCAGGTTTCGGACCTATAGGTTTATCAATAGGGGTGGGTGTTGCGCTTTTTGTTGTTGCCGTTTAGTTTGTTCGTTCGGTGAAGCCTGAGGCTTTTGGCAAGGCTAACGCCTGCCAAAAATGAAGGTAAAACCGACGGACAAAATAGACGAGCGCAACCGCAATAGACATCCCCTATTGTTAAACCTTTATAGTATTAGTTAACCCGCCGTGACCGGCGTCTATAATAACGGTTTTAGGCGAAGTATTTGCGGCATCGGTGAAAAGCAGAGAGGGCTCCTTTACAAAAAGCACACCAACAGAGCCGATTATTAAAATCACAAGGGAGTATACAGTTATTTTAAGCTTTATTTTATTTTTAACCAACAACAAAATCTCTCCTTAATAAATATACCAAAAATCAATAGCTTTTGCAACAGTCATTACCTTAAAAAATATGCAAAACAAAAAAACCATATTCCAAAAGGGGAGGAATATGGTTTTTCCTATAACTCATTTATAAATAATATCACCATTGATTTGATTACATTCAATTTCGTCGTGACTTACAACATCGCCGTTAATACTTGCGTCGCAGCAAATATTACCAAAGACTTCAACCTCAAAATATTGCCTATATTTTTTGAAAAATCGCCGCTTTTTTTGTTTTTGTATTAGTAATATAATTAAACTGCAAAATGATGCTTTTATGGTAATGATGAGGTGATTTTATGAAAAAAATCCGTGTAGTTCAAATAGGCACAAAGCACGACCACGCCGCCGATGCTATTCTTACGCTTAAGGAGTTAAAAAAGGAATTTGAACTATTAGGCGTAGTTGAGGAGAATACCTTGTTTTTGCAAAATGCCAAGAAAAATCCCGATTATGCCAATGTGCAATTTATTTCTTTTGAAGATGCCATAAATTTAAACCCTGATGCCTTTTTAATAGAAACAGAGGAAAAGCTTTTAGTCCCAACCGCAAAAAAGGTTCTTGAGGCGGGTTTTAATGTTTATATGGATAAGCCGGGTAGTGAGGATAAGCAGTCTTTCAGAGAGATTTGTGAGCTTGCAAAATCCAAAAATCTTGTTTTGTTTTTAGCTTATATGTACCGTTATAATCCCGCTGTTTTGTATGCTAAACAGGCGGTAAAGGAAGGATTGTTGGGTGATATTATAAGTGTTGAAGCGCAAATGAACTGTTCCTATTCAGACCCCGAAAAACGAAGGTGGTTGGGTAACTTTAAAGGGGGAATGATGTTCTTTTTAGGATGTCATCTTATAGATTTAATGGTGTCGATTCAAGGCTTTCCAAATGAGGTAATACCCCTTAATTCTGCGACAAAAATTGGTGATATTGATAGTTTGGATTACGGATTTTGTGCTTATCGTTATAGCAACGGTGTATCTTTTGTAAAAACAAATTCTACCGAGTGCAACGGCTTCAACCGTCGGCAGCTTGTAATTACAGGCAGTAAGGGAACCATAGAAATCAAGCCCTTAGAAGTTACGGTAGGTGAGGGTAGGCTTATTAAAAAATCCTGTGCAAGACAAACGCTTGGTATTGACGAAAAATGGGAAGATAGCAGTATTTCCTTGGATTTTGAGCCTGAAGGCAGATATGTAAAAATGTTATTAGAATTCAATAAATGTGTAAGTGGAGAGACCAAAAATCCCTATACATACGAATATGAAGCAAAGCTTCACGATTTAATAATAGATTCTTGTAGAGGAGAAGAATAAAAATGCAAAAGGTTTTAGTAATGGGCGGAACGGGAGTTATGGGTGCTCATTTGGTACCCCAGCTTATAAATTTAGGCTTTAAAGTAGATGTTGTGTCCTTAGAGCATAAAGAGTCCACAAATCCCAATTTAAGATATTTTAAATGTGATATTAAGGATGAAAACAATCTTAAAATTTTGCTTAAAAATGAGTATAACGCCATTGTGGATTTTATGATTTACGGCACCGAGGAATTTAAAAACAAGTGTGATTTATTTTTAAACAATACCGACCAATATATCTATCTTTCGTCATATCGTGTTTATGCCGATGCTAAAGGCTTTATAACAGAAAACACACCTCGCCTTTTGGATGTTTCAACCGATACCCACTATCTAGCCTCAGATGATTATTCATTGCATAAGGCAAGGGGAGAGGACAAGCTTATTGCGTCAGGTAAAACCAATTGGACTATAGTTCGTCCTACAATTACATATTCAAATCAGCGTATTCAGCTTACCTGCTTAGAGGGTAATACCATCATAAATAGATCAAGGCTAGGTAAACCCGTTGTGGTATCAAAAGACGCTATGAAGGCGAGAACCACTATGACCTGGGGCGGTGATGTGGCTAAAATGATTTCTCGCTTAGTGCTTAATAAATCTGCAATGGGTGAGGCTTACACCACCGCTACTGCTGAGCATCATACTTGGACTGAAATTGCAGAATATTATAAGGAATTAATAGGTCTTAAATATGTTGAGGTAAACACCGATGAATTTCTTTCAATTAAATCTGATGAGCCTTACGATAACTACCGCTGGAAGGTGATTTATGACCGTGTTTATGACCGTATGATAGATAATACAAAAATTCTTAATGCGGCTGGTATGAAGCAAAGCGAGCTTATGCCGCTGTATGACGGTCTTAAAAGGGAGCTTGCAAATTTACCGCAAAATATTTTTGCAAGTATGGAATACAGTAATAGAATGGATGAGTTTTTAATTAAAAAAGGTCTTTTGTAAGGAGAATGAATTATGAATTATAAGTATCCTGAATGTAATGCGGTTGTTGATGTAACAAAGCCACCATATAATGCAGATAATACGGGTAAAACCGATTGTACCCAAGCTCTTTGCAGGGTTTTTGATGATATTTGCGGCGAGTATAAGAAAAATCTTTTGGAAAGCAAAGCAAGGCTGGAGAAAATGGAAGATCCAAATGCCCTTGTCACCTTTGAAATCCGCAAGGTCGCTGGTAAGCATAATGTTGTTTTTGCAGAGGAATTACCACTTAAAAAAATAATTTATTTTCCAAACGGAACCTACCTTGTGAGTAACACAATTTCCTATTCTATTGAAGAATTCAGAAATATTCTTTTTGATAGACCTTATATGGAAATGAATACTCAGCTTAGAATAAAGGGAGAAAGTCGCGATGGAGTTGTAATTCGTCTTAAGGATAACTGCAAAGGCTTTGAGCACGGACAGGATCGTGCAGTTATAAGTTTCGATCAAGCGGGTACCTCAAATATTGCGCAAAGCAATATGATTGAGGATATTACCGTAAGCGTAGGCAAGGGTAATCCCGGCGCTACAGGTATAAGATATTTTGCAAATAATACAGGCGCTGTAAGAAATGTGAAAATAATCTCAGAAGATTCCGAATTCAGAGGTAATACGGGCTTTGCGGTAACCCAAAAATATGTATCTGCAGGCTACGTTAAAAATTTAGAGGTTATAGGCTTTAATTACGGTGTTAAGGTAACATCAATGTTGCTTAACATTTGTTTTGAGCATCTCACCCTTAAAAATCAAAAACGTGCAGGATTTTATACAATGGATACCGTTGTAGCTATTCGTGATATGCATAGTGAAAATGAGGTTATTGCCCTTTATCTTGAAGGTACGGCATCTTTCGTATCCCTTGTTGATGCTGTTCTTTTAGGCGGACATCCCGCCGAGGCGGCAATCCGTCAAAAATGGGGACAACTATATCTTCGAAATATTAAATGTGAAGGCTACGACCTTTTAAAGGATGGAGGTTGTTACGCCAATCCCATAAAGGGAAATTACTTGGATGAATATTGCGCAGGTGGTCCTGTTACCCTGTTTGATAATGATAAAAAATCTTTAAATCTTCCTATAGAGGAAACACCCGAAACCGAATGGGAAGCACCTGAAAAATGGGTTTCGGTAAATTCTTTTGGTGCTAAGGGTGACGGCGTTACCGATGATACCGAGGCAATACGCGCGGCTATGAACTCAGGCGCATCCACTGTTTATTTTGACTCGGGAAAATACCTTATAGACGATGTTATTGAAATACCCGCAACGGTTAATCGTGTTAATTTTATGTTCTGCGATTTGGCTTCGGGTAAAAATATTGCAGGAATGAGTAAAACAGGTGTATTTAAGGTAGTGGGGGAAAGCGATACACCCCTTGTTATTGAGGATATTTTGGCTTTTGAGCTTTTCTATGGATATTCTACCTTTATTGAACACGCTTCAAAACGCACCCTTATTTTAAGTGACTTGCAAACACAGGCGCTCTCGCTTTATTTTAATTCTGTTTCTGGTGGTAAGGTATTTATTGAAAATGTTGGTAATACCCTAGGCGGAGTGCCCGGTGCAGGTGTTCGTACCGAGCCACTGCCTTTTGAGGATAAATTCCCATATTCGCGCGAAGTACCATCCTTTGAATTTAACGGTCAAAAGGTATATGCAAGGCATCTTAACCCCGAACGCTCACTCCACGAAACGGTTAATAACGGCGGAACACTTTGGGTACACGGCTGTAAATCTGAAGAGGACGGAATTGCCTTTGAAACTCATAATGGCGGCAGTACCGAGGTTGTAGGCTTTATTTCGGCAGTTAATATTGATAAAGATTATCCTCTTATTTTAAACGATAATTCTAATACATCGGTTTTTGGAACCACCTTTTGTATGACAGTTACTCAAAGAAGACCTATATTTGTAAAAGAAATTCAAAACGGTGAAGAAAGAATTATTCGTGATACCGATCTTCCATTTCATTATATTAACAATCATTTTATACCTCTTTATGTGGGTAAAAAATATAAATAAAGCAGGTGATAAAATGACTTCAAAGAATATTGTTTTTACTGCTCCCAACAAAGCAGAGCTGATAGAGGAAAAAATTCTTCCGCCTCTTGCAAATGAGGTGCAGGTAGAATTAAAGGTGTCTTCCATAAGTAGCGGCACCGAAAGGGCTAATATTTCAGGGGATTTAAATGTAAGTGTAGATAAAAACATCCCTACCGAGGCGTTTTTTCCAAGATACGGCGGTTATTCCTCGGCAGGAGTTGTAACGGCTGTGGGCGAAAATGTAAAAAACATAAAAATCGGCGACAGAGTTGCCCTTCGTTGGAGCAGGCACAGTCAAATTCAGAATATTATTAAAGAAAATGTTATAAAAATCCCTGATGAGGTTTCCTTTGAAGCCGCGGCGCTAATAAATATAGCCTCATTTCCCATAGCCGCTATTCGCAAATGTAAGGTTGAGCTTGGGGAATCGGCAATTGTAATGGGACTTGGTGTTTTGGGGTTAATTGCTATTCCTTTGCTTAAACTTTCGGGTGCCGCTCCCATTATTGGGGTGGATCCTTCAGCCGAAAAAAGGCAAAAAGCCATTATGCTTGGTGCTGATTTTGCCTTTGACCCTTTTGAAGATAATTTTGTAAAAAATGTGTTAAATGCTACAGATGGCGGCGTAAAGGCGGCAATAGAGGTTACGGGCAACGGCAAGGCTTTGGATCAGGTTTTAGACTGTATGGCAAAATTTGGCAGAGTTGCTCTTTTGGGTTGCACCCGTAATTCCGATTTTACAATTGATTATTATCGCAAGGTTCACGGACCGGGCGTATCCCTTATTGGCGCTCACACCTTGGCGCGTCCCGAATTTGAATCTCATCACGGATATTGGACTCAGGTTGATGATATGAAAGCTCTTTTAAAGTTGGAGCAGTTAGGAAGAATGAATTTAGAAAAAATTGTTGACGAAACTCATTCGCCAAAGGATTATAAAGATGTTTATAATCGTTTGATTTGTGAAAGCCATTTTCCGATTGTACAGTTCGATTGGCGAAAACTGTAATAAAAACGCTAAATATTACCTATACTTTGCTAAAAATTACCGCTTTTTTTTGATAGTATGTATTGATATACTTAAATTAAGGTAATTATCAAAAAGTATCTTCTAGGAGAAAAATACATATGTCAATAACAAAAATGCCTGCCGATAGATACGGCGATTATAATTTGGGTGAATTTGGCACCCCTTGCCTTATAAGTAATAATGATGACGGTAAGAAATTAATTAGTAATGACCCCGTTATAAACGATTCCTTTGCAGTATTTATGATGCATTTGCGCAGAATTATTGCAAGGGACCGTCGCAGTATTTACATAGGCGGTAAACGGCTTACTGCCAATATAAATTGGCTCAGAGACCATATTCACGAAATGAAGGGCTATAAGCATTGGGAATATGATCTTAAAAGCTATCTTGATTTTATGATAAAAAATCAACACGAATCGGGATTTTTCTATGAAATTACCTGTATTGGTGATAATTTTCATACAAAAACGGTTGACCCACCCTTGGTGAAATTTCTGCCCGAGGAAAATTTAGCTTTGGTTAAAATTGAACTAGAGGCAGATATCGAATATCTTGTGGTTGACGGTGCCGTAATGGTTTATCAGGCAACAGGCGATGAGCAGTGGATAAAATCGGTTCTTCCTAATCTTGAAAAAGGTATAGATTACATAACCTCCGACCCCAAACGTTGGGATGAAGCCCACGGTCTTGTAAAGCGTCCTTTTACTATTGATACTTGGGATTTTCTTCCTAATCAAGCAGGTGGAGACCGCAGAATTTATGATGATACCCCTATGTCCATAATGCACGGAGATAATACGGGTGTTTACAAAGCTATGACTCAACTCGCTTGGCTTAATGACCGCTTCGGCAATAGCGAAAAGGCAAACGAATGGAGAAACCGTGCGGCAAAGCTGCTTGAAAATTTAAACAAATATTGCTGGAACGGCAACTTCTATACACATCAGATTCACCTTAATCACAATGGCTTGGATGATAAAGAGGATAAACGCCTTTCCCTTTCAAACACCTATGCCTTAACACGCGGTACATTAACTAATGAACAAGGTGCGGCTGTTATTGAAAGCTATTTAAAGCAGGGTAGGGAATTAGGTGTGCTTTATGAGTGGTGTGCCATTTATCCACCTTATGAAACCTTTAATATGCACAAGGCAGGTTCCTATATAAACGGTGGCTCGGCACCTTTCCTTGCAGGTGAGCTTGCTAAAGGTGCTTTCCGCTATGGCTACGAAAAATACGGCTATGAAATTTTAAAGCGTCTGCAGGCTATGCACAGAAAATATCGTGAGCTTGGATTTCTGTATAACCCCGAAACGGGAGACGACCTTTCAGGCGGACCAAACGGTTGGGGTGCGGCGGCAGTTTTGGATGCCATTGATAACGGCTTTGCAGGTATTGAAGATGCCGATGTTTTAATGAACAAAATAAATCTTTCACCCCGTTTTGTTTTGGATGATGCTACCGAAAAGCGTTATTATACAGGCTATGATGTATCAAATGTACTAGTAGAATTGGAATATAAAAAGCAGGGCAACAAAATAATTTATGCACTTACTTCCCCCGCAAAGGAGGTTAATTGCCATATTTTACTACCCGAAAACACCTCGCCTATAGGCTTGATTGTGGATGGCGAGAAAACCGATTATATCATATCAAAAATTCGCAAATCCACCTATGTGGATTTTAAAATGAACAAAGGTAAATTTATTTTGGAAATAGAGTTTGAGGAGCAATAACAATGGAAACTCTTAAAATTTTAAATTCATCTCCCATTCAACAAAACTTTTTAGGCTTTAACGGAATTTATCATGGTTATGCAGGTATGGGAGATGACTGTGGTAGAATTTTAAACGAAGAACTTTGCGAGCTAGAAGCCGACCGTGCAAAGGACCAAAACTTAAAAATTGCCCGTACCTTTTACGGCTGGGTGAATTGGGATAAAGAAAAGCAGGAGTTTGATTGGAACCATCCCGATTTTCTAGCCTTTTGTAAATGGATAGAGCGTATGAAGGTAAGGGGAATAGATGTTGCCATTAACTTTGGCTCCATTCCCGATATTATGTCACAGGGCTGGCGCGGTAAATCCCCCTTTACGGTAGGTGGTGATTGGAATGCATCCCTTAAAAAGTACACCGATTGGGTGTGCGAAAACCTACATCAAATACTTGATGTAAGGGGACTTGATAATTTAAAGTATATCCTTTATTTTACCGAACCACAAGCCTATGGCAATCAGCCCGTACCAAAGGGCACTACGGACCCCTTCGATGTTTGGTATCAAGCATCAAAGGCAATAGAAATCGCCCTTAAAGAAAAAGGCTATTATGACCGTGTAACTGTGGTAGGACCCCAAGAGGTTATAGGCGGCGAGTCCCAAATGATGAAATGGGTTAAGGAAAATCATCCCGATATAGTGCCTATATATTCTTCGCACAATTATTCTTGGCTTATTTTAAAAACCGATAATCTTCCTGATAACGGTGAAGTAGACTTTTTGTACAAGGCGGGCGCAAGATGGTACGTCCCTGTTAGTATTAAGCCTAATACTAAATATACCTTAAGCTTTTATGCAAAAATAAAGTATGAAAACCCAAAAGTTTTAAGCGGTTATCTGCTTTGCGGTTTGTTTAAGAAGAACTCTTTGGGAATGTTTACCTCGGGCGGCAATCCAACTGATCGACTTGGCAGATTTTCAACAGCAATGTTAGAGGCGGCAAGAATATCCGACGATTTTAAAAGGTATGAATTTGAAATCGAAACCGCTGATGACGCAGATGATGCATTGCTTGGCTTCTTTTCTGATGTAAGGCCTGAACAAGGCTGGATAATTCAGTTAGGTTCTGTGGTGTTAAAAGAAACAGGCAGTGGTAACGCTATAGAATTATTTAACGGTTGGAACGGCTTCCCTGATGCTAAAATGGGAGCAGGTACTCATTATAAATATTTTGATATTGATGTAAAGAAAAAAATTAAATGCCTTGATGATGGTGACCCCTTCTGGTATGACGAATACAACTGTCTGGGTTATAGGGTTAACGATGCTGTTGTAAAACGTCCCGAGCATCCCTACCACGGTACAAACCTTTGTGCAGTAAGACTCGCCTTTTTAAACAACGGCGTGCAAAATTCCTTTATGTGGAGCCTTTTTGACCAGCAATGGCCATATAATCATTCAAATAATAATGATGATTTTTATGACGGTGACCATCGATGCGGCGTAATGCCCTCTCTTATTCGTTCAAAGGTTCCTTACCCTGCATATTTTGCAACCCGTATTACCTCACTTGTAAACGGCGATGCAAATTCCAAAATATTTAAGGGTGAGCATACAGGCGAAATAAAAACCGCAATGGTTAAAAATTCCGACGGTAATGTTACGGTGCTTTTGGTAAATGAGGCAGAAGAGCCAATTGATTTTGAAATTGAGTTTGAAAATCCCCTTAATCTGGATTTAAACTGCTATGTTTATAATCCCGAAACGGTGGTTTGCAGTGAAGAAATCCCCGCCCTTAAAGCCGATTTTACAGTTTCTAATGTTACAGGCACCCTTAAAGGCACAATCCCCGCTATGGGCGTTATGGCATATTCTACCAAATAAATTATTTGGTTTAAAATAGATTAAAATTTTTTAAGGAGATGTTATTAATGAAAAAAACTCTTAGCATTCTACTCGCATTAGTTATGGTTCTAACCTCTTGCTTTGTAGCATCGGCTGAAACCACCGAAACTGCCACCGACCTTATCGGTGCATACGGCAGTTATGATGTTAAAACCTACGGTTGGTCGTTCAGCACTTTAAAAACTCCTGTACAGTC
>SVPL01000062.1 GCA_015065925.1 Oscillospiraceae bacterium
CGGTAGGCGGTGAACTATATAAGATTTTGTCCGAGAGAAAATGCGTTTTCTATATCGACCGTATGCAAGGCGGCTGCTATATAGAAGATTATCCTTACGACGAAGAATTGCTTAGGACTTATAAGGAAATGCTCGGAGAAAACTTTTGGGGATTTCAAATGCACGAATGGATGTCGAATTACCGCTTTGACGTTTTCGGAAAATTGGGCGAGTTGTCGGATGATGAATGGACGAAGGAAAAAATCGAAAAATTCATCTTTGAAAAATACCCCTATCCTTACTTGAATTTATAACTTGTATACAAGTGCACGCTTTATAGTCAAAGAGTAAAAAATGGCTAATATTAGTGCGTGAAAATGAAGGGGTTAGGTGTTTGTTGTTATGAAAAATTAATTTCATACTGTCATTGGAGTAAAAATAGCAGGACACAAGATGTTTTAAAAGAGAAACTTATTTTAGTGCGTCATGTGTTAATTTTGAAGTTTATTATGGTTTGACTTTGGATGATAAAATAAGAAAAATGGCAAAAGTTAGAACAAAAGTACTATTATATGAACAATACACCCTTGTTTTTTGAGGGATAGATTTACATAATAAATGTATAGAAAATGAAAATTAGTTACAGAAAGTGGCATTAAGGAAGAAAAGGAGATGATTTTATAAAATGAAAAGATTTAATAAATTCATTGCTTCGACAACCCAAATATCTACTTTTTCAAAGCCAATTCAAGCACCGTATTTTAGAAAAAGTTTTAATTTGAAAACAAAAGATAAGACGGTATTATATATTGCAGTTGCAGGGTTATACGAACTTTATTTTAATGGGAATAAGATTACTAAAGGGATTTTAGCTCCATATATATCTAATCCTGACGACCTTATATATTATGATGAGTATGATATAACAGGTTTTATTCAAGAAGGAAAGAATACAGTTGCAGTTCTCTTAGGCAACGGTATGCAAAATTGTTTTGGTGGAGAAATTTGGAATTTTCATGTTGCACCTTGGGTAAATAGTCCACGTTTTTCAATGTCGATTCTGCAGGGAGAACAAAGTATTTTGGAATCAGACGAATCCTTTAAGGTTTGCAATTCTCCAATACTTCTAAATGATTTGAGAGTTGGTGAACACGTAGATAATCGTTTGAGTGTTAATGGTTGGAATGCTGTTGATTTTGATGATTCGTCTTGGTTAAATGCAATCATAGTTGATAGTCCTAAAGGTGAAATAAAAAAGTGCAATGTAGAGCCAATTAAAATTGAAAAAGAATTATCTGCAATTTCAATCTCTAAAGTGGGAAATGGGTATTTATATGATTTTGGTGAAAACAACGCTGGAATTATACGTTTAAAACCAAAATCGAGAAGAGGGACTAAAATAGTTTTATCGTTTGGTGAGTATTTAAAAGGTGGTACGCTTTGTAGAGAAAATCTTCTTTTTGAACAATTATATATTGATGATTTTGTTCAAAAAGACGTTTATATTTGTTCGGGAGAGCAAGATGAACTCTATGAATCATCATTTACTTACCACGGATTTAGATACGCTTTAGTTGAAGGCATAAATAAAGAGGAAGCGACAAAAGAGTTTCTAACTTATTTGGTTTGCCATTCTGATATAAAAACTATTGGAACAATCGAATTTGATAATGAAAAACTTAATCTCCTTCAAGAGATAACTGTAAGAAGTGATTTGTCGAATTTCTTTTATTTTCCAACAGATTGTCCACACAGAGAGAAAAATGGGTGGACGGGAGATATTTATCTTTCTGCTGAGCAATACATGTATAATTTCGACGGCTATGCATCGTTTAGACAATGGTTAGAGCAGTTGAGATATTGTCAGTTAGAAAATGGTGTTGTGCCGGGAATTATACCTGCAGACCCACTTAAATTACCTGTATATGGTCCTGCGTGGGACGGAGTTATTGTTGAGTTGCCGTTACAAATGTTCCGTTTTACTGGCGAAATTAAATATTTAGATGAAAATAAGGAAGCCATTAAAAAATATATAAAGTATATGGCGGATAAACGAAAAGAAAATGGTCTTATTTCTTTTGGGATTGGCGATTGGTGTCCGGTAGGCAAAGATTCTGCTAGTGATTATGATACCTCGCTAGAGTTTATTTGTTCGGCTTATTATTTGAAACAACTTAGAGAATCTAAATTGATATTCTCTTTATTAGGAGACAAAGAATTTGTTCAATATGCTGAAAGTTTATATGAGGAGTTGCTTTCAAAAGTAAAGAATAACTACGTTGTTGACGGTAGGGTTACAGAGCAAAAACAAACGGGTTTAGCACTTGCTATTAAGTTTAAACTTCTTAATGAAGAGGAAGAAAAAAGAGCAGTTCAAGACTTAGTTTCATTGATTGAAAGTAATAATTCGTTGATGACTGTAGGTGTTTTGGGCGCTAGATATATTTTTGAAGTGCTCGCTGAAAACAATTACGTTGACTTAGCATATAAAATGATTATGCAAGATAAGTTTCCTAGTTATGGTTATTATCTTAATCGAGGAGCAACAGCTCTGTGGGAAAACTTTTATGAACTTGCAGACGATAATGTTAATTGGACAAGGAAAGACGGTGGTAAACTATCTTCGCTTAACCATCATTTTTGGGGACACGTTTCAGGTTGGCTTTATAAATATTTAGGTGGATTGCTCATAAATCCCAACTATATGAATCATAAAAGTGTAGTAATTGCGCCTAATGTAATTGATTCGGTTAAAAAGTGTAATGTTACATATAGCACCAAATTTGGAAGGTGTACTGTAAATTATACTGTAGAAAATGGAAAATTTAATCTTAATGTTGATATTCCCGCAGAGATTGAATGTACAGTTGTTTTGCCAAATGGTAAACAGATTATAACCAATCAAGGAAGTTTTTCATGTGAGGTATAAGATGCAAAAGCGTTATATCATAGAATTTGAGGAAAAAGCAAAAGAGTTAGTAAAACAAATGACTCTTGAAGAAAAAGTGTCGCAAATGCTTAACCAATCAAAAGGAATTGAAAGACTAAAAATTAAAAATTACAATTGGTGGAACGAGTCGCTTCATGGAGTTGCAAGAGCTGGGGTAGCAACAGTTTTTCCTCAAGCGATAGGCTTAGCTGCAACTTTCAATAAAGACCTTATGCATTCGATTGGTAAATGTATTTCAACAGAGGGAAGAGCAAAATTTAATCTTTATCAATCTCAAAATGATTATGGTTTATATAAAGGTTTAACTTTTTGGGCTCCTAATATAAATATTTTTAGAGATCCTAGATGGGGAAGAGGACACGAAACTTTTGGCGAAGATTGTCACTTAACTGCAGAAATGGCTATTAGTTATATTAAGGGTATACAAGGTAATCATCCTAAATATTTGAAGGCTGCAGCATGTGTAAAGCATTTTGTCGCTCATTCTGGACCAGAAGGAACAAGACACGGATTTAATTCTAAGATTAGTAAAAAAGACTTTTATGAAACATATTTTCCTGCATTTTATAGGTGTATAACAGAGGCTAAAGTAGAAGGCGTAATGGGCGCCTATAACAGTGTTAATGACGAAATATGTTGTGCTTCTAAAAAACTTATAAGAGAGTTGCTTCGTGATAAATGTAAGTTTGATGGTTATTACGTTTCAGACTGTGGCGCTATTTATGATATTTTAACTGCTTTTCGTGCGAGAGAAAATCTTGCAGAGGCGGCAGCAATGGCTGTTGAGGCTGGGTGTGATTTAAACTGTGGAGGAGCCTACGTTGTTTTATGCGAAGCTGTAAGAAGGGGAGTATTAGAAGAAAAATATATCGATGAATGCGTAGTACATTTGTTAAAAACAAAATTCAAGTTAGGTCTAATTGATGGAGATAATTGCCCGTATAACAAAATCGGTTATGAATTAAACGATTGTGAAGCTCATCATAAGTTGTCGTTACAAGCAGCAGAGCAAAGTATAGTTTTATTAAAAAATAACGGTGTGCTTCCACTAGATAAAAAAACAGTGAAAAGCATAGCAATAATCGGTCCAAATGCGGATGATAGAGACGTTTTAAAGGCAAACTATAACGGCACTCCATCTAAAACGTATACAATACTTGAAGGTGTTAGACAGGTTGCTGATAAGTTCATAAAAGTTAGATACGCAGAAGGTTGTCATTTACTAAAAAACAATTCGCAAGGTGAATACGGTGACAGACTTGCCGAAGCCGAATTTATAGCAAAAAATAGTGACGTTGCTATCGTATGTGTTGGCTTGAGTCCGTTAATAGAAGGCGAACAAGGGGATGCTTATAATAGTGATATTGGTGGAGATAAGCCAAACTTAAAATTGCCGGGAATTCAAGAAGAGTTAATCAAAAGGATTTGTGCAGTAAATAAAAATACGATAGTTGTTAACGTTAGTGGTAGTGCAGTTGATCTTAGAATTGCAGAGGAGTTGGCATCAGGAGTTATTCAATGTTTTTATCCAGGAATGCTTGGTGGTCTTGCTCTTGCAAATATTGTATTTGGATCAACCAATCCAAGCGGAAAATTGCCGGTAACTTTTTATAATTCTACTGAAGATTTGCCTGATTTTGAAGATTATTCAATGAAAGGAAGAACTTATAAATATTTTGATAAACCTGTTCTTTATAAGTTTGGATATGGATTGTCGTATTCAAAATTTGAAATTTCAAACGTTGCATTAAGCAAAAAAGAGATTGCGCAAAACCAAGAAGTAGATGTTTCGTTAACAATATCAAACAATAGCGATATTGACGGATACGATACAATACAGATATATATTGCTTCTAACAACATTGAAGGACAGCCTATCTACCAATTGAGGAAATTTAAGAAAGTGTTTGTTAATCAAAATTCTTCAAAGAATCTTAAGTTAAAGTTGAGAGCATCAGATTTTCTTATTGTAGATGATGAAGGAATGGTAAGTTTGAGGGATGGTGATTATAAAATTTATGTCGGCGATTCTCAACCGGTAGATAGGGAAGATTACCTCAAAGTGTCGATCAAAGGAGAAAAATAATGAATCCTACATTGCCTAAAAAATGTTTTGTTCCCGATGGTGAGGGACGTGTAATGCCAGATGGTAGGCTTTATGTTTATGGTTCATGGGATATCTCTGGTAGTAAAGAATATTGTTCAACGGAATTACATTGTTTTTCTA
Source organism: Oscillospiraceae bacterium (assembly GCA_015065925.1). Classification (GTDB taxonomy): domain Bacteria; phylum Bacillota; class Clostridia; order Oscillospirales; family Acutalibacteraceae; genus UMGS1279. The sequence goes on from SVPL01000062.1 coordinate 5,157, forward strand.
CCGATAATACGCGCGCTGATAGACGTGAATTTCAAGGGATATTTCATTCTTGAGTGCTCCTCGAGCCTTGTCAGGTACGACCAATGGACGGGAGCGCGCAGAAGATTTGCGGGCGGCTCAAGGCTCGGAGAGCTTCGGTTCTTTATGCAAAGACATATTGAAAAGATGATGTACGATACCGCAAAATGGATGCTCTCTGAGTACGGAATATTTGAAAATTGATGTAAAAACAGGTGATGGAGATGTTTAGATTTATTCATGGATATTTACCGGGCGTATGGGAAGCACAGGTAAAGGCGGGCCTTGTCGGTGAGGATGACGGAATTCGATTTTGTCAGAATTTAATGCTTAAAGATGAAATGAAATTCAATTCGCTTGCGGCGGTAGGCGGTGAACTATATAAGATTTTGTCCGAGAGAAAATGCGTTTTCTATATCGACCGTATGCAAGGCGGCTGCTATATAGAAGATTATCCTTACGACGAAGAATTGCTTAGGACTTACAAGGAAATGCTCGGAGAAAACTTTTGGGGATTTCAAATGCACGAATGGATGTCGAATTACCGCTTTGACGTTTTCGGAAAATTGGGCGAGTTGTCGGATGATGAATGGAAGAAGGAGCAAATCGAGGAATTTATCTACCGGAAATACCCATATCCATATTTAAATCTTGAGAGTATGACGTCAGAGGAAATGGCAGATGCGGGCAAACCCTCCGGCATTAAGGAGTTCTACCGCAATATTACCGAAATTTACAAAAAACGTCAAAAATTCGGACAGCTCATACCCTGTGACAGCGGTTTTTTAGCCTATCCCTTTGAAATTTCTGCAGGCGCAAAAAGACTTATGCCCGAGGTGGGCGCACAAACTCCGAACGCAAGGATACAGATATGTTATGCCAGAGGAATGACACGCAAGGACGGTCGCAGCTTTGGTATATATTATGAACCGTGGGGTGGCAAACCCTTCTCAGCCTGCTGTTATCACGAAGACAAAAAGAATGAATGGGGCATTGGAGATTCGAGCGATTTTCCCTTTGAAACCCAAGGACCGAATGGCGGCAGCTCCAGATCTCTGCAAAAGAGGATATTCTTGTACGCATATTTGTGCGGAGCGGAGTTTATAAGCGAGGAATGGGGGCTTTGTAACACATTTTATGATTGGAAGAGCTTTGAGCTTTCACCATACGGTGAGGTGAAAAAGGAGTTTTTAAGCTTCATACGAAAATTCACGGATATCGGTGATAAAATTACACAGATGGCGGTCGTGTTACCGAATGATTTGATGGTTCTGGATAATTTAGACAATGACTGTATGTACTGCGGATTTGAGGTTCATTCGGAAAAATTGGCAAAAATCAAGCAGGGACTCCGTGATATTTTCGCATCATCCTATCCTATGCTCGGAAATGAGCAAGACACGCTGAAAAACAGCGATATTCCCGACGCCATCGATATTTTGACGGAAAAAGACGGTGACACGGGCAGATATTCGCACCTGATAGACCTGACCTTTGACAAAAGCTTTGCCGAAAGGCACGAAAACCTCTGTGAAATCGAGGATATAAAAGCCGTTTTGCAAAAAGCTTTGCCCTGTTATGTGAGAGGGAACGCCCATTGGCTTTTGAATGAGTGTAAAAGCGGCGGATATTACCTCACCCTCTTTAACCACAGCGGAATAGACAGAACGGTAGAGAAGGGCGAGACCCAATTACCTGATGCCGAAACGACAGTGACCTTGGAGCTAAAGAGGCCTTTGATTCCCGATCTCGTTTGCGGAAATGGGGTTTTGCGTTGCGACAACGGAGTTTATAAAGTTGCTATCCCGGCGGGTGGATGGGCATTTATAAAAATCAATTAAAATTTGCGTTGCATACGCACGCTTCTTCGCGTGATGATTTGTGTTAAAAACGCTTTGAATGTAAAATAAAGTTGTCAAAAACGAGAAAAACATCGTTCTTTAAGCCTTTGTTGCAATGAAGAAAGAAACATTTTTGAGTTTTTTATAAAAACAATTTTAATAGTTAAGCTAAAAAGAGGTTATGATGAAAGAGTACTATTTAAAAAAGGCGGATGAAAATTTACCCGAGCTTATTTATGAAAAAATACGGATAGCTTCCGAGGCTCGTGAGCTTTTCCGCGGTGACAGCATAGTTTTGGACCTTGGCGACTATTACGTGGGCCGATTTTCCTTTGTTCTTGGGTACAAGGATATGTACCTTGATGCGCCGGTGCGGTTATGTATAAAATTCTGCGAGACAAAAGAGGAAATTGACACCGACTTTTCGACTTATCACGGAGCTCTTTGTGCCTCTTGGCTGCAGGAGGAAATAATAAATATCGATATGATCGGTGAGTACAAAATGCTTCGCAGGTATGCCGCGCGTTATATTAAGATAAGCGTGGTTTATACGCCGAGAATACTTACTTTGTCGGATTTTGTTTTTACATCGGAAACGAGCGCAGATGTGTCATCTGTTGAAAAGTTGGAAATTGACGATTTAGAGCTTTGTTTAATTGATAAGGTTGCCAGAAACACCTTAAAAAACTGTATGCACAGAGTTTTTGAGGACGGGCCGAAGCGTGACCGCAGGCTTTGGGCATCGGATTTTCGTTTGCAGGCGTTAACAAATCATTACACCTTTAAAAACTCCGCCCTGGTGCGTCGTTGTCTTTACCTTTTTGCCGCGGCGGACAGAAGCGAGGATGGATTTTTACCGGCGTATCTTTATGAAAACCCTAATTTCTTTTCGGGTACCTGGTATCTTCGCGATTTTGCCCTGAATTACGTCAACGCGCTTTCCGATTATTATATGCACATCGGTGATAGCGAGACGTTTCTCGACATATACCCCGTAGTTAAGGAGATGATGGAGGCTTTTGCTGCTGAAATTGACGAAAACGGGATCTTGGTAACCGAAAAGCAGGGGAACATCTTCATAGACTGGCAGGGCGAGCTGAAAAAGACTGCGTCGCTTCAAGGCGTGTATTTATATACGCTCGAAAAACTTTCTTCTGCCCTTGCTCGGTTGGGACACGAGGATGCCGAGCTTTATAATTCCCGTTACGAAAGCGCAAAGACCGCAGCTCTTCGCCACCTTTATAATGCGAATGAAAATAATTTTGCAAACGCTTACGATGAATACCAGGTGAATATTCATTCGGTTGTTTGGATGATTCTCGGCGGTGTTGTTTCGGGTGAGGGTGCTTGGGAGATGCTTTTGCGAGTTATGAATGACGAAAAATGTCCCAAAATCGTTACACCTTATATGAATCATTATCTTGTAGAGGCGATGATGAAGCTGGGAAAAGAGAAGGAAGCTATGGAGCATATCAAGAGCTTCTGGGGCTTGATGGTAAAGCAGGGTGCGGACGCCTTTTATGAGGTCTTTGTACCGGGACACCCGGAGGTATCACCCTATTTAGACCCTATGATAAACAGTATGTGCCACGCTTGGAGCTGCACGCCGTCTTACTTTATAAGAAAGCAGGCACAGGGACATTTATAACAATCAAATAAGACGTTTTTTATTCGTTGTTAAATTTTCTGTGTATAGTGTTTGATGTGAAAAACGGATAAAATGTAATTAATTGTTTGCAAATTTGGAAGAAAGCGGAATTTTATATAAAGCATACTGCATGTAGGGATAATTGGTTTTTATGATACTTAATTGCGAAAAAACACCCTTTTTCACTAAAATACCCAAAACGTCTTTACAAAACGATTTGTAAGTGCTATAATTGAAATGCAAAATTAAGACTTTCAAGGAGCGAAAAACTATGAAACTTATTATCAAAGACAATTATGACGCAATGAGTGATTGGGCTGCTCAGCATATTGCTGACGCTATAAACAATCATAAGGAAAACCGTCCCTTCGTGCTTGGTCTCCCTACCGGCTCTTCACCTCTCGGGGTTTACAAGAGACTTGCTGAGATGAACAAGGCTGGCAAGGTTACGTTTAAAAACGTTGTTACCTTCAACATGGACGAGTACGTTGGTCTTCCCAGGGAGCATGACCAGAGCTACTGGTATTTCATGCACGATAATTTCTTCAATCATATTGATATTCCTGCTGAAAACGTTAATATCCTTAACGGTATGGCAGAGGATCTTGAGGCTGAGTGCCGGAGATACGAGGATAAGATCGCATCCTACGGCGGAATCGACCTCTTCCTCGGCGGCAGCGGTGTTGACGGACATATCGCATTCAACGAGCCTTTCACCTCTCTCACTTCGAGAACCGGTGTTCGCGCTCTTACCGCAGATACTCTTATCGCTAACTCCCGTTTCTTCGATAACGATCCTAACAAGGTTCCTAAGACCGCGCTCTCCGTTGGCGTTGGTACTGTTTGCGATTCCAAGCAGGTGCTTCTTCTTATCAGCGGACACAACAAGGCTCGCGCGCTTCGTCATTGCGTTGAGGGCGGTGTTGATCACGCTTGGACCATAAGCGCGCTTCAGCTTCACAAGGATGGCGTTATTGCTTGCGACGAGGCTGCTTGCGGCGAGCTTAAGGTTGATACTTACAAGTATTTCAAGGAAATTTACAAGGACGAAAAGTAATAATTACTCAAAGAGGCTAAGTATAGGGTGATGTCCTTAGCGGAGAATTTTACACTTTGGGCAAAGTGCGAGCATCGCATTTGACTGGTCAAACGCAAATGGGCTAAGCCCAAACCCTTATTACAAGCAGAAAGAGAGAACAACGGTTTATAGCCGAAAGTTCTCTCTTTTCTGTTGGTGAAGTTTTTGCTATCGCAAAAGTGAAGTTGTTATGCAGTGAAGTTTGCCGCTTTGCGACGCAAAGCATCAAGTGAAGTTAAGTTTGCCCATCACTTCGCCGTCAGGCGAAACTTCACTCACGAAGGGAACTTCACTATCAGCGATAACTTCACTTGCCCAAAGGGCAAACTTAGTTAGCGTGATACTCCGTTAAAAGCATCACGCTATATCTTGGCCTCTTTTTTGTCCGTACTTGAAAAAGAGATAAAAAAGAGAAATGCAAATTATTGTTTGCAAAATCGGTAAATTTAACAAAAGATGCCCGCCTTTAGGCGGCGTTGTGCAGGTGCGGATTCTGTTTTGCGGGCTGCTTTTGCAGACATTTCGCCTGAATGTTGCAAAACTGCGTTCTTGAGCATAAACACCGATATATTTTCGAGAATATTACAAGAAAATAGCTTGATAAGCAAAGAAAGAAAAGCGCAATACAAAAAAATATGCAAAAATGCACACAATTGTTGTCAAAACTGACATTTTATGGGATTTAAATTGTGCTTTTTGAAAAATGTGATCGCTTTTTCGCGGTTCATTCCGTCAGAGAGAAATGATTGCTTGAATTGCGTTTTTTTAATGCGGCTCGGAAGCAAAGGCGCGTTTTTTGTAAACCGCAGTTAAATGTGGCAATTTTCGTCAATAGGGGACTAAAACGTCTGCGGATTTATCTTTTTTTTCTTTGTTTTTAAGATTCGACGGCAAAAATCGGCTGCGCCCTGTCCTTTTCTACATTATTTGAGTATAAATTTAATAAAAATTAATATTTAATCGATACTTTTTTTCTATAAACGTATTGACAAATGTATCTTGCTGTGGTATTATATATGTGCAATTTTATCATTCTAAATTTTTATATTACTTAAAATATCTTTATTTTAAGGTTTTAGATAGATAAATAAAAAAATAAAAATAGTTACTTCAGAAAGGACTAAAACAATGAAAAACAGAATCACAGGATTTGGTCGCAAATTCACCTCTGTTGCGGTATTGCTTTGCTTGCTCTTCAGCATCATGGCTCCTACCGTTCTGGCAGTTGAAGATGCGATCCCCCAAAACGTTGAAAACGTAGACGTTGATCCCGGTTCTAAGGGTGATCTCAACTACGTTTCAATCGGAGACTCTATGGCTAACGGTTATGGCTTTGAGGGCTATTACCAGAATGATGACAGCGGAACGTACTACGACATTTTGCAGGGCAAAGGCGTGTACGGAACAGGTGCTTATCCCCTTCAGTTTGAGAAACACCTCACTGCTCAGGGATACAATGTAAAGCACACTAAGCTTGCTACCTCCGCAATGCTTCCCGAGGACTTCTACTACATTCTTGGCGGAATGGAAGAAGCGGTTAATGACGGTTGGGGCGGTTGGCTTGATTACATCGGAACCTATGAGCAGACTGCAAAAGGCATTGAAGATGTTAAAGCCTATATGCAGAAGGCTGTAAAAGAGGCGGACGTAATTACTCTCGGTCTCGGAAACGCTTCCTTCGGAGCATTCCTTCTTCACAAGATGACCGACGCTCTTGGCATTTTCGGCGCTTCCTTTGACGACTATCAGCTTAACCTCGATCTCGCTCTTCAGCTTCTTGACGAAGAGGATCGCGCGGCAGTTGTTGCTTTCGTAGATGCATACCTTGCTGAGATCGACCTTTCTATGGCTTCTCAGATGCTTGGCGAAGAGGCTTTTCCTAACGTACTTAACGTTCTTGAGTACACTGTTGGCAGCTTCATCGTATACTACAAGCTTTGCGTTGAGAAGATTCTTGAAATGAATCCCGACGTTGAGATCATCTTTGTTGGTCTTCTTAACACTACATACGGCATGGAAATCGCGATGGATGAAAATCCCGAGAACAATTTCCCTGTTGGCGATATGATGGACGGCTTCTTCGGCGTACTTAACGATTACGTTAAGATGATCCCCACTCTCGTTAAGGCTGAGAGAAAGTATCCCGAAGCTTCCTTTAAGTTTGCAGAGCAGCCCGAGCCTAAGTTCATTTGCCAGGTATTTGGCGAGCTTAAGACTAACGGTTGGCAGAACATTCAGGACGGACGTCTTTCCGGATTCACTGTTCGTTGCAGAAACATTGATGCATACAACGGCTCTCTTCGCGAGCTTATAAGCATGGCGTTTAGCAGCATGCTTGGCGGTCAGACTCTTCCCGAGATCACCATCCAGATGGTTGAATGCATGGATGGCAAAGAAGATTATTCCTGGTGCATGTCCGTCGGAATTGACGATCCGGTAAACGACCCCAGAATGAAGTTATACATCCCTTCTATTATGATCTATCTCGGCTTTGAGGATGCTATTGCAGAGTGTGCTGACGAAGAGGTTCTTACTCTCAGCGGACTTCTCACCATCGCAACAGACATGATGTCTGCGTTTGCTAACTTCGCACCCGTTATGAACGATCTTCGCACTAGTCTTGGCGACTACCTCTGTGGCGGAGCTACTTACACCCAGGACGGCGAAGCTAACCCCGACATCCGCGGTATGGTTAAGATCTACGCACTCTTCAAGGTTGGTAACGGTATGTCCGTTCACCCCACTCCCGAAGGACATGACGAGATCATTAAGGCTGTAATCGCCGCTTACGAGGGCGAGGCTCTTGGATACGATTCTAAGGTTGTTGCTCTCAGAGACGTTTACTTCTACCTTGAAAACAACGGTTATATCACCGTTGAGCAGGCTCTTGAGCTTGTTGCTGCAAGCTCTTCTATGAGCACCTTCGAGCTTCTTGATCACCTTTATAACGTTGTTCTTATCGAAAACGTTAAGAACGACGCCGAAAGACTTGAGATAATCGGCACAGTATACGCGCTTCTTAAGGGCGACTTCCTTGGCGGCGGCTCTCCCGTACTTGAGACTGTTGGTGACATTTACTCTGCTCTTAAGGATCAGGGTCTTATCA
>SVPL01000063.1 GCA_015065925.1 Oscillospiraceae bacterium
AGCATTTTTCTTACCGAAAACAAAAAAGCCACCGGCAAGATAGACTGAGCCTATAAACTCAATCAATCTTGTCGGCGGCCTCTCATGTCTGCATAAAGCAAGTCTGGTTTAACCAACCGAAGTGTTCTCAAAGCAAGTGACCTGGAGATGGAATTACGTAGCCTGTTTCATCTCAACCATTCCGTCGTGATGCCGTATTCAATTTTTATCATTGTTATGTGTTATTTAAAATTACGCATAACTTACTTGCCCAACTGGGCAATAAATATCTATACAAGTATGTCGTCTGCCCTTTTGGGTTCTTACCGCAACAATCTTACATCTATTGCACTCGTATCGTATACTGCCTTCTTCGTTCCTATGACCGTAAATAAGCTGCCCGCAGTTGGAACAATACATTGGGACAGGTGTCCACTCTTCTTTTTTCAATTAAATCACCTAACCAAAATAATAAATATTTTCTTTTTCCAACTTTAGTAAAAGCAAGCTCGGCATCAATACTTTTACATGGTCGATTTTTGCGAAATTCCTTGACAAACACGCTGTCGTATTGTATTATTAACTTACGACATCTATGTCGTGTTTACAGGTATGATTATACCACGACTATTTTGGCGTGTCAATACCTTTTAACGAATTAAATGTCGTGTTCGTAAAAAATTTTATACGAGGTATATTTTATGAAATTCAACCAACGATTAAAGGATTATAGAGAAAGCAAGGGTTGGACCCAAGTTGAGCTTGCAAAAAACTGCGGTATTTCCTCACGTATGATTCAAAGATATGAGGCCGGCACTTCCCGTCCCCGTTGGGATGCTGCCGAACAAATTGCAAAAGCTCTTGATATATCTGTTGTTGACCTTCTCGGACAAAGCGGTATGTTAGTTGCCGAAGCAGCTGAAAAAGGCGGTGCCAAAAGTGCACGCGAAATGGCTAAGCTTGTCGATGAGGTTGTAGGTATGTTCGCAGGCGGCACCTTGCCTAAAGAAGACAGAGACGCATATATGGCCGCTATTTCTAAGGCTTATTTCGAATCAACCCAAGAAAATAAAAAATACACGCCTAAAAAGCATCGTAAGTAGGTACTACATTTGGGACACAACGTATGTAATAATATACTTACAATAAGGCGTGTAAAGGAGAAATATAGGTGTCTTTAAATAATATTGCAAATAAAGGCTCCAATCTCGTTAAACGTTGCAATACGCGTGACCCATTTAAAATAGCTGAAGCCATCGGTGTAAAAGTAATGTTTGTAGATAACTTTGAAAAGCTGAAGGGAGTGTATCGGGTTATCAAGCGCAACCGTTGGATATTCATCAATTCCAACCTTTCAGAACGGATGCAACGTATTGTTTGTGCTCACGAGCTTGGACACGACCAACTCCACAGGCATCTTGCCAAAGGCGACGGTTTAATGGAGTTTGTATTATATGATATGGCCTCCCGCCCCGAATATGAAGCCAATATTCTTGCTGCACAAATACTGTTGCCGGATGATGAGGTTTTGGAACATATTTACAATGGTTATGATGCCGAACAAATCGCACGTATTATGGATTCCGACATTAACTTAGTTGCTTTAAAGGTAGCTTCGTTAAATCAGCAAGGACATAATTTTAATAATCTTAACCACAATAGTCGATTTTTAAAATAGCCCATAATAACAAAAAGCACAGGAGATTTTTAAATGGTATTTAACGCAAATGAACTAATCCTCGATACCGAGGATTACAACTTCACCTTATTTGAACACCAAGGCTTTGGTGGCAAAAGAAAATATATTGCAACACCCAAGAAAAGCGGTTTGCCCAAATTGCTTGTTAAGCACAAAGGTGAATTTGCCCCGCCTTGTAACGGCTTCGTATACGGCAGACTTGCTCAATTGCTTGGTACGAATGTTCCCAACACATATATGATGAATCTTTCAATTAATAACGCTGATTTATTTGATTCGACTTGTGTTGTTGGCATAGAATTCATTGAAGGGCTTACCGCTTTAAATATGGATGATATAAAAAGTAATGAATCACTTAAAAAGCAATTTATACATTGTTTTATTCTATGTGGACTTTTCACACAGTTTGAGGATAGTATGCAGTGCGCCTATCTTCCCGGCAAAGCGGTTATCCCTCTTGACTATGACGACAGCTTTGGTCTAGAATACCCCACCTTTAATGCCGCACTTAGAGGTAACGAGATGGATGAACTCATAATTAAATATCAACTTGAAAACGCTTGGCGGCATAATCTTGATATGTATTTAAACATTTGTATTGATGTTGCATCAGAGCAGTTGGAAATGCCAACCGACGAGGTACGTAAAGTATTTATAACCGTGCTACAAAAGTTTTGCAATTTGACTAAAGAAGAAATAACTTCGATAACAAACATATTATCAGTATTTTTCTCGCCATTACTTGCTGTATATTATGAAGAATATATACACATTCTTCAGAAAAAAGCCGATTCTTATATAAAAAAGCAATGATACAATCAACTTTCAGGAAAGTTTCCAAACATTGTTTTTATGCACGATAAAAGGTGCCGTATTCACTATAACCAACCTTACTGCCCTTCTTGGTATGCAAGCTGCCATTTTGCAACAATTCTTTGTCTTTTAAGTAATCGTTTAGCAATTATATAATTCCATACGGTTGAACCTGTAAATGATTAAAAACAGCGGTTAAGTGGGTTTTGTGGTTGTTGAGCCGCTTAATTTTTTTGGAATTTCATTCAGTAATACAGCAAGGTAAAGCCTTTGTCTGTTTTCATCAGCGGATAAGATATTCCTAAGGTAATATATCCATTTTACTTTTTTGTCAATGGTGTAAGTGTATTCGCCTTAAAGATCATACTTATGACAAAAATGGCGGTAATTGGTGAAGATAATATAAGTTTTGACCGTGTGTTTAAAAAGACAAAGGTCACAAACATAGAATATATGCTAGTCAAACAGGATGAATGTTACGGTGGAGATCCGTTTGACTTTTTAAAAAGGAGTTATAATTTTTTTGAAATCAAGAGGTTCTGAATAATGAAAGAAATTAGACTTGGAATTATCGGTATAGGCAATGTAGGTTCGAATCATGCAGAAAATATTAAGGAAGGCAAGTGCCCCGATTTTGAAATCACTGCTATTGCGGACACCAATCCAGAAAGACTTGAATGGTCCAAAAATCAAGGTTATGATGATAATATTACATATTTTACAGACTATTATGAACTGCTTGACAGCGGTCTCGTTGATGCATGTCTTATCGCTGTTCCCCATTATAACCACACCGCACTTGCGATTGAGTGTTTGAAGCGCTCAATTCACGTTATGCTTGAAAAACCTGCTGGTGTTTACACAAAACAGGTTAAAGAAATGAATGGAGTCGCATCCGAACATCCCGAAGCAGTTTTCGGTATAATGTTTAACCAGCGCACCAACTGTGTTTATAGAAAGCTTCGTGAACTTGTTAAATCGGGCAAATACGGTGAAATTCGCCGTACTAACTGGATAATTACCAACTGCTACCGTCCGCAAGCGTATTATAATTCGGGCAGATGGCGTGCAACCTGGGCGGGTGAAGGCGGAGGTGTTCTTTTAAATCAATGCTCTCACCAACTTGACCTTTGGCAGTGGATTTGCGGTATGCCGATAAAAATTCAGGCATATTTACATTATGGCAAATGGCACGATATTGAAGCCGAAGATGATGTTACCGCTTATGTTGAATATGAAAACGGGGCAACAGGTGTTTTTATTACCAGTACCGGTGACGCTTGCGGTACAAACCGCTTTGAAATTCAGATGGATAAGGCAAAATTATTGGTCGAAAACGACGCCATTACCGTTTGGGAATATGAAACGACCGAACAGGAATTTTCAAAGCATAATACTGAATCTTTTAGTTGTCCAAAATATACCGTTTATTCGCCTAAAACCGACGGCGAAAACTCACAGCACATCGGTGTTATGAATGCTTTTGCAGATAAAATTTTGCGTGGTGGTGAACTTGTCGCTGACGGACGGGAAGGCATAAACGGTCTTGCTATTTCAAACGCAATGCACCTGTCGTCCTTTCTTGGTAAAGCGATAACCTTACCAATAGATGATGAACTATATTATAGTGAACTTCAAAAGCGCATTGCTACATCACGTGTTAAGAAAAACAAATCCGTTTTTGTCGACACTTAGACAGTTATGGGTGATACGAAATCTTGATGGGTGCTAAAATCGGTAAGATTTACCTTTTTGATAAAGATACAGAACTTACTATCTGCAACTAATACTTTTTAAAAAATGCCCGATCAAATGTCGGGCATTTTTTATTAATCTTCCTTTAAATATGCTTCAGACTCCTGCCAATACTCAGCCGATTCAACAGGTTCGGCATCTAACTGCCAATACTGTGTCATCATTCTTTCTTTTTGGGGTCCGCTTTCGGCAGTCTTTTTAAGATAATTCTTAAAATCATTAACCGAAATTTCGTTTTCGGGGTTAAAATCATCACTGTGCATATAATTTACAATGGTTTTAAGCATAGCAACCGACGACGGCTCATTACTGTTTACACCCGTAAAGTTAAAGCCGCTGACAAAAAGCTTGCCCTTACCAACTTTTAGTTCAAAAGCATAGGTAAAATTACGCATTGTGCGGTCGTACATAAGCTCGCGAAGCTTAAAAAATTTTGGGTCGAAACGGTCGCGTGCGGGCTTGTCTATTCCGCTCACAAGCGAAGTAACCTTAACGGGAAAATCATCAAGATTTATCTTGTCGCTGTCGTCAATGAGCTTATAATACTGGAAGTTGGTTTGCCCGTCGGTAACAAAGCCATATTTGTTTAAAATATCCTTTTGGTCATAACCACCGTTAAAGGTGCCACGGTCCCAAATAACGCCCTTAAAGCGTTCCCAAGTATGACGGAAGCTGTATTTAGGCGCCTTCATACCCTTATGTAACAAGTGTCTTGTCCAGTCGGTACGATAAATTAAAAGCACGCTTTCGCCGTTTTCAAGCTTTTCAAAAAGTTTATCGTCAAGCTTATCGGTAATTGTTATGTCGGCATTATCGTTAAATTTGCATTTATAGTTAAGGTAATCTGCCTGCATATCATTTTTGGCGTTAATAGTTATAACTTCCTTTTCTTCAGGGAAAACCCAAAGCTCCCACGAATTTGAAATAGAACTGCCGTCGCAAAATTCCATATCAATCTTTAAAATTAATTTTTCAGGGGTTTTAAGGTCGGGCATAACAAGGTCAAGTGTGCAAAGATCGTAAATGCCTAATTGGAATGTATCAACTTCGGTCAAAGAACCCTCGGTGTATACCTTGCTGCCGCTAAGTGAAAAGTTAAAGGTTGCGCTTTTTGGCGGTGAAATTTTAAATTGTGAAAATATAACAGGAATTTGCACAAGCTGTTTTGCTGAATAAATTTGACCGTTAAGACGGGCAACAACAACCGTATCATCATTAAACGCTTTAAATGCTTCTGGGGATATGCCTTGGTAATCGTCAAAGCAGTCAACCACACCGTTTGAATTTTCGTATTTATCAGTGTCGGCAAATTGCAGCATATGAAAACCGGAAAGCAATTTACTTGAACGTATACCTTCAAGTGCGGTTTTCCAACAACGGAATTGGTTATCCTTTGTTATTTGCAAAATATCGGCAAAGTTATCTTTATATCCCTTTGCCTCTACCATTTTAATTTCTTCATCTACCCACCAAGGCGCTTCAACACCGTATTTTTCGAATTTTTCTTTAAGGGCATAATAATCACGCCATGAGGTATAGTGACAAGCCTCGTGCGCTATAAGCGGGCGCTTAAAGGCAATAGCGCGCTTTATCTTACTTTTGCCGCATTCCTTAACCATATCTCTGTCGTGTACAGTGCCAAAGCAAAGAAGATTTGAAGTGTCGGAAAACATATTGAGGTTTTTGCCGTAAGGGAAGAAATAACCCATGTGCTGAACGTCAAAATCGACATAGTCGCGGTCATATTCTCCGTGCGCACAGGTGTCGATAAAAAGTCTCGTAGGGTCTTTTTGTTTAATAAATTCCGAAATCTCGCGCACTCGCGGGGTTTTACCCGGTTTTCTGATTTCGTTACCGATACAGTAAACCATAAACGACGGGTGATTATATAGATTATTTATGGTTTCCTCAAGCTCGTCGTTGCTGGCAAGCTCATTTTTGCCGTGAAGCATTTCGCTTAAGTTGTCATATTCTATATGCTTGGCGCGGTTCTCAATATGAATTAAAATACCGTATTCATCCGCCATTTCAAAGCATTCACGCGGCGGTGTTACCGAATGAAAACGAATTGTGTTGAAGCCATAGCTTTTTGCCATAAGTATGTTCTTTTTATAAAATTCGTATTCTGAAAGACCACAATTATTTTGGTGCTCGTGTGCGGCGGCTCCACGGATATATGCACGCATATAAAAAGGATATCCGTTAAGATAAATGTGTTTTTCGTCGCAAGAAAAATTTCTAAAACCAAACCTATCGCAAATATTTTCAACATCACCGTTTTTATATTCGACGTTTGCACAAAAGGTATATAGCACAGGGGAGGAAAGCGACCACATTTCACTCTCGAAAACACCGCTTGCTTCGGCTTTAAAGCCATCAACAGTCATATCGCCGCAGTAAACCGTCTTGCCGTTTTTATCTTTGATTAAAAAGCCGGCACTTTTAATTTGGCATTTAGCTTCAATAACAGCGTTAAATCCTTCTTCGGTTGAAGGTGCGATAATTTTTAAAATAGTTTGTTTGTCAGTTACCATAGTTGCCACCTCTGTTTTTAATATTTAATAAAATAATATCAAATGCGTTTTTTGCAAAGCAAACTTTAAAATCCTATATAAAAACTGAAGATTATATAGCTTTGGCGATTTTTTTCGGATATTTCTGCCGTTGCATCAAGCGCTAAATCTTAAAAGTTTTAATTAAAGAAAATTCATATCAATTTAATCAAGTTCATATATAAAAAATATATAAATCCTTTTTAATAATACCCACTTTGATTAATACTTAGTTTGTTTTTTAATGTGCTTAAAATTACCGTAAGTTTCATTTATAATTTCGTAAAAAGAGAATGTATTATCATATTTTGAAATAATTGTTTGAAAGTCGGAAAGTTGGTGCTTATTAACAACACACAGTAAAACCGATTTTTCGGCGTTTGTATAAGTGCCAATGGCATTGATTTTAGTTGCACCATGGTGCAGCACATCGCTAATTTCAGACACAATTTCATCTGGGTGGGTTGTAATAACCGTAAACTTATATGCTGTTTTTGTGCCCTTTAAAATTTGGTTGCCGACAAATGTCGAAATAAAGCAATACGTAATACAAAGAGCAACGGGCTTGTAATCCATTGCGTTTTCAGAATACACGAACAAAGAAATAATAGCCACAATTGCGTTTAACGTAAAGGTAACAACAAAAAAGTTGGTTTCGGGTCTTACCTTATTAATATATCTCGAAACAATATCAGTACCACCCGTAGAGGCGTTATTCTTAAAACAAATACCATATACGACACCACTTATTACTCCGCTTATAATTACAGGGTAAATTGTATCGTGACCTTTAGCATTATATTGTATACTATCAAGTCCCACATTTTGCAAAAATAGGTAAAGAAACGAATATACAAGTGAAAAAATGAGGGTTTTAACCGCAAAGGATTTCTTCACTAAGAAAAACGCTAAAGTGCAAAGCGGAATATTAATAAGCAACGACATATAGCTTATGCTAAAACCCGTCTTATACTGTATCATAGTCGCAATACCGTTAAGACCTGCAGGTGCAAAGTTATTTGTAACAATGAAAATGTGGTAATTAAAGGCAAGTAATACTGCCACTGTTATAACTGATAAATAAGAAAATATTCTTTTATTTTTCATATCTAATCCAATTCTAAATAAATGTCAATGTTTCACCGGGGTTAATACAATAATCTTTCCCATCTGCAACAAACCAAATTGAGTGCTGAGTTGGATTATAGCATATCGTACGATCAACATTAAACTGCAAAGAACGATACGCCATAGTATAATCATAAATTTCAATATTTGTTGCGTACCAAATATCATCACGATTATATAGCTTTTCGCAAATCAATTCCAATCTGTCCCAATTATTGTTGCGGTCAAATTCAGCCGAATGCCCCCATATATACATAAGAAGAGGTCGACGACGTGCAATATAAATTGAATTAATGTCACGTGCTATGAAATCATCAATCCAATTCAAAAGTTCAGGATTATCGTGATGTGCGGTCGGCATCCAATTATGCCAATCATCAGGTAATAAAAATTTCGAATTATCCCCACCAGTAGAACGTGCATATACAATACCTAGATTTGAAAGGTAAGTTTTAACATCACTATAAGCAGCACCGTTATCCATTACGCAAACACCCGAATTGGGATACGCAAGACCTCTTATAATGCCACCAAACATTCTTTCTAATTCTCGGCGACCGTCAAGCATTTCACATATACCATCAGTTAATGAAAGTGCTCCCGGTGCTCTATGCTTTGCACCATGATTAGCAAGTTCATGTCCTTTGTTTAAAATATGCTCAACAATTTCTTCCTTATCAAGTACAACTTTCTCATTAACAATATTATAACTGCTAATGTTAAAAGTACACTTCATATTATACTTATTAAGAATTTCCAAAAGCTTATAATCCGAACGGCAACCATCGTCATAACTGAATGTTACCGCCTTGGTTTTTCCACCGGGATATCGCAAAAAATAATGATTCATATAAACCTCCCGCATTGTTATGGTGTTATTGTTTCGCCTTTTTTAACAATAAACTCTTTTTTACCTAATGTGAAATAAATATCTGTATCGGTGGGGTTATAAATGATTTTTCCATTTACCGAATGTCTTAATGAACGAAAAGCACGGATATAATTTATAATTTCCATATTTGTAGCATACCACACGTTATCTTTAAAGCCAACTATTATCAATTAACCAATTCTTTAAAAGTGTTTGCCATTGCGAAACAAGAAAATTTCCATTTGCTAGTCCCATCCCATGACCGCCTTTATGGAATATATGCATTTCACAAGGTATTTTATGGCGTTTTAAGGCTATTGCATACAAATAACTATGCATAACATCATCAGCAGAGGTTTGCCAAATAAATGCCGGAGGTGTCGTTTCGCTCACAAGCAGATCAGGTGATATCGTTTTATGATATTCCTTATCTATCAATCGTTCAAAACTACCGGATTCCATAATATTAACTCCATCAGGGTAATGTATTACGGGATAACAAAGAATTGTTGCATTTGGCATATAACTAACATTATCAACGTCATCTAAATTTTCGTTTTCAATAGATTCATTATAGTTAGAAACCAAGGCTGCTAAATGACCACCTGCTGATGAACCCATAACCGCAATTTTATTGGGGTCTATTCCGTATTTTTCAGCATTTGTACGAACAAATCTAACCGCACGTCTGGCATCTAAAAGTTGTACAGGAAACCTTGCGGGATAAACACGGTAATCACAAACGAATGCGTCCATACCTATAGAATTTAAGAAAATAGCATATTCCTCACTTTCTTTTGCAGTTCTATATGCATAACCGCCGCCCGAAAAAACAATTATTGTAGCATTAGTTTTTTTGTTTTCGGCGGGATAATATGCCAACATAGGTTCTTCATCTTTTAAAAAGGGAGCCTTATCCCAAAGTTTTAATCTTTCCATAATAACGACCTTCCTATCATTTGTTTTCAAATTGTTTAAATTGATATGGATCCAATATAGCCCTTTGCGCAAACCTTACAGCAAGATTCTTCTCATTCTCAGTTACACCGGTTGGCATCCATGATATTTGAGATATATCAACGTCTGTAATACTGCCAACAAAAGTGAGGGCAGCCATAAAACGTCCCAATCCATAAGAAAGATGATACCCGTCACGTGTAATTAAGATATTTTCATTGCGTGCATTTTGAACAGCGGCACCAAATGGAATAATGCGCCAAAACTCATTTGTTGGAATAACATATTCACGTATTCTGTCACAAATCATCGACATAACAAGCTCTTGATTCCCGTTATATAACGCCAATTCTTTTTTGGGATTTTCTTTATCGCTCAACCAAGTTAAGCTATATAATAATTTCACTTTTGGTGATGCAAGCGATTTTATATATTCAATTAAATCACCCAACAATTCATATGCTTCATGACCCGAATGCATACTTCCATCACCGGTGCCCGGAAAAATTCCAATAATATCCCAATCATCAGATTTTATGGCGGTATCAATTGAAACATTTTCTGTTGTAACCCATCCATTACCATCATTTTCAAAATATGAGTAAACCTCTGATTTTTTTAGAGCATGATTTAAATGCATTTTCAATGAACAAGCCGCATAATAAAGATTTCCGACTTTTATGTCCTTAACCCCCAAATTGTGCGCAACCTCAACACTATACTCTAAACCATCAATAGAAAAACTGTTCCCAATATAAAGAATCTTCAACATAATATGATCTCCTTTTTAATGGATTTGTTCATAACGTGTTATACTTAATGCTTTCCTTACTTCGACTTTCCAGATTCGTTTTTCACTATTAAAGATATAATGACATACACCACTATCAATTCACGATATGCTACGTCTGCTCTCTGTTATCTTCTTTCAAACACTTCAATACTCGTTCAATAATCTCTTTTTCTATTACTGTTGTATGGTTGATAATGTCAGAAATTCTTCGCAACACATCTTTGTTAAGTGATAAATTATATTTTAAAAACAAATTATGTACTATTATTGATTTTTGATATATCTCATAGTATTCATTTAATATATTTAAATCGGAAATGTGACCTGACTCGGTTAAGATTTTTATGCGCTCAAACATTAATTTATGATGTTCCATATAACACCTGCTAGACCTAAGGTCTGCCTTGTATTCTAGTTGCAAAATATTATTTGCAAACGCAACCCAAGCATTAAGACCGAATATTTCGGGTCTTGGTTCAAAATTTTTATTGTGACACGAAAACAAATAATCCTCAAGTTTTTCCTTTATATGTAAAATATTTATTTTCGCTTCATACCCACTATTAATCACATAATAATTCACAGATGTCTTCATACCGTCATTTTTTATTACGGCATCCAAATAATCATCATATGATATATCAAAAAATTTATATGTCTCATCCATCATATAGGCCGCTGACTGAAACGTTCTGTTTTTTTCATTATAACCGAAAATAACGTAATCGTGATTGTAATGAAAATTTTTATACGCATGCTTACCGGGTATATAAAATTCATCATAACCACCCGTTATATAACACCCCTCACGCAGCATAGATTTATTATAACGTATTAAATCCAATCCCTCAGCTCCTAATAAACTAGGTTTTATAAAAAAATGCTGCATAAACGTCAAACCATCTTTTGCTGACCAAATATCATCATCTATCGAATCCAATGTTCCGTTTGCTCTTAGTATGCAATTTATAAGCTTGTTGCATAACCAAATATCATAATTTTTTATATTGGGTTTAATTATACCCAATGGAAAAGATTTATTATGATATGTTTTCAATTCTATATCAAGGCTAAATGGCAAACTGCATTTTTCCATATGTATCACCACAAATCAATTCTCAAGTATATTTACTTGCCTGCAAATTAAATAACTCAGCATATTTGCCGTTTTGTCTCAAAAGTTCGAAATGAGAACCTTGCTCAATGATGTGTCCATCACCGATAACGAGGATCTTATCTGCAAGTATTGTATTTGAGAGACGATGCGAAATTGTTATAGAACTTTTGCCCTCACTCAAATGATAGAGTTGTTCAAATATTTTGTCCTCTGAAATTGGGTCAAGCGCGGCGGACGGTTCATCAAGAATCATATATTCACCATCCTTAAAATACGCACGGGCAAGTCCAATAAGTTGCCATTGACCACCCGAAAGATCTTTACCGTTATCTGCATAGTAGCGGCCTAGAACACTATCAAAACCATTTTCCCAATCTTTAATAACCTCACTTGCACCACTGATATCGCAAGCCCTTTTCAATTTTTCATCATTAAATCGCTCGTCAAAATCTGAAAGCGCAATGATTTCACGAAGCGGCAAGCAGTATGTAACATAATCTTGAAACAGCACTCCAAATACTTTGCGCACAGCATAAATATCATATTCTTTTAAATCCACGTCATCGAGCTTTATACATCCTTCTTCGGGATCGTAGAAACGGAACATCAGCTTGATAATCGTAGATTTTCCCGCACCATTGAGTCCTATCAACCCAATTTTTTCATTCGGCTCTATTGTAAAAGAACAATCCTTTAACACGTACTGTTCTGCATTTGGATATCGAAAAAATACATTGCAAAACTCAATTTTTGGATTATTTGAAGGCTTCAGCGTTCCACTCTTTTCCACCTCGGGCTCAATATCCATAAATTCTTGTAACTCGATTAAACGTGTATTATTATTGAGAAAACTATTAACATTATTCATCAACGCTTGTGCTTGGGCACGCAATCTTGATACCATACTAAGATTGTATTGCAGGTCACCGATACCAATATGTTTGTTTACAACATCGAATACCGATACAGTAAGAACTAAAAACTCACTTGATACATGTTGTAACAATCGACGGCT
>SVPL01000064.1 GCA_015065925.1 Oscillospiraceae bacterium
CTATTGGTATGTTTAACTTTACCGATTCAAAGTGCCGTAACTATATTGATACCGATGTTTTAGGTTTGCCTATAACCTGCGGAAAAACTTTAGAGCTTACCGAACTTTGGACAGGTGAAAAGATAAAGATTAAAGACGGCATTTATAAGACTTTATTAGAAGCTCATGACTGTAAAATTTACCGAGCAAAGGTTGTGGATATTTAATGCCCGACAGATGCAAAAAATGCGGAAGCAAACTTTCTATGGATGAAATAGGTTTATATAAAAAAATGGTAAGCCGTATGGCAGAGGAGTTTTTATGTAAGGATTGCCTTGCCGAGCATTTTAAATGCTCAGTAGATTATCTGAATAAAAAAATCACCCAGTTCAAAGCACAAGGCTGTCTACTTTTTGATTTGGATGAATAAATTTAAAACACGGTTGCTTTTAGCAGTAACCGTGTTTTTTGTTTGAAAAATTAATTTTTTATTTAAGCGCCCTTACAAAAGTGTCGATGGAATCGTTATCTCTTTCATTAAGCTCCTGAGGTTTTTTAAGCATTGTCCAGGTTTCAAGGTGAGTTTCGGTTTGATTTGGTTTTATTACCTTTTGTTCTGAAAGTGTTTCAATTTCAATAAATAATCCGCAGTTGTAGGTTTCCATTGAAACACCGCCGTCGGGGTATCTGCCGTTTGGGTGATTTGGATAGTATTGCTTTTTAAACACGCTGTTTCCAAGCACATAATAGGCAAGTCCTTGGTTCAGGTCAAAGCCTAATTTAACGGGGGTAGTGGCGTTTCTGTCTTGACGTAAGGTGATGTATTTTTCGCCATAGAAAATGCGGTTATCACTCATATCGGTGTAGGGCCAAACCGAAATCATACGGTTGTGAAGTAAACCTGTATTGTTAGTGTTCATAGGAAGAATTAAAGTGCCGTCTTGGGCGCTAACGGTAAGCGCCCAAAGGGCTAAATCCTGCTCAGTATCAGCAATGTTTGTCATACTGTGTTTAACGTCCATAGTAGGCGCGTTTTCGCTCATAACAAGCTCAATCTGCATTTGAAGACCATTGGCTTTTTGGGGTGGGGGAGTCAAAATAACGCCGTTATCGGTAAGGGTGTATTCAATAGCCTCGCAATCGGGATAGTAGGTATCGGGGGATTTTTCGGGTGATGCCCAAAGTCTGTGACCGCCGTAGTTATTCCAAACTGCGCCTTTATAAAAATACTTGTCAAAATTTTCATCAAAAACGGGGTCAAATTCATCCTTTTTGGTGTTCATAATGTTTTCTTCACCAACAAAACCAAAGAAAACAATTCTGGGTCCCAAATCAAGGGTTGCCACCGCTTCAATAATTCCGTTGGAAAGCTTAATGCATTTTCCATAGTTTTTAAACTGAATAATTTCTTTGTTTACCATTTGAAATTTCTCCTTTAAAATGTTTTAAATAGTTTGTTTGTGTATTCTGTTTTACCGCCTACGGGACGCTGAAGTGAAAGGGAATAGATGTCACCTGCTTTAACCTCCAAACGGGCAAACTCTGCTGCGGTATTACTTATTTTTTCTGCCTCTTTAAGGGAGGCAATTAAGGGAGCCTTGGCGCGTTTTGACGCCAAAGATAAGGCTTTTGCGCCATTTTCATTCATACCTAAAACCCGAATGTAGGGTACTGCTTGTTTTTGAAGCTCGGCGGTAACACCAAGGTAAGACGAAAGTAAAATTCGTCTTAGCCTTGCGTGGGTGTACCTTTTGGACTTAACGGCAGAAAGTATTTCATCCATTGTGGAAAAATTGTTAGCCGCGGTTAGTATTCTGTTTTCCAAGCCTTCCGAAATATCGGGAGCCAATCGAAGCTTTTCGGGGGTTAGTGTTCTGAGATGGGCTACCATTGCGCGGTCTAAAAGATAGAGTGAGGAATAGTGCTTGGCTAAAATCTCCTCCGCAAAAATCTCATAGGATTTTTTGGGCATAAAAGGTTCCTTCAAATCCAAAAGACTGGGAGTTTTTCTAAGCTCGGAGGCACTGCAGACGGTGTCGGTTTTAATAGAACTGTCGTGACCTGTACCAATGCGTTTTACAGCCATATATTGGGCGTTCATTGAATGTCGCTCTGCCGCCAAAATGTATTCTATTGCTAAGGTATCGTTTGGGTTTTCCAAAACATCTGAATTTGTAGATGGCGAAATTTTTTCAAATGCATTTTGCCTTGCCGCCGCAAAGGTTATTCCTTTTGAAAGCTCCTTTTTTAGCTCAGTTTTCAGTTCGGGATTATTAAGTAGGGTTGCCGCGGCGGTTAGGGGAGTTATATCTCCGTTTTCACTGCCAAAGCAAAGTGTATCAACAATTCCCAAAGAATTTAAAATGTCAATTGCTCCGTTTGCAAAATACATAGCGGTAGAAATACTGTAGGGTAGAGGAAGCTCCAATACCAAGTCTACTCCGCATAAAACGGCGGCTTTTGCGCGGGCAAATTTTGAGATTATTGCCGGCTCGCCTCGTTGAACAAAATTTCCACTCATAACCGCAACAACGATGGTGTCGTCGTTGTTTTTAATAGCGTTAATCAGGTGCTGGTGACCGTTGTGAAAGGGATTGAATTCAGCTACAACACCGCAAATTTGCAAAAAATCACCTACTTTTACTTTTTTTACCTATAAAAAGAGAAATAATGCTTGAAAATATGAATGAAATATAGTATTATTAATTGTGAATTAACCTTTATTATAATACTATATTTATCTTAAAGGTGCAATAGTTTTTTAAAATTTTGGTCGTATGTGCGACAGATAGGAGTTTTTTTATGAAAATCTTAGTTGTAAATGCAGGTAGCTCATCACTTAAATATCAGCTTATTGATATGGATAATGAGCAGATGATTGCCAAAGGTAATTGTGAGCGTATTGGAGCCTCTGATTCGGTTTTAACCCACAAAGCCGCTGACGGTCGCAGCGCAGTTGTTGAGGAGGCTATGCCTACTCATAGCGAAGCCTTCACAAATGTTATTAAGGCTCTTACCGAAAGCGAAGCCGCAGTTATTTCTTCCCTTAGCGAAATCGGTGCAGTTGGTCACCGCGTTGTTCAGGGTGGTATGGGCTTTACCGAGTCCTGCCTTATTAACGACGAGGTTATTGCCGCTGTTGAAAAGTTCAATCCTTTAGCACCTCTCCACAATCCTGCTAATATTCTTGGTATTCAGGCTTGTACCGCAGTTTTAGGCGAGAATGTTCCTCAGGTTGCTGTTTTTGATACCTCCTTCCATTCTCATATGCCCGAAAAGGCTTATATGTATGGTGTACCTTATGAGTATTTTGAAAAATACGGTATCCGTCGTTACGGCTTCCACGGTACCTCTCACCGCTATGTTACAGGCAAGGTAGCCGAGCTTATGGGTAAGGATGCTAAAGACCTTAAGATTATTACTTGTCACCTTGGTAACGGCGCTTCTATTGCCGCAGTTAACGGTGGTATTTCTGTTGATACTACTATGGGCTTTACTCCTCTTGATGGCTTCATTATGGGTACTCGCAGTGGTTCGTTAGATCCTTCTGTTGTTACCTTTATTGCAGAGAATGAGGGTAAAACTCCTGCAGAGATGGACGCTTTACTTAATAAAAAATCAGGTGTTTTAGGTATTTCAGGCGTTTCTAATGATAATCGTGATGTTTGCGAAGCCGCTGCCGCAGGTAACGAGAGAGCAAAGCTTGCTATTGATATGCAGAATTATCAGATTATTAAATACATCGGTAGCTATGTTGCCGCTATGAACGGCGTTGATGCTATTGCTTTCACAGGCGGTATTGGTGAGAATAACTACGATATTCGCGAGGCTGTTTGCGATAGCCTTACCTATCTTGGACTCGAGCTTGATAAGGAGTTCAACAAGGAGCATGCTCATATCAGAGGTAATGATTATAAAATCTCTACCGATGCTTCTAAGGTTGCTGTTTTTGCAGTTTCTACCGATGAGGAAATGGTTATAGCAAGAGATACACTTGCACTTGTAAAATAATTTAGGAGTTTTGGTTTATGTCTTTACAAGAAATTCGTATGTCTGTAAAGTCGGGCGGCTATGATAAGGATTTTGGCATATTATATCGCTCGGTAGATGAGGCTCGCTTTAGATATTTAAAGGCTGTTGATGAGTTTGAAAAGCTTTACGGTGATAGTGAGGAAATTAATTTCTTTTCTGCTCCGGGCCGTACCGAGGTTGGCGGAAATCATACCGACCATCAACACGGCAGAGTTTTAGCAGGCAGTGTTGATTTGGATGTTATAGCGGTTGTTGCAAAAAATAACGATAACACAGTTCGTATTAAGTCGGAAGGCTATGAAATGGATGTTATTGACCTAAATCAGCTTGATGTTATTGAGTCTGAGGAGGGAAAAGCATCTGCCCTTATTCGCGGTATGTGTGCTTATATTAAGCAGTCTGGCTTTGAAATAGGCGGCTTTAATGCCTATACAACCTCAAATGTTTTAAAGGGCTCGGGACTTTCGTCTTCTGCTGCTTTTGAGGTTTTGGTGGGGGTTATTCTTAGCCACCTCTTTAATAACGGCAAGGTTGACGCTGTAGAGATTGCTAAGCTTGCTCAAAAGGCTGAAAATGTTTATTTTGGTAAGCCTTGCGGCCTTATGGATCAGACGGCAAGCTCGGTGGGCGGATTTACCGCTATTGATTTTGCAGATCCTAAAAATCCTATTATTGAAAAAATTGATTTTGATTTAGCTTCTCATAACCATTCCCTCTGTATTGTTAATACGGGTGGTAATCACGCTGACTTAACAGGTGATTACGCCTCCATCACCGAGGAAATGCGTGCAATTGCCAACGCTTTGGGCGAGGATTATTTGCGTGACATTGATGAAGACGAATTTTTTGCGAAAATTCCCACTCTTCGTGAGGAGTGTGGCGACCGCGCTGTAATTCGCGCTATGCATTTTCTTGCAGATAATGCCCTTGTTACCGAAGAAAAACAGGCTTTACTTGAGAATAGATTTGATGATTTCCTTTCAATGATTAAAAAGTCGGGAAATTCATCCTTCAGGTATTTGCAAAATGTATTTTCTGTTTCGGCTCCGACTGAGCAGGGGCTTTCTCTTGCCTTAGCCTTAACAGAGCGTTTTCTTAAAGGCAGGGGCGGTTACCGTGTTCACGGTGGCGGCTTTGCGGGTACAATTCAGGCTTTTGTTCCTAATGATATACTTGAGGATTATAAAAAGATGATCGAAGCCGCTTTTGGTGAAGACAATTGTTATGTGCTTAACATCCGTCCTGTTGGCGGTTATGCGCTTAGCCAAAGCATTTATACTTGAACCAGCCTAAAATGGTTATTTTTAGGCATCTTTTGGCTCATCGTTATTCATAGGCGGTAGCCTTATGAACTCCTCTTTACCAAAATCCACACTAAAAATATCACATTTAAGGTCAAAAAGTTTTGTAAATAACTAATTTTATTTGCAATCCGAAGTTGTTTTTCATCTTCGGATTGCATCTGTTGAAGGAAGTTCCTTTTTATGGTTGGTCTTGGTACTATTATAAATGTTATTGCCGTTATAATTGGCGCTACCATCGGTATTTTGTTACATAAGTTTATCCCTTCAAGACTTCAAAACACCGTTATGTCAGGTATTGGACTTGCGGTTTGTTTTGTGGGTATTTCGGGTGTTATTTCTAAAATGTTGGTTGCCGAAAGCGGGGGCTTCAGCACTAAGGATACAATGCTTATGATTGCGTCCTTGGTAATTGGAGCCTTTGTTGGAGAGTTACTCAATATAGAAAAATTTCTCGAAAGGTTTGGCGATTTTTGTAAGGGACATATTAAATTTAATAAAGAAAATTCCAGATTTACCGAAGGCTTTGTTTCAGCTTCCTTGCTTTTTTGTGTTGGAGCAATGGCAATAGTAGGCTCTTTAGAGGATGGGCTTAGGGGAGATTATACAACTCTTTTTGCAAAATCCTTAATGGACGGTACGGTTGCCATCTTTTTTGCTGCTACAATGGGGGCGGGAGTTTATTTATCCATTCTTCCTGTTGCAATCTACCAAGGCGCAATCACTTTGCTGGCAGGTGTTGTAAAGCCCCTTTTAAGCGATGCGCTTATAGGTCAACTATCCTTGGTGGGTTCGGTATTAATTTTTGCAATTGGTCTTAATATGTGTGCAAAGACAAAAATTAAAACAGGTAATCTTTTGCCTGCAGTTTTGGTTCCTGTTTTTTATAATATAATAATAAACATTTTTTAATTTGCGTGGGGTTTATATGATTAATAAGTATTTATCTGAACTTTTAGACTATGCTATCCAGCATAAAATGATTGAAAAGGTTGACGAGATTTACGCCGTTAACCGTGTGCTCAACCTAATTGGCGGTGATTCCTTTGAAAGAGAGGAATATGAAAAGCACGCCAATATTGAGGAAATATTAAGCGGAATTTTGGATTTTGCCAACGAAAAAGGCAAGCTTGAAATGAATACAACAACCTATAGGGATATTTTATCTGCCGATATTATGGATGTTTTTACACCTATCCCTTCGGTTTTATATAATAAATATTTTGAAAAGTATAATAATTCTCCCAAAGAAGCTACCGACTATTTTTATTCTCTTTCCAAATCCAATAATTACATTATGACCGAGAGAATAAATAAAAACATTATTTGGAAAACAAATGTTGAGGGTTACGGTGAGATTGATTTGTCTATCAATCTTTCAAAGCCTGAAAAAGACCCTAAAGAAATTACCTTGGCAAAGCTTTCCAAACAGTCGGGATATCCAAAATGCCTACTTTGTAAAGAGAATATGGGGTTTGAGGGTAATGCATCTCATCCTCCAAGAGCAAATCACAGAATTATTCCGGTAACCCTTTCGGATGAACAATGGTATTTTCAGTATTCTCCATACGGATATTTTAATGAGCATTGTATTCTTTTACACGGTGAACACGAGCCTATGGCTATCACCCGTAAAACCTTCGAAAGACTTATTGGCTTTGTTGAACAGTATCCCCATTATTTTATGGGTTCTAACGCGGGACTTCCCATTGTTGGCGGCTCTATTTTAACCCACGACCATTATCAGGGCGGTAATTATGAATTTCCCTGCGCTAAGGCGGGATATAGGTTTAAGGTTAATTTTGAAGGCTTTGATGATATTGAAGCGGGTGTGGTTAACTGGATACTTTCTACAATTCGTATTAGCGGCGAGAACAAAGAACGGGTTATTGAGCTTGCAGATAGAATTAATAACGCCTGGAAGGAGTTTACAAGTGAAGAAAATGGGGTTTTTGCCTTTACCGACGCGCCTCATAATGCAATAACTCCCATTGCCCGAAAGCGCAACGGCAAGTTTGAAATGGATTTAATTCTTCGTAATAATCGCACAAGTGAGGAGCACCCTTACGGTATTTTCCACGCACACGAGGAATATCACTACATTAAAAAGGAGAATATCGGGCTTATTGAGGCTATGGGACTTGCGGTTTTACCTCCAAGACTTACAACTCAATTTGGCGAGCTTACTGACGAGGTTAAGGAAAACATAGGTCAGGTTTTTGCAAAAATTCTTGAAAATTGCGCAGTATTCAAGAATAACGAGGTAGGAAATAAGGGTATCTTAGAGTTTGTAAAAACTGTTAAATAATGAGAGGTAATAAAATGTCAAATTATATTACATATTCCTACGAAGCTTTAGAACGCTTTTGTAATGATGTTTTTGAAAAATTCGGGTTTACAAAGGATGAAAGTAAAATTATTTCGGATGTGCTTTTGATGTCCGACCTTTACGGAATTGAGTCCCACGGTATGCAGAGACTTGCCCGCTATCATAAGGGAATTGAAAAGGGGCTTATTAAGGTTAAAGCAAAGCCTGAGGTTGTTTTTGAAACTCCCGTTTCGGCAGTTATTGAAGGCAATGACGGTATGGGACAGCTTATAGGTCATTTTGCTATGGAAAAGGCAATCGAAAAGGCTTCAAAAACAGGTATGGCAGTTGTTTCTTGCCGTAATTCAAACCATTACGGCATAGCCGGATATTACGCTAAAATGGCGTCGGATAAAGGCTTTCTTGGAATGTCTATGACCAACTCTGAGGCAATAATGGTTCCAACCTTTGGCAGACTTGCTATGCTTGGCAGTAATCCTATTGCAGTCGCAATGCCTGCAGAGCCTTATGACTTTTTCTTTGATGCATCTACAACCGTTGTTACCAGAGGTAAACTAGAAATATACAACAAGCTTTCAAAGCCCTTGCCTGAGGGTTGGGCTTTAGATGCTTCGGGTAAGCCAAGCAGCGATGCTGAGGATGTGCTTAAAAACATTGTTGCTAAAAATGGTGGCGGTATTATGCCTCTTGGCGGTTCTACCGAGCAGTTAGGCAGTCACAAAGGCTATGGCTATGGTATGTTCTGTGAGATTTTTACTTCCATTTTTTCGGGCGGTCTTACTTCAAATCACACCCACACAGGCGGTAAAGGCGGTACCTGTCACGGCTTTATGGTTATCAACCCCAATATTTTTGGCAACGCCGATGAAATTAAGGCGCATCTTTCCACCTTCTTAGAGGAGCTTCGCAACTCTCCTAAGAGCGAGGGACAAACAAGAATTTATACTCACGGCGAAAAGGAGATTATTGCAAGTGCAGACCGTATGAAAAACGGTATTGCGGTTAACATCAATACCGTTTTTGAAATGGCGCAGATGTGTAAATTTGTTGGTTTAGATTATAAGAGTTATCTAGGTGAAGTTGATTTTAGCGGAGCAAAATCAGGTTCTTATCAATAAAGATGGCGTTTTTGCACAAATGAATAAAGGTGGTTAATTTATATGAATTATACTTTTGCAGATAATATTAACGGACTTAAGCCTTCGGCTATTCGTGAGATTTTAAAGCTTTCATCTCAGCCCGGTATTATTCCTTTTTCAGCCGGTAATCCCGCAGGTGAGGCATTCCCTTCAAAAGAGGTTGCCGAAATTTCTAATGCTATTTTAGAAAAAGACCCGATAATGGCTTTGCAGTATTCCGTTACTGAGGGCTATGCACCTTTAAGGGAGTATATAGCAAAATATATGAAGGAAAAATATTCTGTTGGAAGCGAGGATGATGATATTATCATTACATCAGGCGCCCAACAGGTAATGAATCTTGTTACAAAGGTTTTTGTGAATAGGGGAGATACCATTATTTGTGAGGATCCAAGCTTTATTGGTTCTCTTAATGCCTTCCGTTCCTTTGGCGCAAATTTGGTGGGCGTTCCCGTTGAGGCAGATGGTATTGATTTAAACGCCCTTGAAAACGCTATTAAAATCAGTGAAAATGTTAGATTTTTATATACCATTCCTAATTTTCAAAATCCAAGTGGAGTTACAATGTCTCTTGAAAAACGCAAAGCGGTATACGAAATTTGCAAAAAATACGGTGTTCTTATTTTAGAGGACAACCCTTACGGAGAAATTCGTTTTTCGGGTGAAGATATTCCTACAATTAAATCTATGGATACCGACGGAATTGTTATATATGCAGGTTCCTTTTCTAAGGTGCTTTCTCCCGGTATGCGTGTTGGCTATGCTATCGCCAATAAGGAGATTATGGCTAAGCTTACCGTTTGTAAGCAAACTGATGATGTTCATACAACACTTTGGTCACAACTTGTATCTTATAAGTTTGTAACAGAATATGATTTTGAAGCCCATCTTGAAAAAATTCGTTCAATTTACCGTCGTAAGGCTAATTTGTGTATGAGGCTTGCAGATGAGCATTTAAAGCCTGCCGTTGATTATTATCCTGTTGAGGGTGGTTTGTTCCTTTGGTGTAAGTTGCCTGAAAATATTGATATGATGGAATTTACAATGAAGGCTTTGGAAAATAAGGTTGCGGTTGTGCCCGGCACTGCTTTCTCGGTAGATACCGCCGCGAAATCTGACCGCATAAGAATAAACTATTCCACTCCTACCGATGAGCAAATTATAAACGGTATGGAAATTTTAGGAAAATTATTGAAATAAATCTCGGAGGTTATTATGAGCGAAGAAATTATTACTAAAAAAAGAGTTTTTAGTGCTATACAACCCAGCGGTATGTTAACTTTGGGTAACTATTTGGGAGCGCTTAAAAATTGGAAGGCAATGACAGAGGAGTTCGAGTGTATCTACGCCGTTGCCGATTTACACGCTATAACGGTTCGTCAAGAGCCCTCCGCCTTTAGAAAACAGCTTTATAACACCTGTGCAGTTTTGCTTGCCATAGGCTTAGATCCAAAAGACGTTACTCTTTTTGTGCAATCTCATGTTGCAGAACATTCACAGCTTTCGTGGCTTCTTAGCTGTTATACCCAATTCGGTGAGCTTTCCCGTATGACTCAGTTTAAGGATAAATCTGCAAAGCACGCCGATAATGTTAATTTAGGTTTATTTGGCTATCCTACTCTTATGGCGGCAGATATTTTGCTTTATCAGCCCGATTTTGTGCCTGTTGGAGCTGACCAAAAGCAACATTTGGAACTTACTCGTGATGTTGCTACACGCTTTAATCACATTTACGGTGATGTGTTTAAAATCCCTGAGCCATACATTCCAAAGGTTGGCGCAAGGGTAATGTCCTTGCAGGAACCCACCGCTAAAATGTCGAAATCTGACGCTAATGTTAACGCTTGGGTTGCTATTTTGGATAAGCCTGAGGATATTATGCGTAAATTCAAAAAAGCCGTTACCGATAGCGAGAATAAAATCTGTGTCGGCGAAGGTCGTGATGGAATTAATAACCTTATTGGTATTTATTCTGCCATTACAGGTAAAACCGCCGATGAGGTTGCCGCAGAGTTTGAAAACAAGGGCTATGGCGATTTTAAAACCGCAGTAGGTGAGGCGGTTGTTGAGGAGCTCAGACCTGTTCGTGAGAGCTTTGATACCTTTATTGCAGATAAAAAACAGCTTGAGGATATTTATCACGAGGGTGCAGAAAAAGCCGAGTATTATGCCCGTCGAACCGTATCAAAGGTTATGAAAAAAATCGGATTTGTTAGATAAGGAGAGTGCTTTTTTTGCAACTCAAAAAAAATGAGGTTTTTTCTTTAATTAAGGAGTGGGGTGATTATCTTTTAGATCACCAAATCACAGAACTTGAAACCCCACTTTTAAAGGGTGGATTACTTTGTCCTGCTTGTGGTTATATACATGGTCGCGGTGCGGATTTGGTACCCGCACTGGTTATACTATATGCCGAAACAGGCGAAAAACGATATCTCGAAGCGGCAGAGTCATTGATTGATTTTGCAGAAAACAATTTACTCAGAGATCACAAACTCTATGTTAATGAAACCGATTCCGTGTGGTTTGGTGTTAGTGCCTTTTTTGCAATGGGATTAGGCGAAATTTTGCGACACTACGGAAATATACTTCCAAAGCAAGTGTATGATCGTTGGTACGCAATTTTTACACGCATTGCAGAAAACTTCAACGCTCAATTTGTTAAGGCTACAAATAGTATAAATTATTCAGCGGGCGCAGCAGGGCTTTTTGCTCTTGCTTATAATATTACAAAAGAAGAAAAATATAAAGCTCTTGCTGAAAAGTATGAAGCAGTTTTGGATAGTCATTTTGATGATAACAACATACTTTATGGTGAGTGGAGCAACCATGATTATGTTACTAAAAAAGGCTGTCGCGGTATTGATATGGGCTATAATATTGAAGAAAGCCTTCAGATACTTATTCAATACTGCGTTTGGATGCAGGATGAAGAAAAATTAGAAAAATACTGCCAAAGAGCATTAGCGCATCTTGATTTTATTATGCCTGATGGTGGTATCGATAACTCTTTTGGTACCAGAAATGCAAAGTGGACCTATTGGGGAAGTCGCACAACCGATGGAGTATGGGGCGGTTTTAGTCTTGTAACAGGTCGCGATAAGCGTTTTGCTAAGGCAGCGGCTCTTAGTTTTGAACTTGTGAAGCGTTGTACTGTGGACGGGGCTTTTTATGGCGGCCCAATGATGCATGATTACGGCGAATTTGCTTGTATTCATCATGCATTTACCCATGCTAAGTCGCTTGCATTTATGTATATCAATATGCAAGAAAAAGATTTTGAAAATTTAGAAGAAATAGTCTTGCCTCGTGAGGTCGAATACGGAATAAAAGATTACCAAAACGGCTATCTTAAGCTTGTTTCGGTAGGCGGAATGAGAGCAACCATTTCTGCTCTTGATGCTTTGCGCGCTCAGGGTAGCGAAAGCTTTGGCGGTAACCTTAATTTATTATGGCATAAAAAATACGGTCCTATTTGTGCAGCAACTATGCATTTGTATCGCCGTACAGAAGTGCATAATATGCAATCTTTAAGGCAAGGCAAAACAGAGTGTATGACCTCAAGAATTATTTGTGGAGAGTATTCAAGCGATGCGGATAAAACTGTTGAAATAAGCAGCTCAGGCGATAAAAACAAAGCAGAAGTTACAGTTATTGGTAATAACGAATTAAACTTTAAAATAGTCTATACTTTTGTGGGTGATGAACTTGAAATGACCATTACCTGTGAAAAAGATAGCCTTTACAAA
>SVPL01000065.1 GCA_015065925.1 Oscillospiraceae bacterium
AAGTGCGATAACGCAGATAACAATAAGAACTACAATAGGAACAATAAGGTCAATAACCTTAGCCTTGCCTGTTGAGGGTTCTTCTTCGCTTCTTGCTTCAACCTTTTCACCGCTTGTAAAAAGGTCACCCTTCATAGCATTCATTTCGTGCAATTTCATTGGGCCGTAATCAAATTTCATAAGGGTGAGTGCTATAATGAAAACAAAGGTTAAAAGTGAATAGAAGTTGTAAGGAATCGCCTGACAGAAAATGCCAATTTCGCTCATTCCTTCGGGAACATCAATATAGGTAGCAACTGCGGCTGCCCAGGATGAGATAGGAGCTATCATACATACGGGGGCGGCGGTAGCATCAATTAAGTATGCCAGCTTAGCGCGGGAAATTTTGGTTTTATCGGTAACGGGACGCATAACTGCACCAACGGTAAGGCAGTTAAAATAGTCATCGATAAAGATAAGCACGCCAAAGAAGAAGGTTGCAATAGAAGCGCCAATTTTTGATTTTATGTGCTTGGATGCCCATTCTCCAAAGGCTCTGGAGCCGCCTGCTTTATTAAGCAAAGCAACGATAATACCCAGAATTACAAGGAAAACAAAAATACCTGCGGTACCCGAAACGGCATCAATAAAGCCGGTGGTGGTTACCTTGTCAATTGTTTTTAGGGGGTTAAAGCCTGTTGCAAGCAAGCCGCCAACTACAATACCTATGAAAAGTGAGGAATAAACCTCTTTTGTGAGTAGTGCAAGACCGATTGCAACTACGGGTGGGAAAAGTGACCAGAGTGTGCCAACGGGGCTTGTGATACTGCCTGTACAGGCGCAAAGAACACCAAAGCCAACAACAAAGGCAACAATCAGCACTTTAGGGATGATTTTTTTTGCTGTCATTTTTTTACCTCCAAAAATAAAATAAGCCACGGTATGGCTACCGTGACAAAGTGCGGGGATTTGTCATAAGATAGCGCTCCACAAAAGTGACAGTTTATTACATATTTTGCAATAAACCAGCAAAATTAACCGGTTGGTAAAATTAATCTTGCTTCGGCAATACTTCCTTTCGCTTCCCTGCGTTACCCCGCATTTCGGATGAGCTACTGATAAGCACTGCGACCTCTATCAACATTTATAGACAAATATTAACATATTATTAAGAAAATGTCAATTATTTTTTTGGCAAAGGAACTATTTTATCTGTAAATCCAAGAATGTAATCGGCAGATACATTATAAAATTTGCAAAGAGTAATGAGGTGTTCTATGGGGAAAGGTCTTAATCCTCTTTCATATTGACCGTAATAGCTCTGTGTGGTTTTTAAAAGTTCTGCTATTTCAACTTGAGTTTTATCTGCGTCCTCCCTTAATTCGCGTATCCTTAAATTGTATGATTTCACAAAAACACATCCTTTTATTTGTTATTTAGGTAAATTATATCATAGTTCACAAATTAACTATTGACTTTAGTTCATATGTAGACTATAATGTTTTTGAAAGGATGATTTTTAATGGAAAGTATTTTAAAGGATTTATATTATCAATATTATCAAAATAATTGCAAAAAAGGTATTTCTAACGAGGAAAGAGAGTTAATTCGGCTTTTAGAAATAAATAGAGGCAAATTAGAAGCATTGCTAAACGCTGAGCAAAAAGAAAGGCTTGACAGCTTTATTACCAGCTATGAGGAATTTTACGGGCAATCCTGCTTGGAAGAATTTGTTTGCGGAATGAAATTAGGCGGTAAAATGGTGACAGAGATGCTTTTGAATGATATGGAAGTATAATTTTTAATTTTTTTAAAAATAACTGTTGGAGTATTTGGATTTTTATGATATAATGATTATAATTATAATTAGCTATATATAATTATGAGTATTTTTATCATAATAAAGTCAGGTGAAAATTATGAATTATATAAACATTGCAGACGGAGTTAAGGGGCTTTTTATTGAGAACCATCGCTTTTCTACCACCCATATTTCAGTAAACCTATATGTACCTCTTAAATCCGAACGGGTGGCAGTAAACGCTCTGCTTCCCTATGTGCTTTCCTCCTGTTGTAAGGATTACCCCGATTTCAGCGCCCTTAATTTAAAGCTTTCTGAGCTTTACGGTGCCGAGGTTGGCGGTATTGCCGATAAAATCGGTGATACTCAGGTGCTTAAATTTTTCTCCTTCTCGGTTGAGGATGAGCTTATTCCCGATGCCGTAAAGCTTACCGAGGAAGCCTGTTCCCTGCTTTTTTCAATGATTTTTGAGCCTTCGGTAAAAAACGATAGCTTTTTGGAGGCTGATGTAGAACGCGAGCGTCGTCTTACTCTGGAAAAAATTGCAGGTATTATTAACGATAAACGCACCTATGCCGTAAGCAAAATTCTTGCCGAAATGTATAAGGGCGAGGCATTTGGAGAGCTTAAAACAGGCAGTTACGAGGCTGTTTCAAAAATCACAGGCAAGGATTTATTTGCTGCTTGGCAGGATGTTATAAAAACTGCTCAGATAAGAATTCAGGTTGTTGGCAAAAAACTACCCGCAGACCTTTTTGAAGGTCTTGCCAAAAAATTAAGCGGATTTAACCGCAAGCCCACACCACTTTCTCCTTCGGTTCCAAAAGCTCCAAATAAAGAGGTTTGCCGTATAGAGGAAAATATGGATGTTTCCCAAGGCAAGCTTGTTATGGGATTTTGCACCGACCTTGTTGGTAATGACAAGGATACCGCATTTTTAGCCGTTTTTTCCGACCTTTTCGGTGGCGGTCCATACTCAAAGCTATTTAAAAATGTGCGCGAAAAATACAGCCTTTGCTACTACTGTGCCGCAAGACCTAACCGCACAAAGGGATATTTGCTTGTAGATAGCGGTGTAGAGCCGAACAACGCCGAACGCGCCGAAAAAGAGATTTTAAATCAACTTGAAGACATTAAAAAGGGTGATATTTCTCCCGAGGATTTGGCAGCTTCAATCCGCAGTATTAAGGACTCACTTATCTGCCTTAATGACAGTCAAGCCTCCCTTGATGCCTGGTACAGTATGCGCCTTGGAGATACACCTATCTCCCCTGAAGAATATATTTCATCTATTGAAGCAGTAACGATAGAGGATGTTATCAAGGCGGCAAAAATGTACACCTTAGATACCGTTTACAAAATTATGCCGAAAAAGGGTGAAAACTAATGAATAAAACTGTAATTAAAAGTGAGCTTATTCACAAGGAATATATTTTAAATGAGCATCCCTCAGGGCTTAAAATTTTGCTTTATCCTATGAAGGGATTTAGCTCAAATTATGCTATTTTCGGCACAAAGTACGGCTCGGTGGATAATGCCTACCTGAATGAAAAGGGCGAAACCGTTGACCTTCCCGAGGGTATTGCCCACTTTTTAGAGCATAAGCTTTTTGAAAGTGAGGATGGCGACGCCTTTACAAAATATGCCAAAACAGGTGCCTACTCCAACGCATACACCTCCTTTGACCGCACCTGCTACCTTTTTTCCTGCTCTAACCGTTTTTATGACAATTTAAAAATCCTGCTTGACTTTGTACGCTCCCCCTACTTCACCGAAGCCACCGTCAATAAGGAACAGGGCATTATCGGTCAGGAAATAAGAATGTATGACGATATGCCAAACTGGCGAGTTCTTTTTAATATGCTTGAAGGAATGTTCCACAATCATCCTGTTCGTATTGATATTGCGGGTACTATTGACTCCATAGCAAAAATCACCCACAACACCCTTTATGATTGCTACAACCGTTTTTATGACCTTTCTAATATGTTTATTGTATTGGCGGGTGACTTTAATACCGATGAGGTTTTGGATTTCATTTACAAAAATTTAAAGCTTCCTGAAAATCCTCAAGGCAACACCAAATCGGTAATGCCTGAGGAACCCAAAGAGGTTAAAGAAAATCTTGTAAGCTGTAATTTAGATGTTGCAAAGCCACTTTTCTGCTTAGGCTTTAAGGAAGATAATGTAGCCGAAACTCCAAAGGAAATGAAGCTTGTTTCAATGGAAATTTTGCTTAAAATGTTGGCGGGAAGCGCCTCTGACTTATACCGCGAGCTTTTGGAAAAAAGCCTTATTAACGAAGAATTTTCCTTTGAATATTTTAACGGACGCAGTTTTGCTCTACCCTTTTTCGAGGGTGAATCCGACAACCCCAAGGAGGTTATGAACCTTATTTTAAACAAAACCGAGGAATATAAAAACGGTAAATTTGATGAAAAACTTTTTGAAGCCATCCGCCGTGAGCTTTACGGCCGTGGAATTTGCCGTTTTGACACAGCCGAAAGCGTTTGCTCAATGCTAACAGACGCAACCGTTTTAGGTTATGATATTTTTAAATATTTTGAGTGCTTAGCCAAGGTTACACCCGAGGATGTAAAATCTCTCCTTTCGATTTTTGAAAGAGAAAAGGCGGTTTTATCCATTGTTAACCCCATAAAAAAGGGGGAGGCTTAAATAATGAATACAATTAATCTTTTTGGGATAGAATTTCACATAAATCCCGTTGCCTTTTCCCTTTTTGGATGGTGGGATGTTTATTGGTACGGAATAATCATTACGGTAGGTGTGCTTTCCGCCTTCCTTTACGGAATGAAAAATGCCAAACGCTTTGATATGAATCCCGACCACATTTTTAACTCCTTTGTGGTTGTGCTTCCCATAAGCATACTTTCGGCTCGCGCCTACTATATAATCTTTGACCCAAATATGACCTTTGCCGATTTCTTTGATATTAGTGGCAGAGGCTTCGCAGGACTTGCCATTTACGGCGGAGTTATAGGCGCCGCCATAACCATTTTTATAATGCAACGAATTTATAAATTCAACATTTTATCGGCGCTTGATATTACCTCACTTGGATTTTTAATCGGTCAAGGTATCGGCAGATGGGGTAATTTTGTAAATCAGGAGGCATACGGCACCTTCACGGGCAGTGATTGGTTTGGTATGACGGGTAGCAAAATCGCCTCCCAAATGCAAAGCAACGATTTAGTACATCCCTGCTTTTTGTATGAATCGCTTTGGTGTATTTTAGGCTTTATTTTACTTCATTTTGCAAGTAAAAAGAGAAAATACAAGGGTCAAGTCGCTCTTATGTACGGCGCTTGGTACGGATTTGAACGCACCTTTATTGAGCTGCTCAGAATCGATAGCTTAATGCTCGGAAACAGCGGTATCAGAGTTTCCAGTTTACTTTCTGCCCTGCTTTGTATTACTTGCGTAGCTATTTTAATTATTATGCATAAAAAATCTGCCACAAAAGAAAATGACAAAACCTATGTGCCCGTTTTTGCAGATGGTGAGGAAGGCACAGAGGAAAATAC
Organism: Oscillospiraceae bacterium; assembly: GCA_015065925.1. Taxonomy (GTDB): domain Bacteria; phylum Bacillota; class Clostridia; order Oscillospirales; family Acutalibacteraceae; genus UMGS1279. Next base: position 5,326 of record SVPL01000065.1, read on the forward strand.
AAAAGAAACCTTTAAAGATGTTGAAATTGATTTATCGGAAGATACCACAGAACATAATATTTCGGGAGGAAATGAAAATGAAGATAATTGACGGAAAAGCAATATCGGCGAAAACAAAGGAAGAACTTCGCTTAGAGGTTGCCTCGCTTAAAGAAAAGGGTGTTTCGGTTGGCCTTGCAGTTATTATTGTGGGTGACGACCCTGCATCAAGAGTATATGTGAACAACAAGAAAAAGGCTTGCGAGCTTCTTGGTATTTATTCCGAAGAATACGCACTCCCCGCCGAAACTACTATGGAAAATCTTTTAGGTCTTATTGAGGAATTAAACTCAAGAAGTGATATAAACGGCATTTTATGTCAGCTTCCCCTACCCCGTCATTTGGACGAAAAGGCGGTTATTAACGCCATTTCTCCCGAAAAGGATGTAGACGCCTTCCACCCCGTTAATGTTGGTAAAATTATGATAGGTGATTTTGATTTTTTACCCTGTACACCCGCAGGTGTTATGCGTCTTATAGATGAAACAGGTGTTGAAATCGAGGGTAAAAGCTGTGTGGTTATAGGTCGCTCCAACATTGTTGGTAAGCCTATGTCTATGCTTCTTTTACATCGCAACGCAACCGTTACAATCTGCCACTCCAAAACTCAGAATTTAAGCGAAATCACTTCACAGGCAGACATTTTGGTAGCCGCAGTTGGAAGGGCAAATTTTGTTACTCCCAATATGGTCAAAGAGGGCGCCGTTGTTATTGATGTTGGTATAAACCGCCTCGAAAACGGTAAGCTTTGCGGTGATGTTGATTTTGAAGCCGTAAAGGATAAATGCTCACACATTACCCCCGTCCCCGGTGGCGCTGGCCCTATGACCATTGCTATGCTTATGGCAAACACCGTAACCGCCGCCAAAAAACAAAATAATTTATAAGAAGGTAAGTCGGATGACTAAAATCCTAAAATATTTTTTATGTGTGAGTTTAATCTTCACTTTTTTTCTGTTTACGGTGACAGGTGTTTTTGCCGAAACGGTTGCCAAGGATGAGACTCATAAGCTTTCACTGACCTTGCCCGAAAACTATCTGCTTTTGAATACTGAAACCGCCGAGGATAATGTAGAGCTTATTGAATCCCTTGGGTACAGCCTTTCATCCTTCAAGGCTTATCTTAAATCAAACGAAAAAGGCGAAATGCAAACCCTGTTTTTTGGTGTAGACCCTTCATCCAAGGCACAAATAACCGTAAAAAGCTGGTCAACTGATTTTTCAAAAAAAATAGGCAATCTTGCCCTTTTGGATGATGAGGCTCTGTCAAAAACGGCAAAGGAGCTTGTAAGTACAAAGGGTGCTTCATACAAATCGGTTTCGGCAAACGGTATGAAGCTTATTGAAGTGCGCTCCAACGGTACGGACAGTGGCGGAAATTTCTGTTCGGTGCAGTATATTACAATCTGCAACAACAATTTTTACTCCCTTAACTTCACCTTTACGGGAAATATTGACGACCAAAAGGTTAATGTTGCCTGGGAGACTCTTGCCACCTTCAACATAAAAAGTGATTTGGAAAAAGGCGCTTGGGATGTTGGCTCTGTTTTTATAGTTATATTGCTTAGTCTTGCGATTTTAGCAGCAGTGGTTATTGCAATAGTAATTATTTATACCATTATTCGAGATATTAAAAAGCGTAAAACCGATCCAAACGAAGCGGTTGATTTTATAGAACGACGCAAATAATAATTTTAAAATAAACGGGGAAGAAGTGATTTTTCATTTCTTCCCCGTTTTAGATGTTAGATATTAGACGCTAGATAAATAAACCTCAATTTATCGGTTTAAAACTCTGCATTTTAAAAATTTGTCGCTTATTTTCTTCACCTGATTTGAAAGGGCTAATACTCCAATTAAATTAGGTACCGCCATAAGACCGTTAAAAATATCTGAAAGAGTCCATACCGTATCCAATTTTAAAACTGCACCCGGTATTACTGCAAGGGTGAAAGCCAATTTATAAATCCAAAGCCTTTTTTCACCCAATAAATACTCCCCCGCTTTTATACCGTAAAAGGACCATCCGATTATGGTGGAAAGGGCAAAAAGCAGGGTTAAAACAGAAACTATTTCCCCTGCTCCCCTACCCAATGTTTTTGAAAAGGCAAGGGAAACAAGCCTAGCTCCAAAATTGGCAGAATTATCTGCCGTAACACCCGAGGTAAGAAGTGCAAAAGCAGTAAGACTACAGCCTATTATGGTGTCAAAAAACACCGTAAAAATTCCCCACATTCCTTGAACGGCAGGCTCCTTTATTTCTGTACAAGCCCCCACAAGAGGTGAGGAGCCCAATCCCGCTTCATTTGAAAAAATTCCCCGTCTGAGTCCTGTATCAAGGGCGCGTTTTACCGCCTGACCTGAAAATCCGCCAAGCAATGCGCCGCATCCAAAGGCACCTTTAAAAATATTTGCCACCGCGCCGCCAAAATTTTTATAATTCAAAATAATAACGCTAAGGGTTCCTAAAATATATATCAAAGCCATAAAAGGGACTAGCTTTTCGGTTATTCTGCAAATTCTTTTTGCTCCGCCAAATATAGCAAAGCCCACAAAAATTGCAATTACCACTCCCACCGTAGCGGGTGCAAGTCTAACCCCTAAAACGCCATCCTTAAAAAGCTCTGAAACGGTATTCACCTGAATCATATTTCCCATTCCAAAGGATGAAAATAAGCAAAAAAGGGCAAATAAAAAGGCAAGGGGAACTCTTACTCTACCTAAAAATCTTTTTGATTTTAACCCCTCTTTTAAATAGTACATAGCTCCGCCGACATATTCGCCTTTTTTGTTTTTTTGTCTGTAATAAACGCCAAGCAGATTTTCAGAATATGCCGTTGCCATTGAAAAAATCGCCGAAACCCACATCCAAAATATCGCCCCCGCGCCACCTATGGTAATTGCAGTAGCAACACCCGCTATATTTCCCGTGCCTATTGTGGCTGCAAGGGCTGTAGATACTATTCCAAGCTGAGAAACAGAGCCTTTGCCTTTTTTAATGTTGTCTTTTTTAAATAATGTGCCTGCCGTATTTTTAAAAATCAAGCCTAAATGTGTTATTTGAAAAAAATCAAGCTTATAGCTTAAAAAAATTCCTGAACCCAACACCAGCATAACCATTGGTGCGCCCCAAACAATATTATTGCAAAACCACTGTAGTGCGGCTTCAAATCGGCTCATATAAATCACCCCCGATTTTATTTATATGCCCGCGGTATAATAATTACTACCCCAATATTTTAAAAGCACCAAAGTCAAACAATCCCCAAAAAAAGGCATAAAAAAACTGCCCTGTCGTTTCCGACAGGGCGATTTTAAATAATCTTATTTTTCATAGCCTCATATTATTTGCTGAGTTAACAACAGTTGATTATAAAAAATTTTCGGTTATTTACTTTTTTGAATGATTTAACCTTTTTAAAGGCTTAATCGGTATTGCTTAGTACATTGGACTCACCCTTCATTAAATTTCTTTGTACTGCCCGAGGGCTAAATGAATTGCAATTTTCAAACCGATTATAATCCTTTTCATAAATAACTCCTTGCTTGGGTTTTGCGTTTTGCCCCAACTACTCTGAGCAACCCTAACTAGGCAAAACGGCTGAGAAAAATGGTTCACTATTCATTGGACTCAGCCCCTTTCTTTAAAATCTAGTCATCTTTTTTAATCTCTTTTTCTTTTCTGTCTATATTATAGCAAGTAATTTGTTATTTGTCAAGTGTTTTTTGTAAAATATTTTAATTTTTTTATAAAAAGTTAAAAACTTTTGTTTATTTATTATAAATGACTTGTTTTTGTTGACTTATTAAAACTTTCGTGATATAATAATATATATTCATTTCCAATGGAGGTAAAGTATTATGGAACATATTAAGACTATTGAAACTCGCAACCTTTGCGAAAGTGCTAAAAACGGTGGTTGCGGCGAATGTCAAACTTCTTGCCAGTCTGCTTGCAAAACAAGCTGCGGTATTGCTAATCAGCAGTGCGAAAACACCGAAGAGAGCAAATAATTAAACCTTTTAAAATTAGCCGCGCTAAGCGGCTTTTTTTATGACATATTTCTTTTAATTCAGGTGATTTTATGATACATCAGTATAAACTGGGCGGCTACAATATTGTTTTGGATATATGCTCGGGTTCGGTTCACGCAGTAGACGATGTTGCTTATGACATTATAGAAATTTTTGAAGATAAATCCCGCGATGAAGTTATTAAAATCATCAGCGAAAAATATAGCCAAAATACCGATATTTCTTTATCGGATATTGAAGAATGTTATGAGCAGATTTTAAATCTTAAATCGGCAAATAAGCTATTCACTCCCGACACATTTGAGCCTATGGCGGGTACTCTTAAGCAAAAAACCTCGGGGGTTGTTAAGGCGCTCTGCCTGCACATCGCCCACACCTGCAACCTGAACTGCGAATACTGTTTTGCAAGTCAGGGTAAATATCAGGGTGAACGCGCCGTTATGAGCTTTGAGGTTGGAAAGCGCGCCCTTGATTGGCTTATAGAAAACTCGGGCAGCCGTCATAATCTAGAGGTGGATTTTTTCGGTGGCGAACCCCTTATGAACTTCGAGGTTGTAAAACAGCTTGTAGCCTACGCCCGAAGCATTGAAAAAGAAAAGGGTAAAAATTTTCGTTTCACCCTTACCACAAACGGTCTTTTAATTGATGATGATGTTATAGCTTTTGCCAATAAAGAAATGAGCAATGTTGTACTCAGTTTAGATGGCAGAAAGGAAATCCACGACCGCTACCGCGTTGATTACAACGGCAAGGGCAGTTTTGATAAAATCGTGCCTAAGTTCCAAAAGCTGGTTAAGGCAAGGGGCAACAAAAACTACTATATGCGCGGTACCTTCACCCACCAAAACCCCGACTTTTTAAAAGATATTGAGGTAATGCTTGATTTAGGCTTTACTGAGCTTAGTATGGAGCCGGTTGTGTGCGCCGCAGGCGACCCCGCCGAACTCACCCCCGAAGATATGACGGTTGTTATGGAGCAGTACGAAAAACTTGCCGAGCTTATGCTTAAAAGGGATAAAGAGGGCAAGCCCTTCACCTTCTACCATTATATGATTGATTTAACAGGTGGCCCTTGTATTTACAAGCGCATTTCGGGTTGTGGCTCAGGCACCGAATATATGGCGGTTACCCCTTGGGGCGACCTTTACCCTTGCCATCAGTTTGTGGGCGATGAAGCCTTTAAGCTTGGGGATATCTGGCAGGGTGTTACCAATAAAGAAACCCAAAACTCCTTTGCTAATTGTAATGTTTATGCAAGAAAAGAGTGTCGCGATTGTTGGGCAAGACTTTACTGCTCAGGTGGCTGCGCAGCTAACGCCTACCACGCAACAGGTGAGGTTACGGGCATTTACAAAGCGGGCTGTGAGCTTTTTAAAAAGCGTATGGAATGTGCCATTATGGTACAAATCGCCCGTGCCTTTGGTGAATAAAATGAATACGCCTATTTGTGATTTTGTAAAAAACTACATATTACAAAATTCCGTAAGACTGCATATGCCCGGTCATAAGGGATGCGGTCTTTTAGGCTTTGAAGACTATGATATTACCGAAATTATGGGTGCTGACAGCCTTTATGAAGCCGACGGAATTATAAAAGAAAGTGAGCAAAACGCATCCCTTCATTTTGGGTGTGACACCTACTATTCCACCGAAGGTTCTTCCCACTGTATTCGTGCGATGCTTTATTTGGCGTTTAGTTTTTCAGGGAAAAATAAAAAAATTGCAGCGGCTAGAAACGCTCACAAAGCCTTTTTAACCGCCGCCGCTTTACTTGATTTAGAGGTTGATTGGCTTATAGGAAAAGGTGAAAATTATCTCTCCTTAGAACTTTCGGCAGAAGATTTGCTAGCCTATTTTAAAGGCTGCGGTGAGCTTCCCTTTGCTGTTTATCTTACCTCCCCCGATTATTTGGGCAACCGCCTTGAACTTAAAAAAATAGCAAAGGTTTGCCACGATTTTTCGGTTTTGTTGCTTGTGGATAACGCCCACGGAGCCTACCTGAAATTTTTAAATCCATCCCAGCACCCTATAGATTCAGGGGCGGATTTATGCACCGATTCGGCTCACAAAACTCTCCCCGTGTTAACGGGTGGCGCCTATTTGCACCTCTCCAAAAATCTTGATGATTATTTTAAACAAAACGCAAAATCGGCTCTTGGTTTATTCGGCTCTACAAGTCCATCATACCTGATTTTGCAGTCCCTTGATATGGCTAATAAATACCTGTGTGATTACCCCCTACGCCTTAACGAATTTGTTTTGAAAATTCACAATTTAAAGAAAAAGCTTTTTAATTCAGGCTACACACTTATAGGTGATGAACCCCTTAAAATCACAGTTTTTGCAAAGTCTTACGGATATTCGGGTGAAGAAATTGCAGAAGCTTTAACAAAAAACAATCTAATTCCCGAATTTTTTGACACCGATTTTATAACCTTAATGCTTACCCCCGAAAACTCCGACGAAGATTTAGCAAAAATTTTATCGACCTTTAAAAATCTGCCTAAGAAGTCGGAAATCAAGGTGAAATTCCCCAAAATATCTCTACCAAAGCAAAAACTTTCCATAAGACAAGCGGCTTTTTCAAAAAGCGAAATGGTAGATTTAAATAGTGCTTTAGGAAGAATATCTGCCCTGCCGACAGTTGGTTGCCCCCCTGCAATACCCATTGTGATGTGTGGCGAAGAAATTGATGAAAAAGTCATTTCCTGCCTTGAATATTACGGTATAAAAAAATGTACTGTTATTGAATACTGAATTGTCTTGACAGATAAATTGGGGTTGAAACGCGTGGCGTTTCATCCATGCACGCGAATGTATAAACCCATAAATCGGGCGGTTAATAATCCCGCGGGCGTGGTTTGTGGCATCCAATAAATTGGGATTTCTTGCACAAATTGGCGAATTATACCGTAGGGAACGGCCAGCGTGCCGTTCCTAAAAAATGTGCTAATTATACGGAACGACACATTGTGTATAGTATGGTAGGATAGTTTACAGAATGTACGGGAGGATTATTTACAGTTTTATGATAAAATAAAGGCAGATAAAATGCTAGAAAAGGAAGTGTTTTAAAT